>NZ_CEEDCJ010000007.1:0-176400 GCF_979253005.1 Sphingomonas sp. AC435
CCAACCGCCTTCTTCTCCGCCGTGGCCCTCGCTGCCACCGTCATCTTCTGGCTGTGATCAACGAGTCCTGACCCTAGACATTTCGCTCCAAACCAACCATTCCGTTATTCAGCGAGACCGCACCGCTGTCAGCAGCCGATCGGCACGCAGCCGCTTCTCCACCGCGTCGGCGAAGTCGATCACCATGGCGGCGAGACTGCCGTCTTGGGCAGCGAGCCAGAACGCGCGATCGGCATGGGTGGCAAGAGGAAAATAACGGTCGTTGGGGCCGACCAGCTTCCATGCCGGCCACGCCTTCGCCGACTTCGGCGCTCCGAGAAGCCCCTTCATGGCTCCCTTGAGTCCGGCTGGCAGCCTCACGCCGTCGACGCTATTAAGACCATAGTAAAACCAGCCGTAGCTCGCGGTACTGGCCGCGAGGCCGAACCCCAGGCTGGATTTGGCCCCGAAGCGGATGGTCATCGCGCTGTACTTGACCGGTCCGAGGTCCGAGCGGCCGACATGCCAGCCTCGCCTGCGGGCCTCGGCGGTCACCGAAGTCACAACTCCCTCAATAAGGCGGGCGCGAATAGCGTCTCCGGCTTCGACGATCGCGAGCGCCGGCTCTAGCGCGTCACGGTCCCGTACCACCAGTGTGATGAGGTCAGATTGCTCCTGCACGTCGTCCGTTCCCATGAAGCGCTTGCCGATATGGCGCACAAGCCCCTCCAGCATCGCCGAGACCGCCGGGGCTCGGCTGGCGGGCATGCACGCCTCCAACCACTCGATCAGCGCCGGATAGCCGGTCAGAACGAGATTTCCGGCCTCTACCTCCCTGCTGGCCCTGGCGGGCTCGATCGATGCCGCCGTTGGCCCGTCGCCGGAGCCAGAGAGATACACTAGGCAGTGCCCGTCGCGGCAGTGATGTGCGAGGTCGTCCAGATACCGGGCCACCTGCAGCGGCTGGTCGGTCGCATCCGGCTTGTTCTCGATCGCTAACGCGCGCCCGCCGATCCTCACGAGGATGTCGATGAAGCCCCGACCCTTGCCGGACGCGGTCGGCATCTCGGTGTAGACCTTCGCCGAGCGGGCGCCCGCGACCCAGCTGCCGTCGAGCCCGACCCATTTGATGAATGTCTCGAGAAATCGGGCGCCCTGGCCGTGACTGCCGTAAGGGTCGAGCAGATTCGCGAGGATGCGCGAGATGCCGTTCTCACGAGTGTCGAGAAAGTCGAGCAGGCAGAAGTCGGGCGCGCGCACCTCGGCGTCCTCCGTCCGCTGCGCTGCCCGACTGCGGAGCAAATCCGCCGTTTCGGCGAGGAGCTGATCTGTCTGTATAGCCCTTCACCTCAATCGCAGTAGAGACGTGTGGCATTTCCCACGTCCAATCTCCAGCCAATTAGCATTCGACGACCACCTGGACCGCCTCGCGGCCATCCAGGTCAACCATCCGTGACTTGGGTCCAACCTGCCGAGTCCTGAACGGTGCCCAGACAGCGACCGGCTTGCCGCCGGTCATGATCAGATTGGCGTCCCAGGAGGTTCGCCGCTGACCGCGACGGAGATTGCGGCGGATCTGGGAGCGGCGGTCCTGCCGGACCGCGCGCTCCAATCCCTGCTTGGCGGTGACAGCGGCGGCTCCGGCCTGCCATTCAAGCATCCGCTTGGCACCAGCGGTGAGCCCGGGCAGGTCGACCTGCTCGATCGCCTGGGCAAGATCGAAGTCCTCCAGGATCTGCTTCAGCGCGGTCACACCGTCTCCAGCAATCGGCGCCGGCAGCCGGACCGACGAAAACCGCGACCTCCAGTAACCCGCCCCGATCACCAGCCGCGCGACCACGCCGTTCGGAGAAGACTACGATGCAGCGAAGCTCAAGCGACGAAGAAGCACACAGCTGCTTGTGAATGGGAGCTACTGCGACCTCGACGCATGGGATGTCCACTATCGTCTAGTCGCTCCGAAAAGCAGTGAACCCGCTCTCCACATTGATTGGTGCTGACTCGCTTGTCGTAGCAGCCGGAGCAAGGCCGCAGCCCAGCCCGGCTGGGGCCCGATCAACCTTTCAGATCAAGATCGGCGCAGGCTTGTGCAAACTCCGATTCTGAAAAAACCAGGTGTCCTCTCGCGCAGCGGCGCACGCTTAATGGCAGAGGACATCCTGTCCGATGGGGGCGACGACGATGACCGCTCCGTTAAGGTTTGACGGCTAGAGCGAATCGCAGAGCAGCCCGCCAGTATCCTGCGGTGTCGCTCGGCGCTCCGCCTTGCTTGAGTCACTACGGGACGGGCGGAGCGCCTTCCTTGCCCGCGAACGCGATTGAGCGATGTTCTTGCGGATGACGCACCGATCCGTCCATGCCGCGCGCCGTTGGCCGCGGGGGATTGATGCGCCGGATCTGCTACATGAGCCGTGCGGCGCTATCGGGGGACGTCGATCTCGACGGCATCCTGACCGTATCCCGCGTCCGCAACGGCTCCGACGGCATCACCGGCCTGCTGCTGGCGGATGGCACGCGTTTTCTGCAAGCGCTCGAAGGCGAGGCGGACGCCGTCCGGGCCTGCTACGCCCGGATCGCACTGGACGATCGCCACTGCGACGTCGTCACCGTCGCCGATGAGCCTATCGAACATCGCCAGTTCGGCTCCTGGTCGATGGACTATCGCGATCCCGGTCTCGTTTCCAAGGGTGACTACAAGGCGCAGATGGCGCTCAACGTCGCCGGCGTCACCGATATGTGGCTCCGCGCGATGTTCATCGGCTTCGCCGTGCTGTCACGCTAGACGCCGGGCTTCCGACGCTGATCGTGCCCCGCGCGACCGGCGACACCGACGAGGACGGCCGTCGACAACAGGATCGCGGCGACGAGACCGCCAACCGCCACTATGCCGCCGCGCGTCATCGTCACGTCGAGTGTCAATCGCGCCCGCCGTCCGGCCTTGATGGTCAGTCGTGCGCGCTGACGCGGCGAGGCTCCGCTCGCGGCTCGATCCGTAACCCTTGTCATGGCTCGTCAACGCAGCCGGTCCGATCGGGTTCAGGGCGCGTCCCGTCTGGTCGGATCGGCGGAACGCGGTTAGACCGTCGACATATCCCATTTCCGGCCCGTCGACACCCGTTGATCGCCGGTAAACGACAAGGCTGCACAGCATGAGCGATACCGGCAATGGCCGCTCGACCGTGGAACGGGCGCTCTCGATTGCGCGCACCGGCACCGCCCGATCGGTCGCGGAAATCAGGACGCAGCTTCGGAACGAGGGCTATGACTCGGTCGAGCCCGAAACCGCTGGCCAGTCGATCAAGATCCAGTTGAAGAAGCTCATCGCCGCGCGTCTGGCGGAGAGTGGCACGCCCTGACCGATCGTCAGCAGGATCGGCTGAACGAGACGGTTGACCCGCCCGACGATCTTATACGATATAAGATCGTGTCAGGAGAACAAGATGCCGATCGATCGCCGGGAGTTGATGCTGGGGGCGGCCGCGTCGGCATGGATCATGCCTCAGACGGTGCTGGCGGCAACGACCGGCCATTCGGCCAAACCCTTTCCGCTGGCCGCAGTCCGGTTGCGTCCGTCCGACTATGCCACGGCGGTCGAGGTCAACCGGCTGTACCTGCACCGGCTCAGCCCCAATCGCCTGTTGCACAACTTCCGCAAATACGCCGGTCTCGAACCGAAAGCGGAGCTCTATGGCGGGTGGGAGAGCGACACGATCGCCGGTCATACGCTGGGCCATTACCTGACCGCGCTGGTCCAGACCTGGGAGCAGACCGGCGACGGCGAGATGCGCCAACGCGCCGACTACATCGTCACGGAACTGGCGGAGGCTCAGGCGAAGCGCGGAACCGGCTATGTCGGTGCGCTCGGCCGCAAGCGAAAGGATGGCACGATCGTCGACGGGGAAGAGATCTTCCCGGAGCTCATGAAGGGCCAGATCAAATCGGGCGGCTTCGACCTGAACGGCGCGTGGTCGCCGCTCTATACCGTGCACAAGCTGTTCGCGGGGCTGCTCGACGTGCATGCCGGCTGGGGCAATGCACAGGCGATGACAGTGCTGGTCGGCCTCGCCGGCTATTTCGAGCGGGTGTTCGCCGCGCTCGACGATGCGCAGACGCAGGAAGTGCTGGGCTGCGAATATGGTGGGCTGAACGAGAGCTACGCCGAGCTGTACGCGCGCACCGGTGACCGGCGCTGGCTGGCGATGGCGCGCAAACTGTACGACCGTCGCGTGCTCGACCCGCTCGCTTCGCGCGAGGATAAGCTGGCGAACTTCCACGCCAACACGCAGGTGCCCAAACTGATCGGCCTCGCCCGCCTGTACGAACTGACCGGCGAGGAGAAGGATCGCACCGCCGCGACGTTCTTCTGGGAGCGGGTGACCGGGCATCACAGCTACGTGATCGGCGGCAATGCCGACCGCGAGTATTTTACCGCGCCGGACACGATCGCCCAGCACATCACCGAGCAGACGTGCGAGCATTGCAACACCTACAACATGCTGAAGCTGACGCGGCATCTCTATGGCTGGCAGCCGGACGGGGCCCTGTTCGACTATTACGAGCGCGCGCATCTGAACCACGTGATGTCCGCGCAGGACCCGTCGACCGGCGGCTTCACCTATATGACGCCGCTGATGACCGGCGCGCCGCGCGAATATTCCACGGTCAAGGACGACGCCTTCTGGTGCTGCGTCGGGTCCGGCATGGAAAGCCACGCCAAGCACGGCGAGTCGATCTTCTGGGAGGACGATGCGGGCGGACTGATCGTCAACCTCTACATCCCCGCCGATGCCGACTGGGGGCGGCGCAAGGCGAAGCTGACGCTCGACACCCGGTATCCGTTCGAGCCGGAGTCGCGGCTGACGTTCACCCGCGTGAAGGCCGGCCGCTTTCCGGTCGCTTTGCGGGTGCCCGGCTGGGCAGCGGGCAAGGCGGCAGTGACGGTCAATGGCAGCGCGGTGACACCCGTGTTCCAGCGCGGCTATGCGATCATCGATCGGCGTTGGATCGCGGGGGACACCGTCGCGATCACGCTGCCGCTGGAGCTTCGGATCGAGGAAGCCTCGGGTGACGCGGACACGATCGCGATCCTCCGGGGACCGATGGTGATGGCCGCCGATCTCGGCCCCGCCAGCGTGAAGTGGGACAAGGCTGATCCGGCGCTGGTCGGCAGCGACCTGCTGGCCGCCTTTACGCCCGCCGCCGCGCCCGGCCGCTATGCGACGCGGGGGATCGGGCGACCGGCCGATCTGGAGTTCGTGCCCTTCTACAAACAATATCAGCGCCAGAGCGCGGTGTACTTCAAGCGGTTCAGCGATGCCGCCTGGATGCGACAGGAAGCGACGTTCACCGCCGAGCAGGCGCGGCTGAAGGATATCGCCGCGCGCTCGGTCGACACGATGTTCCTCGGCGAGATGCAGCCGGAGCGCGACCACGGACTGACTTCCGAAATTTCCTACCCCGTGGCGTATCGCGGGCGGAACGGCCGCGATGCGCGGTCGGGTGGCTATTTCGAGTTCGCGATGAAGACGAAATCCGGCCCACTGGTGCTGCAAGCGACCTACTGGGGCGACGAGCGGTCGCGGACCTTCGACATCCTGGTCGATAACGTGAAGGTCGCGACGCAGACCTTGAATGCGGACAAGCCGGGACAGTTCTTCGACGTCGATTATCCGCTGCCCGAGGGGCTGACCCGCGGCAGGGCGCAAGTGAAGGTCAGGTTCCTGCCACACGACCGCAGCAGTGCCGGGCCGGTCTTCGGCGTACGCCTCTACACCGTCAAGCCGGGCGTGACCGTATGAGCGACGGCATACGGATGACGCTGGCGGAGGTGCGCGCACTCGCCCGAAGGAAGCTGCGTGCCGCCGGCCTTGCCGGCGATCACGCCGACGCCGTCGCGGAGACGATGGTCGCGGGCGAGCGTGACGGATGCGCCAGCCACGGGATCTACCGTTTGCTGGTCGCGGTGAAGAGTCTGAAGGCGGGGGTCGTGGTGCCCGACGCGGTGCCGGTCGTCGATCGCCCGCGTTCCGCACTGGTCCGCGTCGATGGCGGCGGCGGCTTCGCACAACTGGCGTTCGCCCGCGGATTGCCGGCGCTGGTCGAGGCAACGCGGACTCACGGCATCGCCGCACTGGCGCTGACGAACGTGGTGCACTTCGCGGCGCTGTGGCCGGAGGTCGAGGCGATCGCCACACAGGGTCTGGCCGCCCTGGCCTTCACGCCGAGCCACGCCTGGGTCGCGCCCGCTGGTGGTACGAAACCGGTGTTCGGCACCAACCCCATCGCGTTCGGCTGGCCGCGGCCGGGGGCGCATCCGTTCGCGTTCGACTTCGCGACCAGCGCAGTGGCCCGCGGTGAGATCGAGCTTCACCGCCGCGCTGGCAAGCCGGTGCCGGACGATTGGGGCTATGACGCCGCCGGTCAGCCGACGACCGATGCCGCGGCAGTTCTAGACGGTGCGATGCGGACGTTCGGCGGACACAAGGGATCGGCGCTGGCGGCAATGGTCGAACTGCTCGCCGGGCCGCTGATCGGGGAAATGACCAGCGCCGACTCGATCGCCGCCGACGGCGCCCGCGGCGGCTCGCCGATGGGCGGCGAACTGATCCTCGCGATCGATCCCGCCGGGTTTCTCGGCGATGCCGTCGCAGAGCATATGGCCCGCGCCGAAGCGATGTTTTCCTCGATCGAGGACCAGGGCGCCCGCCTCCCGTCCGCTCGCCGCTACGCCGCGCGTGCGGTCAGCGAGGCGGACGGCGTCATCGTTCCACGTGCGCTGTACGCCGACATCATGAATTTGGGAGACGCAGCGTGAGACACGGCATCCTTCTGGCGCTCCTGCTCGCCTCCGCCGGCCATGCCGCGGAGCCCGCCGCGACCAGCGCAGACGCCCGACTCAGGACACTCTACACCGCCGAATATGCTTGGCGTCAGCAGCAGGAGCCGGCGGGGGAGGAGAACCCGAATGCTCCCGCCATGCGCCTGCCCGATGTCGGCCCCACCGCGCAGGCGGCCAAGCTAGACCGCTGGACGAAGACTGCGGCGGCGCTGCGCGCGATCGATCCCAAGGCGCTGTCGCCGAAAGAGCGCGTCAACTACGCTGTCTACAAGGCGCAGATCGACGGGTTGCTCGCCGAACAGCGCTTCCACGAATACGAAAAGCCGCTGAACGCCGACAGCAGCTTCTGGGGAGAGGTCCAGTCCTCCACCCGCGACACGCTGAAGACCGAAAAGGCATACCGCGACTACATCGCGATGCTGCGCGACATCCCTCGCTACTACGACCAGCAGATCGGCAACATGCGCGCCGGCGTGAAGCGCGGGTTCACCCAGGCGCGGATCACGCTGGAGGGACGCGACGCCGATGTCGCGAAGGTGGCGGAGGCCGGCAGCCCGGAGGCGTCGCCCTTCTACGAACCGTTCAAGACGATGCCGGCGATCATCCCCGCCGCGACGCAGGCGCAACTCCGCGCGCAGGGAAGCGCCGCGATCCGCGAGGCGGTCGTGCCCGCGCATGCGAAGCTGCTCGCCTTCTTGCGCACCGAGTACATCCCCGGTTCGCGCACCGCTCTCGACGCGTACGGGCTGCCGGACGGGCGTGCCTATTACCAGTCGAAGATCGCCGAATACACGACGCTGAACCAAACGCCCGAACAGGTGCACGCGATTGGGCTGGCGGAGGTCGCGAAGATCCGCGCACGGATGCTCGACGTGATGCGGGAGGTGAAGTTCGAGGGCGACCTGCCCGCCTTCCTGACGTTCCTGCGCACCGATCCGCGCTTCTATCCGAAGACCGCGCAAGACCTGCTCGACCGGGCGGCGTGGATCGCCAAGACCTTCGACGGCAAGGCGTCGCAATATTTCGGCCGGCTGCCGCGCATGCGGTTCGCGATCAAGCCGGTGCCGGAGGCGATCGCCCCCTTCTACACCGCCGGGCGCGGCGGGCCGGGCGTGTATCTGGTCAACACGTACAATCTGCCCGCCCGCGCGCTCTACGCGATGCCGGCGCTGACGCTGCACGAAAGCGCGCCGGGCCACGCGTTCCAGATGCCGCTGTCGATGGAGAACAAGGACCTGGCGGCGTTCCGGCGCGATACCTACATCTCCGCATACGGCGAAGGCTGGGCGTTGTATTGCGAGGCCTTGGGCGAGGAGATGGGGATGTACGAAACCCCCTACGATCGCTTCGGCATGCTCAGCTACCAGATGTGGCGCGCGGCGCGGCTGGTGGTCGACACCGGCATCCACGCCAAGGGCTGGACGCGCGAACAGGCCCGCGCGTTCTTCCACGACAATACCGCGCTGTCGGACCACGAGATCGGCACCGAAGTCGATCGCTACATCGCGTGGCCGGGTCAGGCGGTAAGCTACTACACCGGCGAACTCGCGATCCAGGCGGCCCGCGCGAAAGCGGAAAAAGCGCTCGGCCCGAAATTCAACATCCGCGCCTTCCACGACGCGGTGCTGGAACTGGGATCGGTGCCGCTCCCCGAAATCGACCGCCGCATCGACCGCCTGATCGCGGAGGGCGGCAAGGGGCCGTACCCGGACGAGGAGAAGTAGAGGATCCTGCTCCCACCCCGTCGGGGCAGGAGCAGGCAAGCGCGCACGCTTCAGCCGAACGGAGCGTCGATCGACGGCTGCGGCTGCGTGAACCACTCGGCCCCCGTGTCGGTGACGTGGAAGTGATCCTCCAGCCGGATGCCGTAGCGGTCCGGCACCACGATCATCGGCTCGTTCGAAAAACACATGCCCGGCGCCAGCACGGTCTTATCGCCGCGCACGAGATAGGCGGGCTCGTGGATCGCGAGCCCAATACCGTGCCCGGTCCGATGCGGCAGCCCGGGCAGGCGATAGCCCGGCCCCAGCCCGCCCCCGTCCAGCACCGCCCGCGCGGCCGCGTCGATGCTCTCGCATGTCGCGCCGGGTCGCACCGCCGCGAACGCCGCGGCCTGCGCGCGGTGCTCCAGTTCCCACATCGCACGAACGTCCGCACCGACCTCACCGAACGCGTAGGTGCGCGTCAGGTCGCTGTGGTAGCCGTCGACGAGGCAGCCGGTATCGACCAGCACGACCTGCCCCTCCTCCAGCACCTGATCGCCTGGCAGCCCGTGCGGGAAGGCGGTAGCGACGCCGAACTGCACCGCGCAGAACGTCGATCCCGCTGCGCCGACCGCACGGTGCGCATCGTCGATGAAGCGCTTGACGGTGCTGGCGCGGATACCCGGCGTCAGGATACGTGACGCACGGCGGTGCACCTCCAGCGTCATCGCCATCGCCTGCCGCATCAGCGCCAGTTCGGCAGGCGACTTGATCCGCCGTAGTCCGTCGATCACCGGCGCACCGTTCGTCACCGCCCGCAGGGCGCGGACGCGTTCGGTGATCAGGAACGGCAGGAGCGGATCGAGCGCGATCGTCGCGGTCGGCCCGGCGGCGTCGGCGACCAGCGCCACCGGGTCCTCATGCTCCTCCCACAGCAACACGTCCGCATCGATGACCAGCTCGGCGTCGAGCGAGCCCTTTTCGAAAGCCGGGCAGATCATCGCCGGGTCCCGCCCCGCCCGGATCAGCAGTGCGACCAGCCGCTCGGTCGGCGACCACGACACGCCCGTGAAATAACGCAGGCTCGGCCCGGCAGTCACCAGCAGCGCGTCGGCCCCGATCGTCGCCAGCGCCGCCTCCGCTCGCGCGATCCGCTCCCGCCGCTCACCGACACCGATTCGCGGCGCCTGATCCTGCCACGGCGACAATGCGTCCAGTTCGGCGGCAATCGTCGATCCACCCACGCTCATCGGCGGCTTCCGAAACGGGCGATGTCGAATGGGGCAATCGGCATGAACGGTTCCTTCCCGGCGACCAGAGCGGTCACGATGTCGGCGGTGATCGGTGCCAGCGTCAGACCCAGATGCTGGTGACCGAAAGCGTATAGCAAGTTGGATGCGTGTCGCGAGCGGCCGATCGCGGGCAGATAGTCCGGCAGTGTCGGCCGCGATCCCATCCAGCGCGTGAACGGAGCGGCCATGGGCAGGCCGAGCGCCGCGACATGCTCCTCCAGCCGCTGCCATTTGCGGGGATCGGCGGGCGCGTCGGGGTTGCCGAGCTCCACGAAGCTGGACGCCTGAACGACGTCGCCGTAGCGCGTGACGATCAGCGACCGGTCCTCGAACACGACCGGCGGCAGGTCCCGGGGCCAGCGGTCGGCAGCGGCACGGATGTGATAGCCGCGCTCCGCGATCATCGGCGCGCGGTGGCCCGTCGCCTCCATCAACACGCGACTGCGCACGCCCGCCGCAACGAGGACGAGGTCTGCGTCGTGTCCTTCGACGCGCGCCGCACCGTCCCCGATCGACAGGTTTGCGCAACCGCGCACGATCGTGCCGCCGGCATCGGAGAGCGCCGCTTCCAGCCGATCGGCCAGCCTGGACAGATCGGCGATCTGGCCGCTGCCGGCGAATCGAATCGCCCCGACGACACAATCGGTGATCCCGGCGAACGCCGATACGTCCGTATCCGCGACCGTGGCGACGCCGGTATCCGCACTGTGCCACGCCGCGCGCCCGTCTGCCGCGGTCGCTGCGCTCTCCCAGCCGACCAGATGCCCCTCCTCACGCACCAGATCGGCGGCGGCGGATCGCCGCCATGCCGGCATCGCCTCCGCCAGCAACGCACCCAAAGCGGTACGTCCGGACCGGAACCCGGCGGGTCTGGCGGCCACCAGCATACGGGCGGCGAACGGCAGCCAGGCACTCGCCATGCCAAACGGCAGGTCGAGCGCCCCGCCGCGTGCGAACAACCGGCCGGGCGCGGAGCGGATCGCCGCGATCGAAGCGAGCGGTGCGACCTGCTCCACGGCGATGTGGCCGGCATTGTTCCACGACGACGCCTCCCGCCCGGTGCCGGCGTCGAGCACGGTGACGCGGTGCCCGCCATGGGCCAGCGCGACTGCGCTGCTGAGGCCGACGACGCCGCCGCCGATAACGATGATGCGCTGCAACGAGATACCCCCTTGCCGACCCTCTGCCATTTTCGTATACGATTTTCAACAGCAGCTTTCGGGATGAATTCAGAATGACGATCGGTTGGAGGGGCGTGTTCCCGGCGGTGACCACGCAGTTGCGCGAAGATCTTTCGATCGACCTCGCCGACACGCAGCGGGTGGTGGACGACCTGATCCGCGACGGTGTCACCGGCGTCATCGCGCTCGGGACGGTTGGTGAGAACAACTCGTTGGAATACGACGAAAAGGTCACCGTGCTGTCGGCAATCGTGGAGGTCGTGGCAGGTCGCGTGCCCGTTATCACCGGCGTGTCCGAATACGACACGCGTCGCGCGGTCCGCTATGCACAGGCCGCCGAAAAAGCGGGCGCGGACGGGCTGATGCTGCTGCCGCCGATGGTCTACGTTCCCAAGGCGCACGAACTGGTCGCGCACTTCAAGGGCGTGGCGGAAAAGACGGCGCTGCCGATCATGCTCTACAACAACCCGCCGGCCTATCGGACGGTCATCGATCAGGACGTCCTGACCGCGCTCGTCGACGTCGCCAACATCGTGGCGGTCAAGGAATCGGCCCCGGACACGCGCCGCTTCACCGATTTCCGCAATGCCTTCGGCGATCGCTACGTTCTGTTCGCGGGTCTGGACGACGTGGCACTGGAAGGGCTGTATCTCGGCGCACAGGGCTGGGTCTCGGGTCTGACCAATGCCTTCCCCAAGGAATCGGTCGAGCTGGTCCGCGCGTTTGAGCGCGGCGATCATGCCAAGGCGATGGAAATCTATCGCTGGTTCATGCCGCTGCTCCATCTCGATGCGGAGCACGACCTCGTCCAGTCGATCAAGCTGGCGGAGCAGGTCATGGGTCGCGGGTCGGAGCGCGTGCTGCCACCGCGCTACGTTCTCGAAGGCGCCCGCCGCGCAGAAGTGATCGCGATGGTCGAACAGGCGGCGGCGACGCGTCCCGATCTGGGCACCGCGGCGGACGTGGCGAAGGCGGCGTAACCCACCGATGCGCCATACCTTCTTCTGCATCGACGGCCACACCGCGGGCAACCCGGTGCGGCTGGTGGCGGGCGGTGCGCCGCTGCTGAAAGGTGCGTCCATGTCGGAACGGCGTCAGGATTTCCTGACCCGTTTCGACTGGATTCGGACCGGCCTGTGCTTCGAACCACGGGGCCACGACATGATGTCGGGCGGTTTCCTCTATCCGCCGACGCGCGCCGATACCGATATCGGCATCCTGTTCATCGAGACGAGCGGCTGCCTGCCGATGTGCGGCCACGGTACGATCGGTCTGGTCACGTTCGGATTGGAACACGGGCTGATCCAGCCCGCCGAGCCCGGTCGTCTCCGGGTCGAGGTGCCGGCCGGGATCATCGACATCGCGTACGAGCGTGACGGCGACAAAGTCACGTCGGTCCGCATTACCAACGTACCGGCCTATGTCGCCGAACGCGGTATCGCGATCGACGTGGAGGGGCTTGGGCCGCTCGTCGTCGATGTGTCGTACGGCGGCAATTATTACGCGATCGTCGAGCCACAGGGTGGTTACACGGGCCTTGACGATCTCGGGGCGAGCCGCCTCGTCGACTACAGCGCCAAGGTGCGCGCAGCGGTGCGCGCCAAGTTCGAACCTGTCCATCCGCTCGATCCGACGATCCGCGGCGTCAGCCATGTACTGTGGGCCGACGCGCCGCGTGCAAACGACGCGGACGGGCGTAACGCCGTATTCTACGGCGACAAGGCGATCGACCGCAGTCCGTGCGGTACCGGAACCTCCGCACGCCTTGCACATCTCGCCGCGCAAGGGCGGCTCAAGGTCGGCGATCGCTTCGTGCATGAAAGCTATATCGGCAGCCGCTTCATCGGCCGGGTCGAAGCGGAAACGAGGCTCGGCGATCGTCCTGCGATCGTTCCGTCGATCGAAGGTTCGGCGGTTACCACCGGATTCAACACGATATGGATTGATCGTATCGATCCGTTCTGGGAAGGTTTCCAGGTTACGTGACTGCGGTAACGCTACCGCCGGTCGCGTCCGGGAGTTTTCACGTATGAGCATCGTCGTCCGCACCCTTTCCGAGCGCGTGTTCGAGGTCGTGCGCGAGCGGATCGTCATTGGCAATCTGGCGGGCAACACGCCGATCCGTCAGGATGCGCTGGCGGTCGAGCTCGGGGTCAGCAAGATTCCGCTGCGCGAGGCGCTGGCACGGCTGGAGCAGGAAGGGCTGATCGTCAGCCAAGCCAATCGCGGGTATTTCGTGCAGCCGATGACGGCGCAGCAGGCCGACGAAATCTATGCGTTACGTCTGCTGGTCGAACCTCGCGCCGCTGCCGATGCGGCGATGATCGCGAACGACGACGAGCGCGCGGCAGCGGTCGAGGCGTTCAGGACGTTGGACCACGCAGCTGGCACCGATCTGGCTGCGGTGGCGGTCAGCAACCGGAATTTCCACACCGCGCTGGTTCGCCCCGCCGGCAAGCTGCTGACGACGCAACTGATCGAGCGGCTGTCGATTCTGGCAGAACGCTATGTCGTTGCGCACCTGAAACCGGCGGGTCGCGAATCGCGTGCGCATCAGGAACATCAGGCGTTGCTGGACGCTTGGCTGGCCCGCGATGCCGGCGGTTTCGAATCGCTGCTGACGGCGCATATTCAGGCGACGCTGGACGATCTAAGGCAACAATTCAGCGCCGCCACCTGAGCGGCGCGCAGGGGGGACGACGATGCTGGGACCGGTCAAATCGCTCGATGCGGTAATGCGCCACGATAGCGGGGAGGCGCTTGCGAAGACGTTGAGCTGGCCACACCTGATTGCGCTGGGGGTGGGCGCGATCGTCGGCACCGGCATCTATACGCTCACCGGCGTCGGAGCGGAGCGTGCAGGTCCCGCCGTCATCCTCGCCTTCGCGATCGCCGGCGCGGTCTGCGCCTGTGCCGCACTCGCCTATGCCGAACTCGCGACGATGATCCCCGCGGCGGGTAGCGCCTACACCTTCAGCTACACCGCGCTCGGCGAAAACGCCGCGTGGGTCGTGGGGTGGAGCCTGATCCTCGAATATTCGCTTGCCTGCTCGACCGTCGCGGTCGGCTGGTCGGGCTATCTGGTCGGCTGGATCCAGTCCGCGGGCATCGTCCTGCCGCACGACCTGCTGGTCGGGCCTCATGCGGGCGGCATCATCAACCTGCCCGCGGTGCTGGTCGCGCTCGCGGTGATGGGCATGCTGATCGCCGGCACGCGGGAAAGCGCGACGCTCAACATCGTGCTGGTGATCATCAAGCTTGTCGCCCTGGCCGTCTTCATCACCTTCGCCCTGCCGGCGTTCAACGCCGACAATCTGCACCCGTTCATGCCGTACGGCTTCGGATCGACCGAGATCGGCGGCGAGAAGCGCGGGGTGATGGCGGCGGCGGCGATCGTCTTCTTCGCCTTTTACGGGTTCGACGCGGTCGCGACGTCCGCCGAGGAAGCCAAGAACCCCGGCCGCGACCTGACGATCGGGATCGTCGGATCGATGCTGGTCTGCACCGTGATCTACATGGCGGTCGCGGTAGCGGCGGTCGGTGCGCTGCCCTTTACGCAGCTCGCCAATTCGCCCGAGCCGCTGGCGCTGGTGCTGCGGTCGCTCGGATCGCCGAGAGCCGGTCACCTGATCGCGCTCGCCGCCGTCGTCGCCCTGCCCTCCGTCATTTTGGTGATGATGTACGGGCAAAGCCGCATCTTCTTCACGATGGCGCGCGACGGCCTGTTGCCGCGTGGTCTGGCGAAGGTATCGCCGCGCACCGGCGCGCCGACGCTCATCACGCTGCTGACCGGTGTCGTCATCGCAGCGGTCGCCGGTTTCTTCCGGCTGGACGAGATCGCGGAACTGGCGAATGCCGGCACTTTGCTGGCGTTCATCGCGGTCGGCGCGTGTCTGATGGTCCTGCGCAAGCGGGCACCCGACATGGCCCGGCTGTTCCGTTGCCCCGCGCCCTATGTGGTCGGTACGCTGGCGATCCTCGGCTGCATCTACCTGTTGTTCAGCTTGCCGGGATCGACGATCGTGCGCTTCCTGATATGGAACGCCATCGGATTGGTAGCCTATTTCGCCTATGGTCGCCGGCACAGCGTGTTGACGTCGAACGCCACCGCCTGACCGGGTTGGGGGACCAATGCCAGCCACTCCCGCGGGGGTAGGCCGGCAGCGGTCCCCCGCAACGCCGCGATCGGCCCGCCGTGCGTCACGACGATGGTGCGGCCTGCGGGCAAAGCGGCCGCCGCAGCGCAAGCACGGTCGGCGAGTTCGCTGGTCGTCTCGCCTCCGCCCGGCCTGAAGCTGTCCGGCGCATCGATCATCCCGTCCATAGCATCGCCAGTGGCGCGATAAATTGCCGTCCAGCCCCGCCCCTCCCACGATCCAAAGTCGCGCTCGGCCCAACCCGGGTCGATGATATTTGCCACTCCGGCTGCCTCGCCAATCCCTTCGGCGAGAATGCCGGCGCGCCTCAGGCCGGAGTGAACGATGTGATCGGGTCGCCACGCCGCCAGTTCTCGCATCAGCCGTCGCGCCTCGGCGGCACCTGCGCGGCTGAGCCCGATATCGCTGCGACCGTAGCAGCGCCACCGCCACGCCAGCGCCACCGCCGTGTGGCGAACGAGCAGGATCATCGTCCGGCGGTTGCCGCGAGCAGGAGGATCAGCTGCCCCGCATAGGCGGCGAAGCCCAAACAGTCGCCGGTGCTGCCACCGATGCGCCGGAGCAGCAGCGCCCTGAACCACCCGAGGAACATCAGCGCGACGGCGACGACGGCGATCAGTCGTAGCGGCTCCAGCAGCAGGAAGGCTGCCAGCCCCGGCACCGCAGTGGCGATCGCCATCAGCAGCGTCGACTGGCCGACCTTTCCCGCCACATCCTTGCCCAGCCCGCTGCCGACCGGCCGTACGATCGCCATCAGCGCGACCGCGATCAGTCGTCCGAAGCACGCCGCCGCCACGATCGCCGCTGTTGCGTACCAAGCCTCGCCGCCCAGCAGGACGACGGTAAGCCCCATTCGCAGCCCGACCGCCAGCAGCAGGCCGAGCGCTCCGTAGCTGCCGACGCGGCTGTCCTTCATGATCCGCAGCACGTCGTCGGTCGTGTATCCGCCGCCGAACGCGTCGCAGAAATCGGCGACCGCGTCCTCGTGGAACGCGCCCGTCATCCGCGCCTCGACGATCAGCGCGATCGGCACCGCGACGATCGCCGGCCACATCGAGCCAGCAGCCACGGCGACGACGGCGGTGACGCAGCCGACCAGCGCCCCGACGAGCGGGAACCAGCCGACCGCGCGGATCAAGCCTTCCCGCGCCTCCGCCGCCGACAGGCGCGCGGTGATCGGCACGGGAATGCGCGTCAGGAATTGCAGCGCGAGCAGCGGCGGCGCCCACCACCGCATCTCAGGCCCCGATCTCCGCGAGCGTCGCGACGCCCGACAGCAACGCCGCGGCGCTGTCGAGCAGGGGCAACGCGACCAATGCGCCGCTCCCTTCCCCCAACCGCATGTCCCATTCGAGCAGCGGCTCCAGCCCGAGATACGCAAGTGCGGCCGCATGGCCGGGTTCCGCGGACCGGTGCGCGGCGATCATCGCGCGGACGGTGCCGGGCGCCAGTCGCTCGGCGATCAACGCGCCCGCGGTCGCGACATAGCCGTCGAGCAGCAGAGTCGCGCCGCCCCCTGCAGCGGCCGCGAAGAAGCCCGCCATCGCGGCGACCTCGAACCCCGCCACCGCCGCGATTGCGGCGCGCGGATCGGCGTCCAGCATGGCCCGCGCGCGAGCGGTCGCGGCCGTAACGATCCGTACCTTCCTCGTCATCATGGCGTCGTCCGCTCCCGCGCCGCGACCCACCGCCCCATCGACCGGCGCATCGGCGAGCAGCACGGTCAGACACGCGGCGGGCGTGGTGTTACCGATGCCCATTTCTCCGGCGATCAGCACGCGGTGGCCCCCGGCCAAAGCCGCTTCCGCCTCCTCCGCGCCGATCGCCCACGCCGCGTCGAACTGCTGCACCGTCATCGCCGGCCCGTCCGCCAGATCGGAGGTACCGGGGGCGATGGCGGCGATGCGCGCGAAATCGGCTACCAAGGAAGGTGGATCGATGACGCCGACATCGATCAGCCGCAGGTCGCACTCCTGTGCCGCCGCGAGTGCGCTGCTCGTCGCCCGACCGCCCGCGATCGTCGCGACCATCATGCCGGTGACAGCGGACGGCCAAGCTGAGACGCCGCTCGCGACCACCCCGTGATCGCCCGCGAACAGCACCACGCGGCGCGGGCGGGTCACCGGATCAAGCCGTTGCTGTACGACCGCAAGTTGACACGCCAGATCTTCCAGCCGGCCCATGCTGCGTGGCGGTTTTGCCAAGGCATCGAGGTGCTTTCGGACGGCTTCCACGTCGATCATGCTGCAACTCCGGCGATCGTCATCAGGGCGTTTACGTCGATATGCTTGGCAAGCCCGGCGGCGAGTTCGTCCAGGGCGGCATCGACGCGCTGTGCCTGATCGATGCCGTCCGATCGGCCAAGCCACGCGGCGCGCTGGGCGGGGTGGTCGAACAGGCCGTGGACGTAGCAGCCGGCGACGCGGCCGTCCGCCGACATCGCGCCGTCCGTGCCGCCGTCCGCAAGACGCAGCAGCGGCGTGGTGCCGGCCCGCGCCACGCTGCGTCCGACATGGATCTCGTATCCGCGGAACGGCGCGCCGCCCGCGACGGCGACGCCGCTCACCTCCGTCAGCCGCTTGTCGTCGGTCAGCGTCGTCGTGATGGGCAGATGGCCAAGCCCGCGCACCGTCTCCGCCGCGCCCTCCACGCCGTCCGGATCGGCGATCGTCTCGCCGAGCATCTGGTAGCCGCCGCAGATACCCAGCACGCGTCCGCCGCGGCGGATGTGCGCGGCGATGTCGATGTCCCACACCTGCGCGCGAAGGAACGCCAGATCCGCGATCGTCGCCTTGGTGCCGGGGATCACGATCAGGTCCGCATTGGCAGGCAAGGGTTCGCCCGGCGGCACCATCGCGAGCCGCACGCCCGGTTCGTGCAGCACCGGATCGAAATCGTCGAAATTGGCAATCCGCGACAGCATCGGCACCGCCACGACCGTATCGCCATCGGCATGATGCGTCCGCTCGAGCACCACGGCGTCCTCCGCCGGCAGGCGCCGTGCCGCCGCCAGCCACGGTACCACACCCAGACCCCGCCAGCCGCTGCGGCGTTCGATCTCCGCGTAACCGTCCGCGAACAGCGCCGGATCGCCCCGGAACTTGTTGATGAGGAAGCCCCGGATCATCGCCGCGTCCTCCATCTCGAGCACCACACGCGTACCGACGATCGAGGCGATGACGCCGCCGCGATCGATATCGCCGACCAGCACCACGGGTACGTCGGCGGCGCGCGCGAAGCCCATGTTGGCGATATCGCCACGGCGCAGGTTGATCTCCGCGGGGCTGCCGGCTCCCTCGACGATGACGAGATCGGCGTCGCTTCGCAGCCGGGCGTAGGATTGCAGCACCGCATCCAGCAAAGCCGCCTTGCGCTGCTGATACTCGCCCGCGCGCAGATTGCCGAGCACGCGGCCGTGGACGACGACCTGCGCGCCCGTGTCCGACGACGGCTTGATGAGGACGGGGTTCATGTCCACCGTCAGCGGGGTACGGCACGCGATCGCCTGCAACGCCTGTGCGCGCCCGATCTCGCCACCGTCCGCCGTGACCGCGGCGTTGTTGGACATATTCTGCGGCTTGAACGGACGCACCCGCAAACCGCGATTCGCGAACAGGCGGCAAAGGCCGGCGACCAGCACCGACTTGCCGACATCCGACCCAGTGCCCTGCAACATCACCGCGCCCATGCGATGGCTCCCGCACCGATCCACAGGGCCAGGCAGGCCGCACAATATAGCCGCAACGCCCGCGTCAGGTCGTCCGCATCGGGTGCAGGCCCCACCCCCAGCACGGCGCGATCCGCAGGCTCCCCGTCATAGCTCACCGTACCGCCGAGCCGTCGCCGCAGCACGCCCGCCATCGCCGCCTCCGGCCAGCCACCATTCGGCGATGCGTGCTTTGCAGCGTCGCGCAGCATCGTCCCGACACCACCAGCGCCGACAAGGCAGATCAGCGCGCCCGCGAGCCGCGCCGGGACGACGTTCACGATATCGTCGGCCCGCGCGGCCGCCCAACCGAATGCGCGATAACGATTGTCCTTGTGCCCGATCATCGAGTCCGCCGTGTTGATCGCCTTGCAGATCGCGAGGCCCGGCAGTCCTGCGATCAAAAACCAGAAAGCGGGCGCGACCACGCCGTCGCAGAAACTCTCCGCCACGCTCTCGATCGCGGCGGTGGCGACGCCCGCCTCGTCCAGCATGTCCACGTCGCGCCCGACGATCATCGCAACCGCGGCTCGGGCAGCGAGCAAGTCGCCGGTCGCGAGCGGACGTTCGACCCGGCGAGCGTGATCGTACAGGCTGCGCTGCGCCAAACCGGTCGTGGCGAGGCCCACCACCAGCCACACCGGCGCGAACGCCTGCACCACATAGGCGCTGCCACCGGTCACGCCGACCAGCACGACCAGCAGCAATACGCCCTTGCCGCGCCGCGCCCGACCGCCATTCCACGTCGGCTCCAACACCGCGATCAGCGCGCCGCACCACGTCACCGGATGCCCGATTCGCGCGAACAGCCAGCCCGGATAGCCCACCGCCGCCTCGATCATCAGCGCGGCCAGCAACGCCTCCGGCCGCAGCACGATCACGCCAAACGCTCGGTCGGGATCAGGAAGCGGCGACCGCCGGGCGCGACGCCGACATGCGTATCGACGCCGTATGTCGCCGCGACCAGATCGCGGGTCAGCACCTGATCGGGCGGCCCGAACGCCACCACCCTGCCGTCGCGCAGCAGTAGCACGTCGTCGGCCACGCGCGCGGCGTGGTTCAGATCGTGCAGCACGACGATCACCCCCGCGCCCGCCGCGGCCACGCGTCGCAGCGCATCGAGGCCATCCAGCTGATGCGCCGGGTCGAGGTTCGCGAGCGGTTCGTCCGCGAGCAGCCAGTCCGGTTCCCCCGCCAGCACGCGCGCCAACAGCACGCGCGCTCGCTCGCCACCCGACAGCGTCGACACGCCTCGCGTAGCAAAACCACCCACGTCGGTTGCCGCCATCGCGCGCGTCACCGCATCACGATCCTCGGGCGTCTCACCCCAGCGACCGCGATGCGGAAAGCGGCCCAGCCCGACCAAGGTGGCGACATCGACGTTCCAGTGAATGTCCGCCTCCTGCGGGAGGTAGCCGACACGCCGTGCGAGATCGCGCCGCTCGAAATCGCCCCGTGGCCGATCGTCGAGCAGCACGCGCCCGCCGGTCGGCTGCATCAAACCCGCCAGGCACGCCATCAGCGTCGACTTGCCTGCGCCGTTCGGCCCGAGGATGGCGGTGACGTGGCCACTCGCGAAGGCAACCGACACGTCGTCCAGCAGGCGCTTGTCGCCGATCGTGACCGCCAGCGTTTCGACCGATAGGCTCATGCCAGTCCCTTCCGCATGCGCAGCAGCAGCGCGAGAAAGAACGGCCCGCCGAGCATCGACATGACGATGCCCAGCCGCAACTCGCTGACGGTCGGCGCGATCCGCACCATCGCATCGGCCAACGTGAGCAGCAACGCTCCGCCGAGCGCGGACGGCAATAGGATCGCCCCCGGTCGATTACCGGCGAACGGCCGCACCAGATGCGGCACCATCAGCCCGATGAAGCCGATCACTCCGGCCGCGGCCACCGACGCGCCGACCGTCAGCGCGGTGCCGGCGATCACCGCCGCCTGCAAGCGGCGCGGGTCGACGCCCATGCTGCGGGCCGCACCCTCGCCCAGCGTCAGCGCATCGAGCGATCGCGCCGTCGTCGCCAGGATCGCCGCGCCGGCCAGCGCCAGTGGCAGCGCGAGCTTCACATCGTCCCAACTGCGGTCGGTCAGCGCTCCGTTCAGCCAGGTGATGATTTCCGACGCGACGAACGGCGTCGGCGCGAGGCTGATCGCCAGCGCCGTCAGTGATCCGGCGATATTGGTGATGACGAGACCCGCCAGCGTGAACAGCACCAGACTGGCGGATCGGCCGGCGATCAGCGCCAACAGCGCCATCGCCGTCGCCGCGCCCGCGAGTGCGAAGATCGGCAGCAGCCACGCCTGCGCTGCGTAACCGAAGTACAGCGACACCACCGCGCCGAACGCCGCACCCGGCGACACGCCGAGCAATCCCGGATCGGCCAGCGGATTCCGCAGATATCCCTGCATCACCGCGCCCGACAGCCCCAGCGCCGCCCCGATCGTCAGCGCCAGCACGGTGCGCGGCAGGCGAAGTTCGACGATGATGATCGAACGCGGATCGGCAGCGGTCCACGCATCGAGCGGCACCCAGACCTTCCCCGCCGCGACCGATAATGCGGCGGCGGCAAGACAGCCGATCAGCAGGAGAAACAACCCAAGCCGGTTCATGCCCTGATCCCCGCACGCGTCGATTTCAGCACGCGCATCGCATCGATGATCGTCGGCCCGCCGCAACTCAGCAACCGTGTCGGATAGGGTGCGACGACGATATGCTTCGTCAGATCGCGAACCGCCCGGTGGCTGGTCATGCGGTCGCCACCGACCTCTGCCGCGCCGACCGAAAACAGTACGCGCGGGGGTTTGGCGATCAGATATTCCAGCGGCAGCACGTCCCACTGCTTCAGGCCGTACACCGCGCTCATGTTACGGAATGCTGCACGCGTCAGCAGGTCGTCGGCCAGCGTTCCGGTGCCCGGAACCAGCCCGCCGCCCTGCCAGATCAACGCCGGCACCGCCGCGCCGCGCACGGGTGTCGCGGCCGCGGCGATCCCCGCCGCCAGCGCCTCGCCGCGCGCGGCATGCCCGGTCTTCGCGGCGATGTCACGCACCTGACTCACGCTCTCGGCGACGGTTTCCGGCACGGGATACTGGACCAGCGCGATGTTCATCCGCTTCAGCGCGGCGATCGTCGACGGTGCGACATGCGCGCCACTCAGCACCAGATCGGGTCTGAGCGCGACGACTTCCTCGGCGGTGCCGGAGGTCGCTTTGAAGCGGTTGGCGAGCGCGACCGGGATCGATGTCGCGCGGACGTCCTGCGAGTAATGACTGATCGCCGCGATCTGCGACCGGTCTGCGACCTGCATCAGCACGGCGTCGATGCAGGGGTTGATCGACACGATCCGCGGCGGGCGGGCTGGCGTTGCGCCGATGGCGAGGAGGGGAAGGACCGCCGCCAATCTCCACGCAGGCCCCACCCCTCCGCTGGAGCGGAGGGACTTCGGGAAGCTGGAAATCCCCATCAGTATTCCACGCCCTTCTGCGCCTTGAATCCCGCCTTGAACGGATGCTTCACCTCCTGAAACTCCGTCACGAGATCGGCGATCTCCAGCAGTTCCGGCTTTGCGCTCCGTCCGGTGATGCAGATATGCTTGGTCAGCGGGCGCTCCTTCAGGAACTCCACGATTTCCGCGATCGGCAGCGTATCCATGCGCAGCACGATGTTCAGTTCGTCGAGGATCACGAAATCATAGTCCGGATCGAGGATCAGCGCCTTCGATCGTTCCCATGCGGCGCGTGCGGCGGCGATGTCTCGGGCGCGGTCCTGCGTGTCCCAGGTGAAGCCCTCGCCCATCACCTCGAACGTCAGCAGCTCGGGGTTCGCCTGAAAGAAGGTCTTCTCGCCCGTCTCCCACGATCCCTTCACATACTGGACGATGCCGACCTTCATGCCCCAGCCCAGGCTGCGGATCGCCATGCCGAACGCGCTGGACGATTTCCCCTTGCCGTTGCCGGTGTGGACGATCAGCAGGCCGCGCTCCAGCGTGTGCCGTGCCTGAATCTTTGCGCGCGCCGCCTGGACCCGCGCCATGCGGGCATTGTGGCGGGAATAGTCCTCGGTTTCGTCGGTCATGATCCGCTCCATTGCGCCAGCGCCTTCGTGAGTGTCGGCCAGTCGTCGTCACGCGGCAAGCCGAGCCGCAGATGGTGCGGCCGGTCGGTGAACGGGCGCGTCAGGATGCCCGCCGCCAGCAGATGCGCGAACAGCGGGTCACGCGCGGGCGTCTCCACCAGCCGGAAGAACGCCGTGCCGCCCGCGATCGTCAGACCGGCAGCGGTCAGCAGCGCATCGAGGCGGGCCGCGGCCGTGTGCAGCCGCTCGCGCTGCGCATCTTGCCAAACCTTGTCCTGATACGCGGCGGTGCCGATAGCGATCGCCAAGCTGCCGATCGGCCAGTCGCCGAGGAGGCGACGCAGACCGGCGCAGACGCCCTCAGGCGCGATCACGAAGCCGAGCCGCAGCCCCGCCAGCCCGTAAAATTTGCCGAACGAGCGCAGCACGATCAGCCCCGGGGTCTCCTCACCAGCCAGACTGTCGGACGGCGTCGCATCAACGAACGCCTCGTCGACGATCACCGTGCCGGTTCGTGGCAACCGCTCGACCGCGATCATCGCACCGTCGGGATTGTTCGGTCGCGCCAGGATCAGGGTGCCCGCGTCGCAATTCTCCGGCGCAGCGATCCGCTCGGGCGTCACCGGCCACATCGCCACATGCCCGGAATAGCCGCGCCCCAGCACGGCAGCGCGACCGGGCAGCATCTGCCCCAGCAGCCGCAGCGCGAGATCGCTGCCCGGCACCGCGACCGTCAGTGCCGGATCGCTGCCGAACGCCGCCGCAGCACTTTGCTCCAGCGCGGCAAGAGCGGCCGGGTCCGGCAGCCGCTCCAATGCTGCCATATCGATCACTGCCGGATACGCCCACGGCGCGAGGCCGGTCGACAGGTCGATCCAGTCCCGCACGGCCGGCATCGCCGCCCGCGCACGATCGATCCGTCCGCCATGCTCGGCGAACGGCGCGATCGAGACGCGGGCGGCGTCCACCGTCAATAGCTCAGGCGGACGCCGACATAGGCGGCGCGGCCATAGGTGCCATAGCGGAAGATCGTCTCATACTGCTCGTCGAACAGGTTCTCGACCCGGCCGTAGACCTGAACCTGTTCAGTGACCGGAATCGCGGCGCGGATGTCGGCGAGCACGTAACCCTGAACCTTGCGGGAGTTGTTGGCGGTGTCGAAGCTCGACCCGACGCTGGTCACGGTCGCCCCCGTCTCCAGCCCGAACGGCCAGCGATAGTCGATCGAGGCGTTCACGCTCTGGCTGGGGCGGCGCACCAGCTTGCGGCCGAAGTTCGCGGTGCCGGCGGAGCGGTTCTCGGCATCGATCCAGCTGTAGTTCGCCTGAAAGCGCAGCGGCTCGACCGGGCGCAGCGTGATGCCAACCTCGACACCTTCCGCGGTCGCGCGCGCGACATTGTCGTAGGTGCCGTCCCGTCGATCGGTGCAGATGCCGGTGAGCGGCGCGGGGCAGGATATGAAATTGATCAGGTCGCGCGAGTTGCGGTGGAAGTACGTCGCGCTTGCCTCGACTGCGCCGTCCAGCGCGCGTTGCGTGACGCCGGCGTCCCAGCCCTTGGCGCGCTCCGGCGTCAGGGCCGCGTTGCCGTATTCGCTTTGCAACTGGTACAGGGTGGGCGCCTTGAAGCCCTCGCTGTAGCTGGCGCGGAGCGTCGTCGCGCCGCCGTTGGGCGAATAGACGCCGCTGCCCGCCAGGCTGGTCTTGCCGCCGAACAGATTGTGGTCGTCCTGACGCGCGCCGCCGGTCAATGTCAGACCGACGACCGGCGTCACCGACACCTGCCCGTAGACGCTGAAGATGCGCGCCCGGCCGACTGTCTCCGGCCCGCCATAGCTGCTGCTGGTGAAGCGCGACACTTCGCGCTCCACACCGAACGTCGCCTGCACCGCGTCCATGACGTCCGCGACGCCCTGATATTCGAGGCGGGTGTTGTCGCCGTCGCCGGCGAACGTCTCGACGGGCGTGCCGTCCGGATCGTAGTTGCGGCGGCGCGTGTCGGTGCGCGCATAGCCTAAGCGGTTGCGCAATGCTCCGTCGAACAGCGCGACGTTCAGCCCGCCATAACCGATCAGGTCGCGCGTCTTCCCGTATTCGCGCGTGTCGCCGAACGCGAAGGTCGGGGCGGGGAAGCCGTCGATGCCGACGCGGCCGTTCGAATAATAACCACGCGCATCGACCGAGATCGCGTCGGTGATCGCAAGGTTCAGGTTCAGGTTCGCGCCGTAGTTGCGATACCCGTCCTTCTCCGTGCCGCCGCGATCCTCGTTGAAGGCGGAGATGCCGTCGGTGCGGAAGTAGCCGCCGCCCGCGCTGGCCGACAGCGGTCCAGCCTTGCCGGCGATGTTGACCACCCCCTGCGCGGTGTCGCGATAGCCGTATTCGCCGCGGGCGTTGACGGTCAGCTTCTCCGTCGGCTGCGTCGTGATCAGGTTGACCACGCCGCCGATCGCCTGACTACCCCAGATCACGGAGGACGGCCCGCGCAGCACCTCGATCCGCTCGATATTACCGATCAGCAGGTTGCCGAAATTGTAGCTGCCGCCGGTCGAGGATGGATCGTTCAGCTTCACGCCGTCGATCAGCGCGACGGTCTGGTCGCTCTCCGCGCCGCGGATGAACACCGACGTGCTGGTGCCGACACCACCATTGCGCGCGATCGTCACGCCCGGAACGGTGCGCAGCAGGTCGGACACCGACTGGGCCTGACGGTCGCGGATGATGTCGGCGTCCAGTACGGTGATCGACTGGCCAACCCGACCGATCGGCGTCGCGGTACGGTTGGCGGTGACGACGATCGTGTCGCCGGCACTACCCTGCGTGGTGACGGCATTGGCGTTGTCGCGAATTTCCTGCGCGGCGGCGGGTGCCGCCACGGCGAGCGCGACGATGAGCGATAGATAAGTCTTGGTCACGATATTCCCCTGTCAACAACAAGGGGTCGCGCGCGCCGACGGAAGACCGACAGGCACGATGCCGCTCGCGGACAAGTCCACGCGCGCCACCCCGTTCGATGCCGTCTCGCGAGGAATTCTCCCCGATCGCGCTGAACACCCCGTCCGCGCAAAGGACCGACCGCGACAGGCAGGTCTCCTGGCTCCCGGGTCGTCGCGCTCGCTCCGCCTTCCCGGCCGAGGCCAGTGGCATAATGGAGCGACCGCTGTCCGGTCACAGTTGCGGGGACAGCTGCGGATGACGGGGACGTTCCCCCGCTTCCGCATTCCCTATTATTCCCATTCCTGGGAACCTGTCGCATAGGCCCCTTATGAGCAGCGGCGGGATCGGGCAAGTGGGACGCGTGACGCTGGTGATCGGCGGCGCACGGTCGGGCAAGAGCGCGCGGGCACAGGCCATTGCCGAAGCCGCGTCGCCCATGCGGACCTATCTGGCGACCGCACAGGCGTTCGACGACGAGATGCGCGAGCGCATCGCCCGCCACCGTGCCGACCGTGGCACCGGGTGGCGGACGGTGGAGTGCCCGGTCGATCTACCTGAAGCGATCGGGCGGGAGGCGCAGGGGGGATCGGTGCTGCTGGTCGACTGCCTGACACTATGGGCGAGTAACCTGTTGCTAACGGACGCGGATGCCGATGCGGCGACCGACCGGCTGCTGGCGGCGCTGGCCGCTGCACCCTGCCCGATCGTGCTCGTCAGCAACGAGGTCGGCATGGGGATCGTGCCCGACAACGCGCTCGCCCGCCGGTTCCGCGACATCGCGGGGCGCATGAACCAGCGGGTGGCAGCGGCGGCCGACACTGTGCTGCTGATGATGGCCGGGCTGGAGTTGCAGCTCAAATAATTTGATAATCACTCGCAATAGCTATTGAGCAAGTCGCGACGAACCGGTAGTCGGCGGGGGTGAATCAGGTCACGCCCATCCACGCCGCGTCCGGCAGCTCCGCACCGAAGGGGAAGCCGCGTCGCAAGTGGAAGACGTGGTGGCTGAAGCAACTGCACACCTGGCACTGGGTCAGCGCGGCGGTGTCGCTCGTCGCCATGCTGTTGTTCTCGATCACCGGCATCACGCTCAACCATGCCGCATCGATCGGCGCTACGCCGGTAGTGACGGAAAAGTCCGGCACCCTGCCCGCACCGCTGCTGAGGCAGTTGGTGAAGCCCAGCGCCGACACGGTACTGCCGCCCGCCGTCGCTGCCGCGGTTGCACGTTCGGTCGATCTCGATCCCGCCGGCAAGCCGGGCGAGTGGTCCGACGCCGACGTGTATGTGGCGCTGCCCCGCCCCGGCGGCGATGCGTGGGTCAGCATCGATCGGGGCAGCGGCAAGATCACCGCGGAGGTCACGGACCGCGGCTGGGTGTCGTACCTCAACGACCTGCACAAGGGCCGCAATTCCGGCACCGCGTGGTTCTGGTTCATCGACGTGTTCGCGGGGGCGTGCATCCTGTTCACGCTGACCGGGCTGCTGCTGCTCCAGCTTCACGCGCATCGCCGGCCGTCGACCTGGCCGATCGTCGCGGTGGGGCTGGCGCTGCCGGTCGTTATCGCCATCGTATTCATCCATTAAGGGGCTCCATCCGATGCGTCCGTCCTCCCTCGTCCTGCTCGCCGGCGCGGTATCCGCCCCGGCGGTCGCGGGCACCGTCACGGTCACCGTGCCGCGCCTGAACGTCGCCGAATATCACCGCCCCTATGTCGCGATCTGGCTGGAGCCGGTCGGTGGCGGCGCGGCGCGGACGCTGGCGGTGTGGTACGACGTGAAGAAGAAGGGAAACGAGCCGGGCACCAAGTGGCTGTCCGACCTGCGCGCGTGGTGGCGCAAGGGTGGCCGCTCGCTGAAGCTGCCGGCGGACGGTGTCAGCGGCGCGACGCGCACGCCCGGCCAGTACACCATCCCCCTGCCCGCCGACATCAAGCCCGGCCAGTACGTCCTGAACGTGGAGGCCGCCCGCGAGACCGGAGGCCGCGAACTCGTCTCCCTGCCCATCACCGCCGCCGGTGGCCGCGCCACGGGCAAGTCCGAACTCGGCGCCGTTGCCGTCACTCGCTGAGGATACTCCCATGAAGCTATCGCACCTGATGATCGCCGCCACCGCGCTGGCGATCCCCGCCGCCGCCTCCGCGCACCGGATGTGGATGCTCCCCTCCGCGACCGTCGTGTCGGGAACGGAAAGCTGGGTCACGGTCGACGCCGCGGTGTCGAACGACCTGTTCTTCTTCGACCACCAGCCGCTGCGGCTGGAGCAGATGAAGGTGTGGCAGCCGGACGGCAGCGCCGGCCAGCTTCAGAACGGGTCGACCGGCCGCTATCGCTCGACCTTCGATGTGCAGCTCAACAAGCCGGGGACGTGGAAGATCGGCACGGCGATGTCGGGCGTTATGGGCAGCTTCAAGGTCAATGGCGAGGAGAAGCGTGTCGGTGGCCGTGGCGGGCCGCCGCGTCCCGGCATGCCCGCGCCGCTGACCGTCGCCGACATTCCCGCCGATGCGACCGACGTGAAGCTGACCGAAAGCTCGACCCGCAACGAGATCTTCGTGACGGCGGGCGAGCCGACCACGACCGTCTTCGCTCCGACGAACACGGGGCTGGAGATGGCCCCGATCACGCATCCGGACGAGCTGGTGTCGGGCGAGGCGGCGAAGTTCCGGTTCCTGATCGACGGCAAGGCCGCCGCGAACCTGAAGGTCACCGTCATTCCTGGCGGCAAGCGCTATCGGGATGCCGAGGGCGCGATGGAGCTGACCACCGGCGCGGATGGTGTGCTGAGCGTGACGTGGCCAGGCGCCGGCATGTACTGGCTGAACGCGACGGCGACCGACGCCAAGACCACGACGCCGCGCGCGACGCAGCGGCGGATGAGCTATGTCACGACGCTGGAAGTGCTGACGCCCTGATGCGTCCGATTCCATGCTGATCGCCGTCCCGGCGGCGATCGATCCGGCAGCGTTCGTCGGGCTGGACCCGAATGCGCTGGTCGTCGATCTCGGCGGCGAGACGATGGGCACGACGTGGAGCGTGCGTCTGGTCCCGCCGCCGCGATGCGACCTGATAGCGATCCGGGCGGCGGTCGTCGCGCGGCTGGACGGCATCGTCGCGGAGATGAGCCACTGGGAGGCGGGTTCGCATTTGTCGCGGTTCAACCGGGCGGCGGCGGGAACCTGGACCGTTCTGCCGCCCGACTTCGCGCATGTCATCGCAGCGTCGCTGCGCATCGCCGAGATCACGGACGGTGCCTGCGATCCGGCGTTCGGGCGGTTGGTCGATCTCTGGGGCTTTGGTCCGGAACCGGTGCCCGACCTACCAGACGAGGCGGCGATCGATGCGGCGATGCGAGTGTCAGGCTGGCAGAGGCTGCGCTTCGACCCGGCCGCGCGGCAGCTGTACCAGCCGGGGGGGCTGGCGCTCGATCTTTCGGGGATCGCCAAAGGGTTCGCCGTCGATGCGGTGGCGAACATGCTGGCGGAGCGCGGCGTGCGGCATGTGTTGGTCGAGATCGGTGGCGAGTTGGTCGGCCGTGGCGTCCGCCCTGACGGCGAGCCGTGGTGGGTCGATCTGGAGATTCCGCCGGGCGTGAAGGTCGAGCCGCTACGCGTGGCGCTGCACGGGCTGGCAGTGGCGACATCGGGCAATTACCGGCGCGGCGATCACAATCTCGATCCGCGGACGGGGCGGCCGGCGGATCGCGGCGTAAAGTCGGTCAGCGTCCTGCATCCGTCGGCGATGATCGCGGATGCCTGGGCGACGGCGCTGACGGTGGGCGGGCCGGCCACCCTCGCAATTGCGGAAGTGCATGGGATCGCTGCCAGAATTCTGACTGATGATGGCGAACGGCTGACGCCCGCACTCACCGCGATGCTGGAAGGTTAGGCTAAGGTTAGTCCAATGCGGCGTTTCGCGACGCTGTGCCGAAACCCGATCCGCGTGACCCGTGTCGTGCATTCGTCCCCCTCACGGTGAGGAGTTAAGCGGCGAGCGATCCAGAACCGCGCGTCCTGGCCTGGATGGCTTCGCTTCGCTCGCCATGACGGGAGAGAGGGGACCGGCAACGATGAGAAACAGCGGATCATGGCATGATCCGCTTTCTCCAACATTGCCAGTCCGGGATCAGCCCACCGTCGACGTCAGCGGCGGGGTCTGCTGGTGCTGGACGACCTTCCAGACCTCATGGGCCAGCCATCGATAGGTGGAGGTGCAGTGCGCCTCGTAGCCCTCCCCATCCTTTTCGGCGCGGGCGCGATAGGCGACGACGATCAGGCCTTCCTGAGGACGGGAAACCTGCCGCTCGGTGAGTTCGACCGAAGACCAGCGCGGCGTCGAGGCGACCGCCTCGATCGCCTGCGCTCCGCTCATGACGAAGGGCGGCGTCGGCAGGACCATCAGGCATTCGTCATCGATCGACTCGCGGTAATGCTCCGCATCGGCGGTCCACAGGCTTTCCTCGAAGCTCCACACCCGATCGTCGTCCATCGCTCTTCTCCCGTGCCGTTGCTGGCATCGGATCGGGAACGACAGGTCCGGCGATTGGGTCCGTAACCCTTTGGGTTATCGGCACGTCGGACACCTAGGTTCCTCGACGATTGGAGGGCGAAGCCGCCTGAAGCGCGCCAAATATCTAGCCGCCCGCGACGGAGGGCCCTATTCCGCCACGATCAAGTCCGAGGATACCGATCATGAAGACCCGCGCCGCCGTCGCATTCGAGGCTAAGAAGCCGCTCGAGATCGTCGAGCTCGATCTGGAGGGGCCTCAGGCCGGCGAAGTGCTGGTCGAGATCATGGCGACCGGCATCTGCCACACCGATGCCTATACGCTCGACGGGCTCGACAGCGAGGGGCTGTTCCCCAGCGTGTTGGGCCACGAAGGTGCCGGCATCGTGCGCGAGATCGGCGCGGGGGTGACCAGTGTCGCGGTCGGCGATCACGTCATCCCGCTCTACACGCCCGAATGTCGTCAGTGTAAGTCGTGCCTGTCGCAGAAGACCAACCTGTGCACCGCGATCCGCGCGACGCAGGGCAAGGGGCTGATGCCGGACGGCACCACACGCTTCAGCTACAAGGGGCAGCCGATCTTCCACTATATGGGCTGTTCGACCTTCTCGAACTTCACGGTCCTGCCGGAGATCGCGGTCGCGAACATCCGCAAGGACGCGCCGTTCGACACCAGCTGCTATGTCGGCTGCGGCGTGACGACCGGCGTCGGCGCGGTGGTCAACACCGCCAAGGTGCAGGTCGGCGACACCGTCGTGGTGTTCGGGCTGGGCGGCATCGGGCTGAACGTCATCCAGGGCGCGAAGCTGGCCGGCGCGAAGATGATCGTCGGCGTCGACATCAACCCCGACCGCGAGGATTGGGGCCGCCGCTTCGGCATGACGCACTTCGCCAACCCGCGCGATGTCAGCGATATCGTCCAGCATATCGTCGCGCTGACCGATGGCGGGGCGGATTACAGCTTCGACGCGACCGGCAACACCGACGTGATGCGGCAGGCGCTGGAATGCTGCCACCGCGGCTGGGGCACCAGCGTCATCATCGGCGTGGCGGAGGCGGGCAAGGAGATCAGCACGCGGCCGTTCCAGCTCGTGACCGGCCGCAACTGGCGCGGCACCGCGTTCGGTGGCGCGCGCGGACGCACCGACACGCCGAAGATCGTCGACTGGTACATGGACGGCATGATCCAGATCGACCCGATGATCACGCATCGCTTGACGCTGGACGAAATCAACACGGGTTTTGACCTGATGCACGCAGGCGAAAGCATCCGCAGCGTGGTGATCTACTGATGGAGACGCTGTCGACCGCCAGGGCACATGGCGGGACACAGGGCGTGTACCGGCATGCCTCGTCCGCGACGGGGACCGACATGACCTTCTCCGTGTTCGTACCGGAGCATGAGGCAGGCGAGACGCTGCCCGTGCTCTGGTATCTGTCCGGCCTGACCTGCACGCACGCGAACGTCACCGACAAGGGCGAGTACCGCGCCGCCTGCGCCGAGCACCGCATCGTCTTCGTCGCCCCCGATACGTCACCGCGCGGCGACGGTGTGGCCGACGATCCGGCATGGGATATGGGGCAAGGTGCGGGTTTCTACGTCGATGCGACGCAGGCGCCGTGGACGCCGCATTTCCGGATGCGGTCCTATATCGAGGACGAACTGCCGGCGCTGATCGCCGCCGGGTTTCCGGTCGACATGGCGGCGCAGGGGATCACCGGCCACTCGATGGGCGGTCACGGCGCGCTGACGATCGCCCTTCGCAACCCCGATCGTTTCCGCAGCGTCAGCGCCTTCGCGCCGATCGTCGCGCCGTCGCAGGTGCCGTGGGGCGAGAAGGCGTTCGGCGGCTATCTGGGCGACGACCGGACGGCGTGGCGCGGGCACGACGCGGTGGCGCTGATCGAGGACGGCGCGCGGTTACCGGATTTGCTGGTCGATCAGGGCGATGCCGACAGCTTCCTGGCCGAGCAGTTGCGCCCGGACCTGCTGCGTGCGGCGTGCGAGGCGGCGGGCATCCCGCTGACGCTGCGGATGCAGAAGGGGTACGACCATAGCTACAATTTCATTTCCACCTTCATGGCGGACCATGTGGCGTGGGCGGCGGCGCGTTTGCGGCGCTAGCCGCTAGCGGTCAGTCGTCCGTCGCCGGCGCGTCGATGTCCCATTCCTGATCGCGGACCACCGTCGAACGGACGGGGCGACCGGCGACATCCCGCCACGGGTCGTAGCGGAAGCGCTTCTCGATCGCGCGACAGGTCGCCTGATCCATCAGGGCGTTGCCGCTCGACCGGGCGATCGTGCAGCCGGTGACGCGGCCGTCCTTTTCGACCTGGTAGCGGACGCCGACCACTCCGCGGAAGCCGGTGTCGAGGATCGGATCGGGGATGTCCGATCCCTTGATCCGGCCGTTGATCAGGCGCGGTACGCGTTCCCAGCCGCTGCCGTCGCCATCCCCGTCGCCACCGGCGCCATTGCCATGGCCGATGCCGCCCGCTCCGGTCCCCGGCCCCGCGCGATCGGAGGCGCCCGACGTCGCCTGCACGCCGACGTTCGGCAGCGGCGCGACCGCGATCGGCGGGGGTGGCGCGAGCTGGATGAGGGGTTCGGGTGCCGTCACTTCGGTCGCCTTCGAGCGCACATTGGGCGGCGATGCCTTGCCGCTGGCTCGGGCGATCTTGCGCGGCGGTGGGACGATGCGCTCCGGCGGCGGTGGCTCCTGCGTCAGATCGAACGTCTCCAGGGGGTTCTGCACGGCACCGGTGCTGCCTCCGAAGGCGAGGCCGACGATCAGCGCATAGCCGAGCGCGGCGACTAAGATCGCGGTCAGCGCAGCGGCCCCGATCCGTTCCCGCAGAGGTGTTCGTCCGATCACCATTGGGAAATGATGCCGGACCCAGGCTTTCGCAACGCTGACCGGCGTATGATCAGCCCTGCGACCCGGCGTCGCCTGCCGTTTCCGCCACAGGCGTGATCGCCCTGCCCGTCTCGAACCACGCCACGAGGTTATCGACTACCAGTGCGCCCATCGCCGCCCGCGTCGCCTCCGACGCGGAGCCGATATGCGGCAGCAGCACGACGTCGGGGTTCGCGCTCAGTTCGGGGGGAACGTGCGGCTCGTTTTCGAACACGTCGAGCCCGGCGGAGAGGATCGTGCCGTCGCGAAGCGCGGCGATCAGCGCCTGCTGATCGACGGCGCTGCCGCGCGCGACGTTGATGAGGATCCCGTTCGGGCCCAACGCGCGCAACACGTCGCCGTCGACCAGATGTCGCGTCTTCGAGCCGCCCGGCACGAGGACGATGAGCACGTCGCAGGCCGCCGCCAGTGCGACCGGGCTGCCATGATAGTCGTAGGCCACGTCCTCCTGCCGGGAGCGGCCATGATAGGCGATCGTGGTGCCGAATGCTTCGAGACGTTTGGCCACGGCCTTGCCGATCGCGCCGAGGCCGAGGATACCGACGCGGCGGCCGCGCAAGGTCGGGGACAACGGGAACGGAGCGTCCGTCCAGCGCCCCGCGCGGAGATAGCTATCGGCCTGCGGGATACGGCGGACGGTCGCCAGCAGCAGCCCCAGCGTCAGGTCGGCCACCTCCTCGTCGAGCACGCCCGGCGTGTTGGTGACGACGATACCGCGTGCGGCCGCGGCCTTCACGTCGACATTGTCGTATCCGACACCGAAATTGGCGACCACCTCCAGCGCCGGCAGGCGGTCGAACCAGCTTTCGTCGATGCGCCCGGCCAGGGTGCTGACCGCCATGCCGCGGATACGGGGACCGATCTCGGCCAGATACGCGTCCTCGTCGGGCCGCTCCCACAGGCGGTGCAGTTCGAAACGATCCTCTAGCGCAGCGATCACGCCGGGCAGCATCGGACGGGGCATCAGGATTGCGGGTCGGGTCATCGAGAGGTTCCGTCTTGCAGGCGGTGGCGAAGCTCGTCTTCGGCCACGATGTCCACCGCGATCCCGGCGGTGCGCAGTTCCTCCGCCTTGCGATAGGGGGCACTGACATGCGCGAAGCGACCGAACGGCTGGTCGCGGCTGACGACGAGCATCGTCGATGTCGTGCCGACCGATGCGACGACGCGCGCGCCGGCCTGCGCCAGCCACTGGGCCAGCGGTCCGTTGCGGGGTGCGCCGAGGATCGCCACCCGCTGTCCCTTCAGCGGACCGTCCGCGGCGGGCTTCGGTGCGGGCGCGCTTTTCGGGGTCATGGGTTTAAGCCAGCCCGACAGATCGATCCCGGTGTGATCGATCGCACGGACGATCACCATGCCTGCCGCGCGCGCGTCGCTCAGGGCGTCGTGATGCTTGTGCCGCACACCGAGAAAACGCGTCAGCACGTTCAGCCGGTGGCTCGGCAAGTCCGGCCATGCGCGTTTCGCGACGCGAACGCTGTCCAGCCACGTCGTCTCGATCGCCACCCGGTCGTGGACCCGGCAGGCCGCCGCCAACGCGCCCTTGTCGAAATAGGAATGCGCCACCGTGACACGGCCGGTCAGGTGGCCGGCGACAATGTCGTGGATGTGGGCGTAGGTCGGTTGCCCCGCGACATGATCGCAGCTGATGCCGTGGATGCGCGTGTTGAAGGGCGAGAACTCGTCGCAGGGATCGACCAGCGTTTCGTAGGCGAACACCTCCCGCCCGTCGCGAAACCCGACGATGCCGATCTGGCAGATGCTGCTGACCCGCGAACAGGCGGTTTCCACGTCGACGACGACGAAATCGACATCCGGGTCTGCGCTGGCCTCTATGGTCGTCATGACGTTCATCGACCGGAACATACCATGTCCGGCGCACTTCGCCATGTTTGCCCGCCGGAAGGGTTCGATTTTGCGACCGGCGTTCCCATCTTCCTCGCATGAACGAAGACCTCAACCGCCTCGGACTTGTCGACGAGGATGACATCGACCTCGACGAAGCGGCGTTGTCGCTGGCGCTGCTCGATCATCCCGGCACCGACCTCGACTCCTATTACGACCTGCTCGACACCATCGAGGCGCGGCTGGAGATCGTCGGCGACGACGCGCACGATCCCGCAGCGCGAGCCGACGCGCTGGCGGCGGTGCTGGCGGGCGAGTTCGGGTTCGTCGGCGATACGGAGACGTACGACGATCCCGACAATGCCGACCTGATCCGCGTGCTCGACCGGCGACGCGGCCTGCCGGTCAGCCTGTCGATCCTGTGGGTCGCCACGGCGCGGCGGCTGGGGTGGAGTGCCGACCTGCTCGACGTGCCGGGGCACGTGCTGGTCCTCATCGGGGCGGATGCCGATCCGGTGATCGTCGACCCGTTCTCCGCCGGGATCCGTGTCGACCGCGAGCGGCTGGTCGCGCTGGTGCAGGCGTTCGGCGAGCCCGATCGCGCGGTGACCCACGTCGCGGCAATGCCCAATCGCGCGGTGCTGGTGCGGCTGCTCCAGAACCAGGCCTCGCGTGCGGAGCAGGCGGGCAAGGGGCGGCGGGCGCTGGAACTGTATACGCGCATGACGGTGATGGCCCCCGAAACGGCGCATGCGTGGTGGGAGCGGGCGCGGCTGGAGCTGGTCGACAACGACATCGCCGCCGCGCGCGGTAGTCTCGGCGCGATCCTGGAGATCACGCGCGATCCGGCGTTGCGGACGAGGGTATCGGAGACGCTGGCCTCGCTGCCGACCGAGTGAGCAGGCGGAGGGTGAGCGGCGGTTTGCATCCGCCGCACGGACCGGTAAGCCCGCGCACTCGCCAGCATTTCGGACCCGCCTTATGATCGCGACCACAGGCCGGGCCGTCGGCCTTGATTTCGGCACCACCAACACGGTCGCGGCGCTGGCCGGGGCAGAAGGCGACACCGCGCTGATCCCCGTCGACGGCGCGGACGACGTATTCCGCACGGCGCTGTGTTTCTGGCATGACGAGGACGTGCGCGGCGGCGTGGCGGTGGAGGCTGGGCCCGCCGCGATCCGCGAATATCTGGAGTTCCCGTCCGACAGCCGATTCCTGCAATCGTTCAAGTCGGTCGCGGCCAGCGCGTCGTTCGACACCGCGCCCGTGTTCGAGAAGCGCCACCGGTTCGAAGAGCTCGGTCGCATGTTCCTCGAACGGCTTGCCGCGCATGCCGGCGGGGCGCTCGACCAGCTTGACCGGGTCGTCGTCGGACGCCCTGTGACATGGGCGGGATCGCGCCCCGACGACGCGCTGGCGCGGACCCGCTACGACGCGATGTTCGCCGGCTTCGCGCGCGAGGTGCACTATGTCTACGAACCGCTCGCCGCCGCCTATAGCCACGCATCGACGCTGACCGAACCGACGACGTTGCTCGTCGCCGATTTCGGCGGCGGCACCAGCGACTTCTCCGTCGTGCGGGTGGCGGAGCCGGGTGCGGCGCGACGCTGCGTCCCACTCGGTCATGCCGGCATCGGGGTCGCCGGCGACCGGTTCGATGCGCGGATCATCGACCGGCTGGTGCTGCCGTTCCTCGGCAAGGGCGGGCAGTATCGATCGTTCGACAAGGTGCTCGACATCCCCGGCGGCTATTTCGCCGATGTCGCCGACTGGTCGAAGCTGGCGATGATGCGCAATCGCCGGACGTTGGCGGAGCTGGACCGGCTAAGGCGCAGTGCGCTCGATCCCGACGCCATCGGGCGAATGATCGCGCTGATCGAGAACGAGTCCGGCTTTGGGCTCTATGGCGCGATCGGCGGGTTGAAGCGCGCGCTGTCGCAGGATGCGTCCGCCGCGTTCGCCTTCCACGACGCCGGTCTGACGATCGAGGCGGAGGTGAGCCGGACCGAGTTCGAGGCATGGATCGCCGACGATCTTGCGCGGATCGCCGCAACCGTGGACCGCGCCCTGATCGTGGCCGGCGTCACCGAACGGGACATCGACCGGGTCTTCCTGACCGGCGGCACCTCCCTCGTTCCGGCCGTCCGCGCGATCTTCACGGCACGGTTCGGCGAAGCGCGGATCGAGGCCGGCGGTGAGCTCACCTCGATCGCCAACGGACTGGCGCTGATCGCGCAGCACGACGACGTGAGCGCTTGGACAGCATGAAGGTCGGCCCCGTCAGGGAGCAGCGACCAGTCCGTTGGCGATGCCGGCCTGTAACTGCGCGCGCAGATTGGCGAGCGCGGCATCGCTCAGGCGTGGACGTTCGGCGACCGCCTTGCCGCGGCGCAGCCTTGCCCGCTCCTCCTCCGGCGGATCGACCCGTCGTACGCGCACCGCCGCATGGCCGCGAGCCCGCACCCCGAGTTGCTCTGCCGCGCCGCGCGAGAGGTCGAGGATTCGCCCGCGCGAAAAGGGGCCTCGATCGTTGACGCGGACGAGGATCGTGCGGCCGGTGTCGAGCGACGTGACCTCGACATAGGTCGGCAGCGGCAATGTCGTGTGCGCGGCGGTGATCCATGTCGCGTCGAAGCGCTCACCGAGCGCGACCCGGTTGCCGCTTTCCCGACCGTACCAGCTTGCGTAGCCGAGCACATCGAAATGCTCATCGGCTGCGGGCACGTAGGTCACTCCCGCCACTTTATAGGGTTTGCCGATGCTGACCGGCCAATCGCTGACGGGGCGGTAATGCGCGGAATGGCACGCCGAGAGGCAGAGGATTGCGGAGAGGGCTGCCAATGTCGGACGTCGTCGGTTCATGCCGGCGCATCTAGCCGAGAATGTCGCGCCGGGCACGACGTCGTCCTGATCGATCTAGTGTTGCCTAGAGCCGCACGCGTAAGGCAGACGGGCCGCTCGGTGATTTGGCAGCGAGGGCTGGAGCGGGTGAAGGGAATCGAACCCTCGTCGTAAGCTTGGGAAGCTTCTGCTCTACCATTGAGCTACACCCGCGTCTCTGGATCCCTGCCGATCCGATAGCACGCTGCTATCGAACCGCGCGATCCTGACACCGATCTCCTGACATAACCGTGTCCGGCGCGTCAACGCCAGAGTGAGGCTTAGGTCGATGCCGCATAACGGGAGCGGGATCTTCGACGGGCGCCGGAATGATCCTGATCGCCGGATCTCACGCCGCGAGTCCCCGCGCCTCCAGCAGCGCTGCCTCGCGCGGTTCGCGGCCCCGGAAGGCGACGTAGGCGGCCATCGCATCGCGGGTGTCGCCGCGCGCCAGCACTTCCGTGCGGAGGCGGCCGGCAAGATCGGGGGCGAACAGGTCGCCGCGCTCCTCGAACGCGGCATAGGCGTCCGCGTCGAGCACTTCCGACCACAGATAGCTGTAATATTGGCTGGCATAGCCGCCATCGAACACGTGCGTGAAGTGGGTCAGGCCGTGACGCGGGACGATCGTGTCAGGCAGCCCTAGTTCGGCGAGCAGCGCTTCGGACTCTGCGACGGCATCGCTGCCGTCCGTCCGGCGATGCAACGACAGGTCGAGGATCGCCGAGGCGAGGAACTCGACCGTCGCGAAGCCTTGCCCGAAGCGATCCGCACTCGCGATCGCGTCCGCCAGCGGCGCGGGTACGCCGAGGCCGACGAGCACCTCCGGCGCGACGATCCAGTGTTCCATAAATTTGCTGGGAAATTCGACGAAGTCGCGCGCGACGGCGGTGCCGGACTGGCTGGGATAGACGACGTCCGACAGCAACGCATGCAAGGCGTGGCCGAATTCGTGGAACAGCGTCCGCGCCTCGTCGATCGACAGGCCCGCGCCGGGTGCGAAATTGGCGACGATGTAGACGATCGGCAGCACGGGCGCGTCCAGCGCTTCCTGCACGCGCAACGCGCCCATCCACGCACCGCCGTGCTTTTCGGGTCGCACATGGAAGTCGGTGTAGAGCAGCCCGCGTGGCGTGCCGCCGGCATCGCTGACCGACCACGGCTGCACGCCGGGATGCCAACCCGGCAGGCTCGGGATGGCAGCGAACTCCAGCCCGTAGAGCCGGCCGGCGGCGGCAAAGGCGGCGTCGCGCACCGCGTCCTGCGTCAGGAACCGCTTCACCGCGGCACCGTCGAGTGCGTGGCGTTCGCGGCGGATGCGTTCGGCGTAGTAGCGCCAGTCCCATGCCGCGATCGGCGTGTCGCCCGCCAACATCTGAAGCTCCGCCTGTTCCGCTGCCGCCTGCCGCAGCGCCGGCGTCCAGACGCGCATCAACAGCGCCTCCGCGGCGTCGGGCGTTTTCGCCATGCTGTCGGCGAGCGCGAAATCCGAATAGCTAGCGTGGCCGAGCAGCGCCGCCTTCTCGCGGCGGAGGGCCAGCATCTCGTCGATGATCGCGCGGTTGTCATATACGCCACCGTCGCCGCGTGTGGTGAAGGCCCGCCAGACCTGCTCGCGCCAATCGCGGCGGTCGGCGAAGGACAGGAAGGTTTCCACGTCGCCGCGGTCGAGCGTGATGACGTGACCGCCCTGCCCCGTCGCCTCGGCGCGGCGTGCGGTCGCGGCGAGCATCGTGTCGGGGAGGCCGGTGCAGTCCTCCGGGTCGAGGCGCAACGTCCAGGCATGAGTGGCGGCGAGCACGTTCTGGCCGAAGGTCGTGCCGAGCAGCGACAGCCGCTCCGCAATGGCAGCGAACCGCGCCTTGTCGGCAGGCGCAAGCAGCGCGCCGCCGTCGACGAAGCCACGACGGCTCCCCTCCAGCAAACGCATCTGCGCTTCGTTCAGGCCGAGCGCGTCGCGGCGCGACCACAGCGCATCGACGCGCGCGAACAGGCGCGGATCGTGCGAAACGGCGATGCCGTGACGGGTCAGCATGGCCGACACCTCCGCCTCCACCGCGCGGATCGACGGCGTCGATTGTGCCGACGACAGCGTCCAGAAGATGCGCCGCACGCGCGCCAGCGTGCCGCCCACCCGCTCCATCGCCTCGACCGTGTTGGCGAAATCCGGCTCGGCCAGGTCGGTGGCGATCGCTTCGATCTCCGCCTTCGCCTCCGCCAGGGCGATCGTCAGCGCGGGCAGGAACGCGTCGGGCGCGATACGATCGAACGCCGGCGCGCCGAACGGCAGGTCGCTTTCGTCCAGCAGCGGATCAGGCAATGTCCGTCACCTCGTCGGTGTGCACCTGGAAACCGGCGAGCGTGGCGCTGCCGAAGGCAGTCGTCAGCGCCGTGTCGGTGGCGTCGCGGCCGCGCGCCATCAGGATGCGGCCGATCCTCGGCAGATTGTGCCGCGCATCGAACGTGTGCCACGCACCGCCGAGATACACATCGAACCACGCCGAGAAATCCATCGCCGCATCGACCGGATCGATGCCGATATCGCCGAGATATCCGGTGCAATAGCGCGCGGGGATGTTCATGCAGCGGCACAGCGTGATCGCCAGATGCGCGAAGTCGCGGCACACGCCCTGCTGCTCCTGATGCGCGTCCCACGCGGTCTTGGTCGAGCGCGCGTGGTGGTAGCCGAATTCGACATGATTATGCGTGAAGTCGACGATCGCCTGCACCCGCTGCCACCCGGCGGGAACGTGGCCGAACAATCCCCATGCGGTTTCCGATAGCCGGTCCGTCTCGCAATACCGGCTGCCGAGCAGGTAGACGAGCACGTCGTCGGGCAGGTCCTCGATCGCGTGCTGTACCGCGTCCGGGGTGTAGGGATCGGGCAGGCCGCCATCCTCGATCGTGAAGTCGCAGCTGAGCGTCAGGCCACCGGCGGGCACGGTCAAGCGCGTGCACACATTTCCGAACGTATCGACGTAATCGTACATCGGCACATGCGGCACGCTGGTGATGCGTTGCATCGTCCTGAGGTCCTTGTTCCGCGACGGATGGATGCTCAGCAGCGCCATCATCGGCGTGGGCACGTCCGTGGCGAAACTGATGTCGTAACCGGCGCGGATCAGCATCGGACAGGCTCCTTCTGGTCGGGGACGGATACGGGTACGGGCGGAGGGCCGGCGACGCTGACGTTCACCGCGACCTCCATGTCGAGGAAGCTGCCGGGAAAGCCGGCCCAGGTGCCGGAGATCGGCACCGCCTGATAGATGTCGCGGGCGACGGCGACGCGGATCAGGCCGCGATTGCCGATGATGCCGTTAGTCGGATCGAACTCGACCCAGCCGGAGCCGGGCAGGTACACCCGCACCCAAGCATGCGTGTTGCCGCCGCCGAGCCGCTGGTCATGCGCGGTGGGGTTGTAGACGTACCCCGACACGAACCGTGCCGCGAACCCCAGCGCGCGCACCGCCTCGATCATCAGCATCGCATAGTCGCGGCAGGTACCCTTGCGCCGTTCCAGCGTCTCGATCGGCGTCTGCGTACCCTTCTCCGCACGTGCGACATAGGTGAACTCGCGGCGGATCGCGGTCGTCATGTCGGACAGCAGCGTCAGCGTGTCGGTCTGGCCGGTGCCGACGAAACGCCGCGCCCAGCTATCGATCTGGCGCCGCGGGTCGAGGTGCTGGCGCTCGATCGAGCGCAGCAGGTCGGGCATCTCTTCCGACGAATAGGTGAAGGGATAGGTGCGCGCGTAATCCTCGATATCGACATGATCGAGGTCGGCGGGTTCGTGCATCAGGTGGATGCGGCTGTCGAACACCAACCGCGCCGCAGGCCGGTCGAAGGTGGCGATCGCCACCGCGTTGCCGAACACGTCCTGTAGCCAGCGCACGTCGCTGGGCCGAGGTTCGATGTCGAGCGTGGCGGACAGCAGATGCTGATCGTAGCTTTCGCGCGGGCGCACCATGATCCGGTGCTCGCCGAAGGACACGGGCTGCCTGTACGTATACGTCGTGACGTGCGACAGGTTCAGGAATGGCATTGGACGTCCAAGCAAGCCCCCTGTTTGTCGCAGGCGATCTGCCACCCGTCTCGGTGGTCAACCCCGGAGGAGCGTCGCCGTTCCTCTTCATCGGCGATCATGCCGGGAATGTCATCCCCTTGTCACTCGGCACGCTGGGACTGGATGACGCGGAGCGGGTGCGGCACATCGCGTGGGACATCGGCGTGGCGGGGCTCGGCGAACGACTGGCGACGGCGATGGACGCGGTGTTCGTGCGCCAGACCTATTCGCGGCTGGTCGTCGACTGCAACCGCCGCCACGACGCACCCGACGCCATCGCACCGGTCAGCGACGGGACGGTCGTACCGGGGAATGCCGATCTGAGCGACACGGATCGCGCGGCGCGGTTCGCGGCGATCCACGAACCCTATCAGGCGGCGATCGCGGCGGAGATCGCGCGACGCTCGGCAGTCGGACAGCCTACGGTATTGATCGCGCTGCACAGTTTCACCCCGGTGTTCGGCGGCGTCGCGCGGCCGTGGCAGATCGGCGTCCTGCACGACGGCGGCGACCCGAGCTTCGCACAGACGATGCTGGCGGTGCTGCGGCGGGAGGCGGACCTGACGGTCGGGGACAACGAGCCGTACCGGATGGACCTGATCGACTACACCGTGCCACGCCACGCCTATCCGGCCGGGCTGCCCTATGCGGAACTGGAGGTCCGGCAGGATCTGATCGCTGACGAGACCGGTCAGGCCGCGTGGGCGGAACGGCTGCAGCGGGTGCTGACGGCGGCGTTGGGGTAATTCCGGCGAGCCGTCAGCCCGCGGCGTAGATCGTGTCGATCGTGCGCGCGACGGAGACGAGTTGCGCCGCTGCCGGATCGAAGCGCGCGTCGGTGGCGATCCGCTGCGCCCAGTCGGCCGCGGCGCGGGCACCCCAGTCGTCGGGCGGGCCGACCAGCGTTTCGCTGGTCGTGCCGGTGTAGTGTTCGGCGACGAAGTCGTAGAAGGAGCCGCCGACGTTGCGGAGCGTCGCGCCGCCCTCGGTGCCGTGGAACTGCGCCGCGATGATTGCCTCCTGTCCGGCATGCAGCCGCCACGAACAGGCCAGCCGCACCGCGACGCCGCCGGGCAGGTCGAAGCTGGCGGTGGCGTAATCCTCGACCGCGTCGCCCGCCAAGCGCTGTCCGCCCGCGAACAGGCGCGCGTTCACGTTCGAGGCTTCTCCGGGAAAGCCCAGCGACCACATGGCGAGGTCGATCAGGTGGACGCCCAGATCCATGACGCAGCCGCCGCCCGACAATGCGCGATCGTAGAACCACGGCTTGTCCGGCCCGTAGGCGTTGTGGAAGGTGAGATCGATCGCGTGGACGTGGCCCAACGCTCCGCCGCGGACCAGTTGGGCGATCTGCCGCATCCCCTCCGTATAGCGGTACGAGAAATCGACCATCAGCAGCCGGTCTAGGGCTTCTGCCGCCTCCACCACGCGCGCCGCCTCGGCCGCGTCGCGACCCAGCGGCTTCTGGCAGAACACCGCGGCTCCGACCTCCAATGCGCGGATCGACTGTTCCGCGTGCATCGCGCTGGGCGTCGCGATCACCACGCCGTCGAGTTCCAGCGCCAGCATGGCGTCCAGATCAGGCACGACGACCGCGTCGGGAGCCAGCGCCGCCGCCTCCGCGAGCATCTCGGGCGAGGCATCGCAGACCGCTGTCGCCTCGATCGCGCCGGTCGCCAGCATCGCCGCCATGCGGTGGCGACCGATCCAGCCGACTCCGAGGAAACCGATGCGGGGCTTAGTCATACATCACCAGCGCCTTGACGAAGCCCTGCGGCTTGTCGCGCGTCGCGACGATCGCCTCGCCCAATCGGTCCAGCGGGTAGCGATGCGTATACAGGGGCGCGGTGTCGATCCGGCCGCTCGCCACCGCGTCCACCGCCTCGCGCAGGCCGCGCAGGTTGACCGCGGGATCGCGTTCGTGTGCGTTGACGACGTCGATGCCCTTCCAGTTCCACATCTGCATGTTCACCTGACGCGGCCCATCCTGATGATAGCCCGCGACGATCAGCTTTCCGCCGAAGCCGACCAGTTCCCCCGCCAGATCGAGCGGCCATTGCTTGCCCACGGCCTCGATCACGCGCTCGCACAGGCGCTCGTCGGTCAGGCGCTTGACCGCGTCGATGATCGCCCAGTGATCGTCCATCACGATCGTCTCGGCCGCGCCGTAGCGCGTGGCGAGATCGAGCGACTCGCGACGCCGGGAAATCGCGATCACCCGCGCGCCGGCGTCGCTCGCCAGCTTCGTCAGCACCGCGCCCAGAAAGCCGATGCCGACGATCGCCACCGTCTGCCCCGCGACGATGTCGCTGCGCCGGAAAATGTTCATCGCACAGCCCAGCGGCTCACCGGGGAACGGCTGACCGGCCAGCGACGCGGGCAGTTCGACCACCGCATCCGCCGCGACCACGTCGTGTTCCGCGAAGCTGCGATGCGCGAGCGAGGCGACGCGGGTGCCGATCGCGGGCGTCATCACCCCCTCGCCCAGCGCGTCGACCACGCCCCAGCCCTCGTGTCCCATCCCTCCCGCCTCACCGGGGAAGCTGGACCAAGGCTGCCCCTCGAACGGTTCGATGTTGGACGCGCAGACGCCGCACCCCTCCAGCCTGACGCGCACCTCACCCGGCCCGGGCTGTGGCAGGGGCACCTCCGCCATTTCCATCCTCGCTGGCCCTGTAAGCACCGCCGCACGCATTAAGCTATTCAAGACAGGACCTTTTCTTTGGCTTTGCGTTGTGCAGGCATGGCATCCGAACCCGGCATGACCGCCACGTTGCGGCAGAATATCGACCGGCTGGCGGAACGCCGCCACCGCCGCCGCGCCGATGCGCCGCTGTCGGAACGTATTGCCGATCGAATCACCGGCTTTACCGGATCGATGGCGTTCGTCGGGCTGCACCTGCTGCTGTTCGGCGGCTGGATAAGCTGGAACCTGTGGGGTTCACCGAAGTTCGATCCCAGCTTCGTCGTGCTGGCGATGGTCGCCTCGGTCGAGGCGATCTTCCTGTCGACCTTCGTCCTCATCAGCCAGAACCGCATGCAGGCCGCCGCCGACGCGCGTGCCGACCTCGACCTGCACATCAACCTGCTGGCGGAGCACGAACTGTCGAAGCTGGCTGGAGTCGTCGAGCGGATCGCCCACAAGGTGGGGGCGGACACCGATGCCGAGACGATGCGCGACATCACCGCCGACATCGAGCCCGGCAAGGTTCTGGACGCACTCGAACGGCAGGCGTGATGGGTCACGCCACCGCCGTGTTCGCGACGGCGGGTGCATAGCGGTCGATCATCCACGCGCAGAAATCCGCAAACGCCTGCGGATCGCGCGCGGCGCTGGTGTGATGCGGCTGGACGCCCAGGTGTTCGGGTGTGAAGCAGAAGGTGACGGTGACGTCGAAATCCGCCAGCGCCTCCATCTGCCGGTCGAACCAGTCGATCGCGTCGGGGCGGAAACTGTCCGCCCAGCTAAGCCCGGTGCGCAACTTCTTCGTACCCAGTCGCTTCATCCACGCGACCGCGTCGTCCAGCCGCGGGTCCTGATAGTGGAACCACTGCATCAGGCCCATCTCGCCAGCCACCTTGGCATAATCGTCCAATGCCGGCTTGGGCGTACCGTCCGGGCGGATCAGGCCCATGTAGAAATGCCGGTAGTAACTCGACCCTTCCGCCTCGCGGTGGCGGGTCTCCGCACCCCATTCCATCGGCAGGTCGAACAGCGAGTACCAGAAGACGCGCGGAACGCGGCCGATCAGCAGTTCGGCGGTACGGCGCAGGCCGAACACCTGCACCTCCTCCGCCCCGAACGAGCCGACGCCGACCTCCGTCACCCAGACCGGCTTGTGAGTCACCGCCTCGATCTCGGCAATCCGCTGCGGCCAGTCGTGGATCGACCACAGGTTCCAGTCGAGCGGAAACCCATGCACCGCAATGACGTCGACCGCCTCCAGCGCGCCGTGCGCCTCGATCCGCTTCAGCCACAGCGGGTCGATCGGCGACATGCCGCCCAGCACACGCGTCACCGCCGGATTGATCGCGGCGATCGCGCCGCCAGCCCGCGTCACCGTGTCGGCGAAGATCGACCAGTCGGGATCGACCTCCGGGTCCCAATGCGATTTGTTGTTGGGCTCGTTCCAGATCATCGCCGCTTCGATCATCGCACGCCTTTCGCAGGGTAGACCGCCGCCGGCCCATATTCCGCATAGGGAACGGGCGCGACGCGGCACAGATATACGTCGTGGTCCGGCTGCGCCTCGACCGTGAAGCCGGCGGCGCGCAGCATCGCCTCGCTCGCGGCGCGGTTCGGGGCCCACCAGTTGGTCCAGTCGTCCGCGAACTCGCGCTCGATGAAGTGCAGCTTGGGGTAGCCGGGATCGTTGAAATAGTCGGGCGGGTCGAACGTGCCCGGCTTGTGAAAGGGATGGTTCGCCGGCACGTCGGACAGGTCGTCCGACCCCTGCTGCATCGTCTGGAACAGCATCAGATCGTCCGCGACATGCTCCCGGATCAGGTCGAGCGCGAGCAGCGGGTGGCGCAGATGATAGAGCACGCCCATGAATATGACGACGTCGAACCGCTCACCCAGGGCACCCACGTCGTAGACCGACAGGTTGCGGAACTCGATGTCGCCCGCCCCCCCCAAGGCTTCGGCCGCCAGCCGAGCCTGCGCCAGATAGCGGTCGTCGCTATCGATCCCCAACACCCGCGCCGCGCCGCGCCGCTTCATCTCCACCGAGTAGAAGCCGGCGTTGCAGCCGATATCGAGCACCGTCTTGCCGGTCAGGTCGGCGGGCAGCGCATCGGCGAAGCGGCGGAACTTGAAGCCGGGATAATCGCCCAGAAAATGCTCGGGCGCGGTCCACACACCGTGGCCGAGATCGATATTGTGAAACCAGGGCGACAACTCCGCCACCCGTTCCCTCAGCGCGCTCGCGTCCATCACGCCCCTCCCCGTTCGTTCAAGCTCATGAGTTTCGCCCCCCAGTCACCCCAGACGACGCGCGTGACGGAGGCCGGGTGGATGTCGAAGCGCAGCAGATGGTCCAGCGGCAGGCCGAGCACATGCGCCACTGCGCCGCGGATCATGTCGGAGTGGCTGACGATTGCGATCGTCGCATCCGCCGGCTCGCGCGCCAACCCGTCGAGCAGGCCGACGATCCGCCCGGTGGCCTCCGCCATCGTCTCGCCGCCGGGAATGCGCGCGGTGCCGCGTGCGGTATTCCACGCGCGCCACTCGGGGTCGTCGCCGAACCCGTCGAGCGTCCGCCCGGTCCAGTCGCCGAGCTCGATTTCCAGCAACGCCGGATCGGTTTCCACCGACACCCCGCGCGCGTCGCCAATCGCCTGCGCGGTCTCGCGCGTACGGTCGAGCGGGCTGGCGATGATGCGGTCGATCGGCTCGGACGAAAGGCTGGTGGCCAGCCTCTGCGCCTGTGCGCGGCCCATGTCGCTCAATGGCACGGCGGGCATCCGGCCGGAGAAGATCCGGTCCAGATGGATGTGCGCCGCATGCCTGATGAGAAGGAACGTCGCCGTCACGCCTGTATCGCCACCCCGGAAAAGCCCGCGAGTCGCCGGCGTCGTTACGGGCCCAACACCTCATGCAGCTTCTAAGTTCCTTGCTCTAAGCCGTTGATAGTTGATCCAAATCAATAGGAACAAAGAAGAAGCCGGATTGTTACACCCCCGTGGCGAAAACGCCCGACGATAGGGGAACAGGTCCTTTGAGCATCAAGCCGCGAGCCCGTGCATTAACCTCGCTCAGCCAACCGCAGGGAGTGCGGCCGTGAGCGAGACGGTCCTCATCACCGGCGGCGCCGGGTTCATCGGGCGCTCGGTCGCCGAAGAGTTGCTGACGCGGGGGCACAAGGTCCGCGTGCTGGATGCGCTGATCGATCAGGTGCACGGCGATGTCGACGGGTCGGCGATGCTGAATCCGGAAGCGGAATTGATCCGCGGCGACGTGCGCGACAAGGCCGCCGTCGCGCGCGCCTTGCAGGGCGTCGACAGCGTCATCCATCTCGCCGCGGAAGTCGGCGTCGGCCAGTCGATGTACGAGGTCGAGCGCTATACCTCGACCAACGATGTCGGCACGGCTGTCCTGTTCGAGGCGCTGATCGACCAGCCGGTTCGTCGTGTCGTCACCGCGTCGTCGATGTCGATCTATGGCGAGGGGCTGTACCGCGATGCGGACGGCACGCTGATCGAGGATGCCGAACGCCGCGGTCTGCGCGACGGTCTATCCAACTGGGAACCCGTCGATCGCGCCGGCCGTCCGTTGCAGGCGGTGGCCACGCCCGAGTGGAAGCGGCCGAACCTGTCTTCGATCTATGCGCTCAACAAATATGTGCAGGAGCGCACCACGCACATCATGTCCGCGCCGTACGGGATCGAGGGCGTGTGCCTGCGCCTGTTCAACGTCTACGGCCCGGGTCAGGCGCTCTCCAATCCCTATACGGGCGTGCTCGCGATCTTCGCGTCGCGGTTGCTCAACGGGCAGCAGCCGATGATCTTCGAGGATGGCGAACAGCGCCGCGACTTCGTGCATGTCGGCGACGTGGCGCGCGCCTTTGCGGAGGCGCTGGTGCTGCCGCAGGCGGCGGGGGGCACGTTCAACATCGGATCGGGTCATGATCGCTCCGTCACCGAAGTCGCGACCGAACTGGCGAAGGCGATGGGCAAGAACCAGATCGAGCCGCAGATCGTCGGCAAGGCGCGGATCGGCGATATCCGCCATTGTTTCTGCGACACGACGCTCGCCGCCGACACGCTCGGCTTCCGCGCGCGGCAGGACTTCGGCGACGGCCTCGCAGTGCTGGCCGAGTGGGTGGCGCAGCAGACCGCAAGCGACCGCGTCGACCAGATGCGCGCCGAACTCGAAAGCCGGGGGCTGGTGGCATGAGCGACGACCGGCCGATCCTGATCACCGGCGGAGCCGGGTTCATCGGCTCCAACCTCGCCGACCGGCTGGCAAGCGACGGCCACCGTGTCCGCGTTTATGACGCGCTGCTGCGATCGGGCGTGGAGGGCAATCTACGCTGGCTGACGGAGCGGCATGGCGACCGGATCGAGCCGGTCGTCGCCGACATCCGTGACGAACAGGTGCTGGTCGATGCGGCGCGCGACGCCAAGGCGGTGTTCCACCTCGCCGCGCAGGTCGCGGTGACGACCAGCCTCGACGATCCGCGCGACGATTTCTCGATCAACATCGCCGGTACGCTGAACCTTCTCGATGCGCTGCGACGGCGCGGTGACGGTACGCCGCTGGTCTTCGCCTCAACCAACAAGGTGTATGGCGACCTGACCGACCTCGACTTCGCGCTGGAGAACGACGCCTATGTGCCCGTCGATCCGGTGGTGCGGGGACACGGGATCGACGAGCGCCGGCCGCTCGACTTCCACACCCCCTATGGCTGCTCCAAGGGCGCGGCGGACCAGTATGTGCTGGATTACGCGCGCAGTTTCGGCGTGCCGACCGCGGTGCTGCGGATGAGCTGTATCTATGGCCGGCGGCAGATGGGGACGGAGGATCAGGGCTGGGTGGCGCATTTCCTGATCCGCGCGCTGGAGGGCAAGCCGATCACGCTGTACGGCGACGGGCATCAGGTCCGCGACATTCTCGACGTGTCGAACGCCGTCGACGCCTATGTGCAGGCGTGGCGGCGGATCGATCGCGTATCGGGGCGCGCATTCAATCTGGGCGGTGGTGCCGGCAACGCGGTCAGCCTGCGCCGCCTGCTCGCGCATATCGGCGATCTGACGGGGCGCGACGTCGACGTCAGCTATTCGGACTGGCGCGCGGGCGACCAGCGGTATTTCGTCGCCGACACGCGGCTGGCAGAGGCCGAACTCGGGCTGAAGCCGAAGGTGCCGTGGCGCGATGGGGTCGCCGCACTGGCCGAGTGGCTGGCGGGCGAGCGCGGCCTGACGCTGCGGCAGCACGCGATGGCATCCTGATGCGGATATTGATGACCGCCGACGCGATCGGCGGTGTCTGGCAGTACGCGACCGATCTGGCGGAGGCGCTGACGCCGCTCGGCGTCGAAACGCTGCTGGCGGTGCTCGGCCCCTCTCCCGACGACGAGCAGCGGGCGCAGGTCGCGGCCATAGCAGGCGTGACGCTGGTCGATACCGGCCTGCCGCTCGACTGGCTGTGCGACGGCCCCGCACCGATGATTGCCGCCGGCCGCGCGATCGCTGCCCTCGCACGGCGCGAGCGGGTCGATCTGGTGCAGGCGAACATGCCGACGCTGGCGGCGGGCGGAGACATCTCGCAGCCCGTCGTCGCCGTCGCCCATGGCTGCATTGGCACGTGGTGGCGCGCTGCGCATGGGGAGGTGCCGGGCGACCGCTATGCATGGCTGGACGCGATTAACCGGGTCGGTCTGCAAACCGCGGATGTCGTCGTCGCGCCGAGCGCCAGCCACGCCGACGCGGTGACGCGCCACCATACGCTGGAGGTCGCGCCGCTCGTCGTCCACAATGGCCGCGCGCCGTTGCCGCTGCCCGCCGACATACCGCCGACCGACGCTGTGTTCACCGCTGGACGCCTGTGGGATCTGGTCAAGGAAACCCCGATGCTCGACCGCGTCGCCGCGCGGTTGCCGGTACCATTCCGCGCCGCCGGTGCCGTGGTGGGGCCGCACGGCGAGCGTGCCGACATCGCGTATCTCAAGGTATTGGGCCAGCTCGGCCCCGACGGGCTCGCGCGCGAACTGGCGGCGCGCCCGATCTTCGTGTCCGCCGCCCGCTTCGAACCGTTCGGGCTGGCGGTGCTGGAGGCGGCGCAGGCGGGATGTCCGCTGATCCTGTCGAACATCGACACGTTCCGCGAACTCTGGACTGGTGCGGCGTTGCTGGTCGAGGAGGACGAGGACGCCTATGTCGCGGCAATCGAACGTGTCCGAGCCGATGTCGGCCTGCGCGCGCATCTGTCGGAGGCCGCCCGCGTGCGTGCGCAGCGCTACACGCCCGCTGCGACGGCAGGCGCGATGGCGGCGCTGTATGCCGGGCTGGTGACGCCCAGCGCGAAAGTCGCGGCATGAGGATCGTCTATCTCACCCACTCGCTGCGCTCCTGCTGGAACCACGGTAACGCGCATTTCCTGCGTGGGGTATTGCGAGAACTGATCGCGCGCGGCCATGACGTGCAGGCGCTGGAACCGCAGGAGAACTGGAGCCTGTCCAACCTCCTCGCCGATGCCGGCGACGACGGGCTGACGCCGTTTCGCACCCTGTATCCAGACTTGTCTCCTGTCACCTATGCCCCCGATACGCCCGTCGATGAACTGGTCGACGGTGCCGATCTGGTCATCGTCCACGAATGGAACGAGCCGGCGCTGGTCACCGAGGTCGGGCGGCTGCGCGCGCGCGGCGCGCGGTTCCGCCTGTTGTTCCACGACACGCACCACCGCGCCGTCAGTGCGCCCGAAGAGATGCAGGCGTTCGACCTGTCGGGCTATGACGGTGTCCTCGCCTTCGGGGAGACGCTGGCGGAGGTGTATCGCGGCTGGGGCTGGCGCGACCGTGTGTGGGTCTGGCACGAGGCGGCCGACACCCGCCTGTTCCATCCACCCGAGGTTGAGGGCGAGCGCGATGGGCTGGTCTGGATCGGCAATTGGGGCGACGGCGAGCGGACGGCGGAACTGGAGCGCTTCCTGTTCGCCCCCGCCGCCGCGGTCGGCCTGCCGCTCGATATCTACGGCGTCCGCTATCCGGACGAGGCGCGGGCGATGCTCGCGCGGCACGGCGCACGCTATCACGGCTGGGCTCCCAATGCGTCGGCCCCGGCCGTTTTCGCGCGGCATTTGGCGACGGTGCATGTCCCGCGCCGCTATTACGCGACGATCCTGCCGGGTATCCCGACGATCCGGGTGTTCGAGGCGCTGGCGTGCGGTATCCCTCTCGTCTCCGCGCCGTGGGATGACGCCGAGCATCTGTTCCGGCCAGGCCAGGATTACCTGACCGCGGCCGACGGCGATGCGATGACCATGCACCTGACCGCCCTGCGCGAGGATGCCGACCTGCGTGCCTCGCTCGTCCGATCCGGGCTGGAGACGATCCGTGCCCGCCATACCTGCGCCCACCGCGCCGACGAACTGCTGACCGTCGTCGCCGCCCTCGACCGGAAAGAGGCCGCATGAAAATCGCCTTCTATGGCTCCAGCCTGCTCAGTTCCTACTGGAATGGTGCCGCCACCTATTACCGCGGCATCCTGCGCGATCTCGCGTCGCGCGGGCATGACATCACCTTCTACGAACCCGATGCGTTCGAACGGCAGCAGCACCGCGACATCGATCCGCCGGAGTGGGCACGCGTCGTCGTCTACCCCGCGACCGAGGAGGCGATGCGCAGCGTCCTCGCCGAGGCCGCGCGCGCCGACGTGGTGGTGAAGGCCAACGGCGTCGGCGTCTTCGACCGCGAATTGCTGGAAGGGGCGATCGCCAACGCAGCGCCACATGCGATCAAGATCTTCTGGGATGTCGACGCCGCCGCGACGCTAGACGAGATGCGCGCCGATCCCGACCATCCCGTTCGCGCCGCCCTGCCCGATCTGGACATGGTGCTGACCTATGGCGGCGGGCCGCCGGTGATCGACGCGTATCGCCAGTTCGGCGCGGCGGAGTGCATCCCCGTCTACAACGCGCTCGACCCGACGACGCACTATCCGGTCGAACCGGACGAGCGCTTCGCGTGCGACCTCGCGTTTCTCGGCAATCGCCTGCCCGACCGCGAGGCACGGGTGGAGGAGTTCTTCCTGCGTCCCGCCGCGCTGCTGCCCGAACGCCAATTCCTGATCGGCGGCAATGGCTGGGACAGCAAGGACATGCCCGGCAACGTCCGCCACCGCGGCCATGTCTACACGGCCGAGCACAACGCGTTCAACTGCACGCCCAAGGCAGTGCTGAACGTAGCGCGCGATTCGATGGCGCATGTCGGCTTCTCCCCAGCGACGCGCGTCTTCGAGGCGGCGGGCGCGGCGGCGTGCCTGATTACCGACGCATGGGAGGGGATCGAGCAGTTCCTGATTCCCGACGAGGAAGTGCTGGTCGCGCGCGACGGTCAGGACGTGGCGGAGCATATGGCCACCCTGACGCCGGAGCGCGCCCACGCGATCGGTCAGGCCGCGCTCGCCCGTGTTTTGTCGGAGCATACCTATGCGCTGCGGGGCGCGCAGGTCGATGCGCTGCTGCGCGAATACGCCACCCGCACGGCGGAGGCGGCATGAGGCTTGTCGTCCTCGGCCTCAGCCTGTCGTCGGCGTGGGGCAACGGCCACGCCACGACCTTCCGGGCGCTGCTGAAGGCATTTGCCGCCCGAGGTCACGACATCCTGTTCCTGGAACGCGACGTGCCCTGGTACCGGGATCACCGTGACTGCCTGACCCCGGACTATTGCACGCTCGCCTTCTACGACGACCTGCCGGACCTGCGGAAAAGCTGGGGCGTGGCGATCGCGGGGGCGGACGCGGTGATCGTCGGGTCCTATGTTCCCGAGGGAGTCGAGGTCGCCCGCTTCGTCCAGGCGACCGCGACCGGCACCACCGCCTTCTACGACATCGACACGCCGGTGACGCTGGCGAAGCTGTCGCGCGGCGATTTGGAGTATATCTCGCCGGAGGTGATCCCCGGTTACGACGTGTACCTGTCGTTCACCGGTGGCCCGACGCTCGACGTGCTGGAGGGACGCTATGGCGCGCCGGCGGCACGGGCGCTGTATTGTTCGGTCGATCCGGCGCTTTATCGTCCGACCGGCGCGGAGAAGCGATGGGACCTGTCGTATCTCGGCACCTATAGCGACGACCGCCAGCCAACGCTGGACCGCCTGCTGCTCGCGCCGGCGCGGGCGCGTCCCGATCTGCGCTTCGTGGTGGCCGGACCGCAATATCCCGCGTCCATCGACTGGCCGGACAATGTCGAGCGGATCGAGCATCTTCCGCCGGCGGAGCACGCCCATTTCTACTCCGCATCCCGCTACACGCTGAACGTCACCCGCGCGGACATGATCGCGGCGGGCTGGTCACCTTCAGTACGGCTGTTCGAAGCGGGCGCATGCGCGACAGCGATCGTGTCCGACCGCTGGTCGGGGCTGGAGACGCTACTGACGCCGGGTACGGAAATCGTGCTGGCGGACGGCACCGACGACGTACTGGCGGCGCTGGCCCGCGACGACGCGGCGGCGATCGGCGCGGCGGCGCAGGCGCGCATTCTGGCGCAGCACACGGCGGCGCACCGTGCGGCAGAGTTGGAGGGGTATCTGGACGAGGCGGCTGCTGTCGGCCGTCGATCGTCGGTGTTGGCTGGCGAGTAGCGGCTGGTCGGGGCTCGCAGCGAAGGCCGTCAGGAACTCCGCTTCCAGCACCCTCCCGGCGAAGGGCGGGGTCCAGTCGCTTTAGAAGGCAGTGAAACTCACGCCCTTCGCGGCCACTGGACGCCGGTCTTCGCCGGGGAGGAGTGAGAGGTTACGTAATCGGCGGGCAGTGGCCTCCCGCCCCTACTTCGCCACCGACATCCGGTAGACCATCGTGTGGCTGTACGGCTTGCCCGGATCGACGCGTGCCGACACGAAGGACGGCTTGTTGGGCGCATCCGGGAACTTCTGCGGCTCCAGTGCCAGCCCGTCGCCCATGCGGTACATGTGGCCGTTCTTGCCGAGCACGGTGCCGTCGAGGAAGTTGCCGCTGTAGATCTGAACGCCCGGTTCGGTCGTCAGCACCTCCAGCACGCGACCCGAGACGGGGTCCTCCAGCCGCGCGGCAAGCTGCGGCGACGCGGTAAGACCCTTGTCGAGCGCGAAGTTGTGGTCGTAGCCGCGGCCGGCGACGATCTGCGGATCGCGGCCGTCGCGCAGCCCGTCGCCGATCACGCGCGGCTGGCGGAAATCGAACACGGTGCCCGCCACCGGGCGCAGTTCGCCGGTCGGGATCAGCGTGTCGTCGACGGGCGTGATCGCGCTCGCGGGAATCGTGAGCTTGTGGTTGAGCACGCCGAGCGCCGAACCCTCGCCGCCCAGATTGAAGATCGCGTGGTTGGTCATGTTGACGACGGTGGGCTTGTCCGTCTTGCCCTCGAACTTGATCGTCAGCGCGCCGGCATCGTCGAGCGAGTAGGTCACGGTCGCCTGGAACGTGCCGGGATAGCCCTGATCGCCGTCCGGGCTGGTCAACGCCAGTACGACGCTGGCCTGTGCGCCGTCCTTGACCGACACGATTTTCCACGGCTTGCGGCTGAACCCGTCGGTGCCGCCGTGCAGCGTGTTGACCTTGTCGTTCAAGGGCAGCTGGTACGTCTTGCCGTCCAGCGTGAAGCGGCCCTTGCCAATGCGGTTCGCGAAACGGCCGACGGTGACGCCGAAATAGTCGGGCTTCTTCAGATAGCCGTCGACGCCGTCATAGCCGATCAAGACATCCGCCGACTTGCCCTGACGATCGGGCGCCATCAGCGACAGGAGCGTCGCGCCATAGGTGATGATCTTCGCCGACACGCCGTTGGTGCCGGTCAGCGTGACCGCCTCGACCTTGGTACCGTCCGGCAGCGCGCCGGCGGCCTCGCGCCGGGCGGTCGCGCCCTGCGCCGTCGTGGCGAGCATCGTGGTCGCCAGCATTGCCGCGGACACCCAGGCCGTCTTGGTGGTTCGACCGATCATATCACCCTCTCCGGTTGGACGCGTCATCGTCGTCCGTTCGGTGATGCTATAATCGGACAAATCGAAGCCGCGCAAGCAATGGTATCAGGGTCTCGGCCAGTAGTTCGAAACCGCTGCAATCAGGCGCTCAGCCGCTCCTCGCGGTGCAGGCGATCCGCCTCGACGCTGTCGACGACCAGCTCGTACTGGTCGGGGGTGTAACCGGCGGCGATGAACGCCTTCACCTCGCGCGAGGGAACGGTGTAGCCGTGATGCCAGCTGAGCACCGCGATCCGGCGCAGCGCCTCCAACTGGGGATCGGCGAGCCGCGGATTGCGAAAGCCGCCGAACAGCGTGCCCATCGCCATCGAGATGCGGCCCGGCTCGCGCAGCGACGACAACCGGTCGTTCCGCGCCAGCGCGACGACCGACCATTCCAGAGCGGAGAGCCGCGCGGGGACCGTATCGGCCTTCGGAAGGGTGAGAACCCGGTCGGCAGCACCGGCGCATGTCTCGGCAAATGCAAGGTAAGCCATGAGTGTTCTCCCTTTCCGTCAGCTTCTATACCAAGCGGTATAGATGGCGGTCATGGGATGGTCAACGGCTTTTGTACCGCATGGTACGATTTCTCGTACCCCTGCGCTACCGGCGTGCCTACCGGCTCGGCCACATCGCCAGACTGGTGTCGATCAGCCGCTCCAGATCGCCGCGGCTCGCGCCCGATCCAGCCTGCACCGCCATGCCCTGCAACAGCGCGTAGAGGTAGCTGGTCAGCCCGGCCGCATCGACGTGCGCAGGCAGGTCGCCATCCTCCTTCGCCCGCTCAAACCGGGCGACGAGCGCGGCCTGCGACGAGGCGCGACGCGCGATCACGTCCGCCTTGATCGACTCGGCTTCCGCGCCGCACGCCATCGAGTGGATGACGCCAAGACAGCCTTTGGGATCGCCATTGCTGGTCTGGCTTTCGAGCGCGCCACGCATGTAATATTCGGCGACTGCGCGCGCGGTGGGCTGGTCGAGCGCGACGCGCGTATATCCCAGCTTTTCCTGTTCGTAGAGATCCAGCGCCTTGTGGAACAAGGCTTCCTTGTTGCCGAACGCCGCATAGAGACTGGGCTTGGTGATGCCCATCGCCTCCGTCAAATCGGCCATCGACGCGCCTTCATAGCCCTTGCTCCAGAACACGCGGAGCGCGGACGCCAGCGCCATGTCGGTGCAGAATTCCCGCGGCCGTCCCTTCGAGGCGATAGCGGGTGCAGGGCTGAAACTTGCTTCCATAACGGCCGGTATATAATGTCCATATCCGGCAGGGCAAGCACCCTAACCCTTCGGCCTGCCCCGAAACAGCAGCGCCAGCCCGCCGACGACGCCCACCCCGATGGCGAACGCGACCGCCGGTTTCAACCGCTCGGCCGGCGCTGCATCGACGACGGCCTCGCCCGGACGCGTGAACGCCATGACGCCGTCGTCCAGCGGAGCAGCGGAGAGTGCGGCGAGGTCGAGCAGGTAGTTCTGGTGCACCCGCCACGGCGCGGTCGCCCCCTGCTGCGGCAGGATCGCGGTTGCGCGCGTGACGTAGCCGCTGGTGAAGCCCAGCATCGGCTCCCGCGCCACCGCCCAGTCGCGACGCGGCGTGCAGGTGGTGACGCCCTCCCGGTCCATATGGTTGAGCAGGCGGCAGGCGTAGCGCGCGGTCAGGTCGCATTTCAGCGTCCACGAAGCGTTCGTGTAGCCGAAGGCGAGCACCAGATTCGGCACGTCGCTGAGCATCATGCCCTTGTACGCCATCCGCTCCGCCGGATCGACGGCGCGCCCGTCGACGACCATCTCGACGCCGCCGAACAGCTTGAGGACGAGACCGGTCGCGGTGACGACGATATCGGCGGCGATTTCTCGGCCCGAAGCGAGCGCCAGCCCCGTCGGCGTAAACCGCGTGATCGTGTCGGTGACGATCTCCGCCCGCCCAGATTTCAATGCGTGGAACAGATCGGCGTCGGGGACGAGGCAGATGCGCTGGTCCCACGGGGCGTAGCGGGGCTCGAAATCGCGCGCGATCTCGTAACCCTCGGGCAGTTGCGCGGCGACGTTGCGCAGGATCGCGGCCTTCACCGTCGCCGGTTTGCGGCGCGCGAAGCTATAAGTGGCGATGCCGAGCAGGATACTCTTCCAGCGCGTCGCCCGGCCGGCGAGCGAGGGCGGCAGTGCCTTCTGGACCGCCTGCGCGAAGCCGTCCTGCGACGGGCGCGACACGATGTAGGTGGGCGAGCGTTGCAGCATCGTGACGTGCGCCGCCGTCTGCGCCAGCGCGGGCACCAACGTCACCGCGGTCGCGCCGCTGCCGATCACGACGATGCGCTTGCCGGCGGTGTCTAGGTCGGCGGGCCAATGCTGCGGGTGAACGATCTTGCCCTGAAAGGCATCGACATCCTGCCACTCGGGGGTGAAGCCCGCTGCGTAGTCGTAATAGCCGCTGCCCATGTACAGGAACCGGCAGGTCAGCGTCGTCCGCCGTCCGCTCTCCTCGACATCCAGCGTCCAGATCGCGCTGTCGGTCGACCACGACGCGCGGACTACGCGCGTATCGAAGCGGATGCGGCGGTCGATACCGAACTCGCGGGCGGTGTCCTCGACATAGCTGCGGATCGAACCGCCGTCGGCGATCGCCTTGTCACCGGTCCACGGTCGGAACGGAAAGCCGAGCGTGTACATATCCGAATCCGAGCGGATGCCGGGATAGCGGAACAGGTCCCAGGTGCCGCCGATCGCGCCGCGCGCCTCCAGGATCGCATAGCTCTTGCGCGGGCATTCGGTCTGTAGCCGATAGGCGGCGTCGATGCCCGACAGGCCGGCACCGACGATGATGACGTCGTAATGGCTGGGGGCCGTGGCCATGCCTGCAATCCTTCTTGAACGATGCGTGCGCCTTAACAGGTGGCGGATCGGCGACAACCTCGCTGTCAGCGCCGCAGGGCGTCCAACAGCGCAGCATCGAACCGTGCCGCATCCTCGACCTGCGGCGCGTGGCCCAGCCCCTCCAGCGTCACCAGCCGGAAGTTCGGCCAGCGGCCCGCGACCTCCCGCGCCGCCTCCGGCACCGTCCGGATTTTCGCGCCCGCGTGCGCGCTGGTGCCGCGGAACGCCGTCGTGTCGCGGTTGCCGATCAGCAGCGTCACCGGTGCAGCCACCCGCGACAGTTCCGCCGCCACCGGCTGTGTCTCGATCATGTCCGACAGCCGCGCCTGCGCCTCCCGCACAGTATCGCCGCCGCGACTGGCATATTGCCCCGCCAGCATCGCGACCCAGCGGTCATAGTCGGGCCGCCACGTCCCGTGATAATAGGTGCGTAGCTGGTACGCCTTGATCGACGCCGCGTTCGTTTTCGCCTCCTCGGCGCGAAGCTTGGCGAGCGGCGCATAGGGCACGCCCTCGGCCATCGTGTCGTTGAGGCCCAGCGGGTTGACGAGCACCAGCGACGCGACCGCCTTGGGGTACAACAACGCATAACGCGCCGCGAGAATGCCGCCGGTCGAATGGCCGACCAGCGTCACCGGTCCGGTCACGCCCGCCTGCGCGATCAGATCGCGCGTCATCGTCGCCAGCGCGGCGAAGCTGTACTGAAACCCGGCCGGCTTGGACGATTTGCAGAAGCCGATCTGGTCCGGGACGATGACGCGGTACCCCTCCCCCGCCAAACGTTTGGCGGTGGCACCCCACGTCGCCGCGCAGAAGTTCTTGCCGTGCAGCAGCACCAGCGTGCGGCCATTCGCGGCACTGGTCGGCGCGATATCCATATAGGCCATGCGCGCGCCCTCGCCGGCGACGAACCAGCGCACCGGATAGGGATAGGCGAAATGTTCGAGGTCCGCGCCGACCTCCTGTCCGGCAGGAGGCGCGGTCACGGCGATCGGGGAGGACGCGGCGGCGAGGAGGGCGAGGATGATGCTCATCCCCGCCCAACGCCCGGACGCACAAAGCGACCCGACAGCGAACTGCCGGGTCGAGGCTACGCTAGGGAGCTTCCTGGCGTGTGGGAGGGGCGGTCGCCGCGAAGGAAGCGACCGCGCGAGAGGATTACTGGATGTTCGCGGCGACGCCGTTGTCGAGCGTCGCGGCGTTGTCGAGCGCGGGGTCCGCGAAGTTCGCCGCGGCGTTGCCCGGCTCCTCGCCCGTCGCCGTGCCGTTGTCGGCGAAGTCGTCGTCGGTGACCGTCAGATTGTCGGCGACGGCGGTGTTCGATGCTTCGTCGGACTTGGAGCATGCGCCCACCGACAGGGCGGCGACGGCCAGGAGGGACGCGGCGATGATCTTCATGGAGTGAACCCTTTCACGATAGAACCTGCGGGAGGCGCGAAATGCCTCGCAGCGGGAACGGCGCACCGCACCGATCCGGCCGACGCTGTCGCCACCCGGTTCGCCCGCCACCTGCGGACGATCGGATCCGCGGCCTTGGTATCGAACGACGTGTGCGACATGCGCCACCTCCCGCCGCCATTCATATCCCATCTATTCAGTAGGGATTGCAACTTCTGGTTTGCGTCGGGCAAGTTCCGGTTGCCGGAACCGCTCAGTGCACCTGCGCGGCGCCGGGTCCATGATGTTCCGCCAGATAGCGGACGACCGCATCGGCCTGCTCCGGCGACAGCTTTGCACCATAGCCGATCATGCGCTCGACCGTCGCGCGCCAGCCGTCGAGGTCCATCGGCGTTGCCGTCGCCTGCTCCAGCTCGTGGCAGCCGGCGCAGGTGTTCTCGAACAGCGCCGCCGGGTCCGCTGCGGACGTCGAGGGATGGACGGCAACCGGCGGCTGCTGCCCGGGTGCGATCGGCGCGCCTGCGACGACGGCACTCAACATAGCGGCACACGGCGCAACAGTGCCGAACACCGCCTGCAACCCGTACTTCATTCTCGATGCTTTCCGTTCAGATACCGGATTTCCGGCGGCGGCCGATGCTCATCCGCGCCAGCTCGCGTTCGCGATCGACGAACTGGTGCTTCAGCGCGCCGGCGATGTGCAGCACCAGCAGGACGAGCATCACCCAGCCGCCCAGTGCGTGGAACGTCTCGATGCGCTCGTGCAGCTCACGCTGCTCGGGCACGCCCGCGGCGGTCCGACCCATCTCGTTCACCGGACCGATCAGCGGCAGCGCGACGACACCCCATAGCATCGTCGGACCCCGCTTGCGCGGCGGTTGTCCGCCACCCTTGCCCTCACCGGCCGGCCCGCCCTTCGACGTCGGGTCGGGCTTCAGCGTCGGTGCGGGCGGCGGCGGTGCGGGACGGTTCGCGGCTGCCCAGTCCGCACCCGGCGACCCCGCCGGCGGATTGGCCGACACCAGCGCCCAGCCGGAAAACGGCAGCAGCAGCATCGCCGCGTACAACAGGAAATGGACGACATGCGCCAGTCGATGCTCCCACCGGGCCATCGGCAGTTGCGACGGCGGCCGGTGCGTCAGCCGCCATCCGACCCGCACGACCGTCAGCGCCAGAATCGTGATGCCCGACGAGACGTGGAACACGAAGAAGCCGCGGGGCAGCACCGGCCGCAACAGCCCCGATGTAAGATTGTAGAGGATCAGCGCCGCGATCGCCCAATGCAGCGCAATGGCGACGTTCGTGTATCGCAACCCGCGCGACGGACCGCGCTGCGTATGTGCCAAGGTCGCCATCGTCAGTCCCTCGCTCGTTGCGGCTCGGGAATGATCCTCCGTCGCGGCAGCGTCAACGCCGACGTGTCAGCTTGGTCGGTAGCGAAGCCCCAGCCACAGCGTCCGCGGCGTCGCGCGTTCCAGAATGTTCGCGCCGCTGATCCCCGCCTCGACCCGCTCGTCGAACAGGTTCTCCGCCCGCGCCTCGATCGCCAGCCCAGCGGTGACCGGGACCGCCAGATACCCGTCCAGCGTTGTCGCCGGTGCCAGGCTGCGGCTGTTCTGGTCGTCCTCGAACTGCCGTGCGACGTGCCGTACCGTCAGCGCCGCTGCGGCGTTGCGATAGCGTGCGTCGACCGTCGCGGACACCTGATCCCGCGGCGTCTGCGCCGGCCGCAACCCGTCGAGCGCCGCCGCCGCACCCGACGCCTTCACGCGCGGTTCGACATGGCTCCACGATGCGCGAAGCCCGACCGGGCCGGGCCGCCACGACGCGTCGATCTCGAAGCCGTCCGACGTCACCGCGTCCAGATTCTGGCGGACTCGGTAAGTGCCACCCGCTCCGACGAAACCCACCAGCGGAAAGTTGCCCGGCCCTGCACCGGCCGTGACGTTGGCGATGGCGTCGTCCAGCCGGTTGAAGAAATAGGTGGCGGCGATGCTGACCGTGCGCGTCGGTGCGATCGTAACGCCGCCCTCGACACCCTTCAGTGCCTCGGGCGCCAGTGCGGCGTTGGCGCCGGTCGCGTCCGCCCCGACGCGGAAGGGGCGGTACAATTCGTTCAGTGTCGGCAGGCGCCAGCCGCGATAGGCCGCCGCGCGCAACGTCACGCCGTCCACCGCTTCATAGGCCAGCCCGGCGCGGCCCGTCGCCTCCGTTCCGTCGCGATCCGGAAAGCGCAGGTCGTTGATCGTAGGCCCGATCGCGATCGGCCGTTCCACCAGCGAGCCCTGCGCGATCCGCCACCAGTCGACGCGTCCGCCCAGCGTCAGCGTCAGCCGCCCGGCCTCGATGCTGCCATCCGCGAACAGGCCTAGCGTTCGGTTCTCGCCACCGGCGACGCGGCGGCGCGTGGGGCTGCCCGCGACGAAGGTATAGAGTTCCTGCGTTCGGCCCTCGACGTTGCGCACGTCCGCGCCCAGCCGGAGGGCGATCGCCTCGCCCAGCGGCGGTGCGACCTCGATGCGTGCGCCGAGGCCGGTCGCCGGCGTGTTGTACTGATCCAGCGTCTGCGTCGCCGTCGTGCGCGCCGCGTTGATGCTGGCGAAGCTCGATTCAAACACCCGCGTCTGGAGGTAAGCGAGTGCGGAGAAGCCCCAGCGACCACGCCCGACCAGACGAATGCTGGCGTCCGCGCCCTGCGACCGGTTGTCCGTGAACGGCGTGCCCCGGTCGCGACTGTCGGTGAAGGCGGCGGCGTTGACCTGAAGCTCCGTCGCGTCGGCGACCCGGATCACGGTGCGTGCGGCGAGCGACGCCTGTTCGAACGGCGCGGGCCGGTCGATCGGCCCGCGGTCCTCCTCGACGGTCGGCGTGAAGCCGTCGCCCCGCGCATAGGCCCCCGACAGCGTCAGGAACCCATCCTGCCGCACCAGCGCCGCCGATCCGCGCGCATCCACCGAATCGCGGCTTCCGTACGCGACGCTGCCCCCGAACGGCGTGGTCGGCACGGCGCTGTCGAGTTCGATCGTGCCCGCCAGCGCGCCCGGCCCGAAAAAGCCGCTGCCGCCGCCGCGCGTGACGCGCACCCGCCCGATCCGGTCGGTCGCATAGGCGGGGAAGGCCACCCAGCCGCCGAACGGGTCCGCCTGCGGCACCCCGTCCAGCACCAGCAGCGCGCGGCTGGCGGCATTGCCGCCGATGCCGCGCAGCGTGATGCCCTGGCTGGTGGGATTGGCGCTGCGGCTATCGGACCGGCGGAACTGCTGAAGCCCGGCGACATCGGCAAGAACGCTCTCCAGCCGGCCGGCGGCGTTGGCCTCGATTCGCTCGCGGTCGATCGTCACCACGTCGAACGCACGGTCGCCGGGCTGGTCGTCCAGCCCGCGACCAGTGACGACGATGTCGGGACCGCCCTCCGCTGCCTGGGTTTGCGCCAGTGCCGGCGACGCGCAGCCGGCCAGCAACGCAAGAAACGAACGTCTGAATATCATGCGATCAGCCCTGGCAACCGCGACGGCGCGAGGCACCTTATGGCCCTGACCGTTCACGCGATGCCTGATGCCGCGCCCGAGCGTGTACGGCAACCGCGGATTACCGATCCTATAGGATTTATATGTAGAAACTGGCGGAGAGGGTGGGATTCGAACCCACGGTACCCGTGAGGGCACGCCGCATTTCGAGTGCGGTACATTCGACCACTCTGCCACCTCTCCGCGGAGGACGAACGAGCCTTCGAAAAAGGCCGGTCGGTCGGTCGAGGGCGCGCCTCTAACGCAACATCGCATGCCCTGCAAGCGCCTGCTTGTGCGGCGCGGCGGAAACACTAGATTGGGGTCATGGCTCCATCCGAACTTCCGGCCGCCGACGGCCCCGCCCCCATCGCACCGCCCGTCTCGCACGCCCGGTTTGCGATCGGGGATGTCGTGCGCCACCGCATGTTCGACTTTCGCGGCGTGATCTTCGACGTCGACCCCGTCTTTGCCAACAGCGAGGAGTGGTACGACGCGATTCCGGAGCATATCCGTCCGCGCAAGGACCAGCCCTTCTACCACCTGCTCGCCGAGAACATGGAGTCGAGCTACGTCGCCTATGTCAGCCAGCAGAACCTGATCCCGGACGACACCGACGAACCGGTCGATCACCCCGCGATCTCCGGCCTGTTCACGGAATATGCCGACGGTCGATACGCGCTGAAGCGGGAACATCGGCACTAGGGTTTGGGGCGTTTGGTATTACGTTCCCGTTGAACGCACGCGGCTCTCGTCAGACGTCGTAACCCTGCCCATCACCGTCACCCCAGCGAAAGCTGGGGTCTCGTCGTCGAGAGGCCTTCCCTTGCATGAGACCCCAGCTTTCGCTGGGGTGACGAGTGGTGGGTTGCCCCTGTCCGCCCGACACAAGAAAGGCGGCGGGATCGCTCCCGCCGCCTCTTCATGAGCCACGAGGCATCGAAGATCAGAAGCTGATCCCCGCCCGTGCGTACAGGTACCGACCGTTGAACCCGAACGGCGAGAAGCTGGAATACGGGATGAAGTAGTTGTTGATCGTCGCCGCCGTGCCCAGCACCGGCAGGCGGGTCGGGTATTCGTCGAACACGTTGTTCGCACCCACCGCCAGCTCGATCCCGCGATACTCGCCGCGAACCTCCAGGTCGGTGATCCACTTCGGCTCCAGCGTCACGTCGTTGACCGCGGTCGATCCCGGCGACAGCACCTTGCCGTACCGGTTAGTCCGGGCCGTCACGCCGATCGCGCCCAGCGACCAGTCGGCCCCGAGGTTGATCTTGGTGCGCGGCTGGCCCCTCTCCAGCCGCAGCGACTCCTGCCGCCCGAACAGCGTCAGCGTCGGTAGCGTCGGCAGCACCGCACGATCGGTGATCCGCGTCTTGTTGTAGTTGAAGCCGCCGGTCAGCGAGATCTTGCCGATACCCAGATCGGGCACCCGGTAGGTGCCGACCACCTCCACGCCCTGCGTCCGGGTGTCGATGCCGTTGATGAAGAACCGCGCGGAAGTGATGTTGTTGATCCCCGCCCCGCGCAGGATGGCGACCACGCCCGCCCCTTGCAGGTTCTCCGTCACGACGATGCGGTCGTCGATCTTGATGTTGTAATAGTCCGCCGTCAGCGTGAAGCCGCGGAACGGATCGAGCGTCACGCCGCCGCCCAGGTTGAGCGACTTCTCCGCCTTCAACCGCTGCGACCCGAGCGCCACCGCGACCGGATCGCTGACAGCGAAGGTGCCGACCTCGACCAGCGTACCATTCACGTTGTTGGTCGCGAAGGACGAGAAATATTGCTGCTGGAGGGACGGCGCGCGGAAGCCGGTGGAGACCGAGCCGCGCACGGCGATGCCCCGGATCGGCGCGAGGCGCGCGGCGAGCTTGCCGTTCACCGTGTCGCCGAAATCCGAATAATGCTCGTAGCGGCCCGCCGCCTGCACCGTGAAGGCGTCGCTGATGTCGGCGTCGGCCTCGACGTAGCCCGCGACGCTGTCGCGCGACCGGTCGACCGCATTGGCCGGACGGAAGCCGGGAAAGCCCTGCGCGCCGGCCGGGGCGTTGTTGGTCGTCGCGAACGGTCCGGCGGCGTAGCTCTGCACGTCGCCCGCCACCAGCTTGTAGTTTTCACGCCGATATTCCGCGCCCGCCGCCAGCGACAGGCTGGACAGGAAGCCCACCTCCACCTGCTTCTGGAGGTCGAGGTTCACGACGTCCTGCGCGAACCGCGTGCCGCCGGCGTCGAAGCCCTGGTTGCTGTTCGGCCCGAACGACGTGTTGTAGCTGTTGGCGATGTAGAAATCGAAGCTGTTGTGGCCGCGGACATAGGACAGGTCGTAGTTGATGCCGCCGCCGAACTTGCCCTTGATCCCGACCGCCGCGGAATAGTCCGTCGATTCGCTGGTGATGAGCGGCAGGAACCCATCGGCGTAGAAGGGCTGGCACGTACCCGTGGCGTAGTTGCAGTTGCGCAGGTCCTGGATCGTGCTTCCGAACGCCGTGTCGACGCCTGCCGCACGACGATAGAAGGCCGCGCTCTCGCCGTCGCGCTTGCCGAAGCTGCCGAACATATACAGTTCGGCCGACGCGCCGAGATCGGCGCCCGCGTTCACGAAGAAGTTCAGATCGTCGGTCTTCGCGTCGCCGTAGCGGTGGTTGAGCCGGTCGAAGGTCAGCTCGCGCGGATCGACCTGCCCGTTCGTCTGGCGCGGGTAGATGCGGCGGGGATCGTAGCCGGCGCGGTTCGTCGCGTCGCGCCCGCGATATTCGCCGGTGAAGTTCAGGTAGCCCGATTCGCCCACCGGCAAGCCGATGTTCGCGGCATAGGTGATGGTCTCGCCGTCACGCGCCTTGCGGTCGTTGCCCGTCTCGTTCAGCGCAAACGTGCCGTCGGACGCGCGCACCACCGGCTGGCCGTTGGCGCCGGTCTGCACGCCCGATACGCCGGACACGTCCTGCAACGATGTCACGTACTTGCCGTAGGTCGCCTGAGCGCGGCCGCCTTCACGCTTCTTCAGCTGGATGTTGATGACGCCGGCGATCGCGTCCGACCCGTACTGGGACGCGGCACCGTCGCGCAGCACGTCGATGCGCTCGATCGCCAACGACGGGATCGTGTTCAGGTCGACCGCCGCCGAACCGCGCCCGACCGACCCGTTGATGTTGAGCAGCGACGACGTGTGCCGGCGCTTGCCGTTGACCAGCACCAGCGTCTGGTCGGGCGACAGGCCGCGCAGCGTCGCCGGGCGCACCACGTCGGTGCCGTCGGTGATCGACGGCTGCGGGAAGTTGAACGAGGGCACCAGCTGGTTCAGCACCTTGGCCGTCTCGGTATAGCCGGCATTGACCAGCGCATCGCCGCCGATGACGTCGATCGGCACCGGGCTGTCGGCGACGGTGCGCCCCTGCGCACGCGTACCGATGACGAGGATCTCCTGCCCCGGTTCGGTCCCCACCGCTTCCGGAACGCTCGGGTCGGCCTGCTGATCGGCGGGTGCGATCGTGGTCTGCGCGAAAGCGGGCGCGGAAAACGCCAGCGTCGACAGCGCCAGCGTGGATACGGTCAATGACAGGACGATGGTATTACGGCGCATGAAACCCCCTGATGTGGCGGTCGAGTTCGGCTCGATCCGACGTGACACTTGTATGACGACGCTCGCCGGGCTCAATGCCGCATCGGCACGTCAGCGTCCTTTTGGCCGCAGCCTGTTGCCGCACCGCAACATCATCGAAGCCGCGTCGACAACCGGGAATCGGCGCTGAACGGTTGACATGCGGAACCGATCGCCGTAGCTGGCCCTTCTTCCCCGGCGGGCATGTGCGTCCGGCGTGGGCTACGCATTTGGAAAGTGATGAGGGCCATGTTCGCAGTGGTGCGCACGGGCGGCAAGCAATATCGCGTCGCCGCCGGAGACAAGATCGTCGTCGAGAAGATTGACGGTGACGCAGGTTCGTCGATCACGCTCGGCGACGTGCTGCTCGCGGGCGAGGGTTCGGATCTGAAGAGCGTCGACGGGCTGACCGTCGCCGCGGAGATCATCGCGCAGGCGAAGGCCGAGAAGGTCATCGTCTTCAAGAAGCGCCGCCGTCACAATTATCGCCGCAAGAACGGCCACCGCCAGAATCACACGATCCTGAAGATCGTGTCGATCGGCGCGCAGGCGTAACCGGCTAGAAAATCGGAGCTATTCGACATGGCACATAAGAAAGCAGGCGGTTCGTCGCGCAACGGTCGTGACTCGGCCGGTCGTCGCCTCGGCGTGAAGAAGTTCGGTGGGCAGGAATGCGTCGCCGGCAACATCCTCGTGCGTCAGCGCGGCACGAAGTTCTATCCGGGCGTCAACGTGGGCATGGGCACCGACCATACCCTGTTTGCGCTCGTCGATGGCCGCGTGGCGTTCAAGCAGGGCAAACTCGGTCGCAAGTTCTGCTTCGTGGAGCAGATTGCGCAGGCCGCAGAATAACGGGCGACCAACCGGGTTGCCCACCAGGGTGACCCGGGTTCCGCACTGGAACCAGCTCTAAAAGGGAGACGGGTCATCCCGGCTCCCTTTTTTCGTGCTCCCTCCCCCGCGCCTGTCGCTGTCCCGTCATCAAGACGTGGCAGGCCCGGCGCGACGCGACGAGGAGACACGACGACATGTTCGCGCGGACGGAGAGACTGTTGCTGCGCCCGGCCTGGCCGGAGGACGCAGGCGCACTGGCATCGGCGCTGGCCGATGCGCGCGTGGCCCGGATGCTGGCCCGCATTCCGCACCCCTACACGCTGGACGACGCGGTCGCGCGCACGCTGGAGCCGCGTGCTGCGCACGAACCGCGCTTCCTGATCGATTCGCTGGAGAGTGGGACGCCCGTGCTGGTCGGCGGCATCGGCATCGCCGATCGCGACGGCCAGGGTCCGCAATTCCATTACTGGCTGACCCCCGCCGCCTGGGGTCGCGGCTACGCCACCGAAGCCGGCCATGCGGTGATTGCGATGGCCTGCCACGCTCTACCGTTGGCGCGGTTGGGTGCATGGCACTTCGCGGACAATCCGGCATCCGGCAAGGTCCTGCGCAAGCTCGGGTTCCGCCCGACGGGGACGATGATGCAGCGCCCTTCGGCCGCGCGGAACGATCCGGCGCCGAGCATCGAGTACGCACTCGATCTCGACGAGGAGCGATGCCCGGTGGCGATCGCGGCCTAGGTGCGAGTGGCGAGGGCTGGCGGTTCGAGCCTCTCGGTTCGATCCAGCGCACCCTTCACCGTCGCCTCGGCGATTCGAAGACCCGCGTTCGCGACCCGCTCCGCCGCCCAGCCGATCGCGGCCCCCGCCAGCACGTCGCTCCAATAATGCTTGCCGCCGCTCGGCTGAAGCGCGGCGACGGCGATCGCCGCCGCCTGCAACGGCAAGCCGGCCCGCGGCGATTCGGTCGCGACCGCCTGCGCCACCGCTACGGCCCCAGCGGTGTGTCCCGACGGGAAGGAGTTGAGCGTCGTATCGTCGGCACCGTCGCCCTTGCCGATATGATGCCCTCCGCGCAGCGCGCGCGCCGGGCGGGTTCGATCGATCGAGGATTTCAGCACGGTCTTGACCCCCGTCGCCAGCAGATGGCTGGCCAGCATCCGCACACCGCTGCGCGTCACCGCCGGACGTCGCGCCAGCGCCCCTACCAATATCGTCACGACGGAAATCGCGATCAGTGGCGGCTGATCCGCAATTTCCGCCGCTTTGCCGGCAGCGTCGATCAAGGGCCCGTTCTTGCGACGCGCGGCACGGTGCGTCGACGCCCGCTCGGCGCGTCCGATCTTCTTGATCGTCGTCTTCGCCTTACCCACCCGGTGCATCCTCCACATCACTTTTGACCTGCGCATGCGCCAGCAGCGCGAACAGCCCCGCGCCGCCGACGAGATTGCCGAGCACGGCTGGCAGGATCAGCGCGAACAGCGTCTGGACCAGCGTCGTCTGACCGGCGAACAACAGCAGGAACGCCTCGTCCGAACCGACCACCGAGTGGCTGAACCCGGCGATCGCAACGATATAGGTGATCGCGAGAATGACCCAGAACGCCTGTTCGCGCGCGTTCGGCAGCGTCCACGCGATGATCGCGATCAGGAAGCCCGCCGGGATCGCGTTCAGGAACGTATCCCACGCGCCGAGTTCCAGAATGCGGGCCGAGATCGACAGCGCGGCGTGCCGCAGCTCGGTATTGCCCAGCAATCCGGCGTCGATCAGCGCCGCCGCCACCGCCGTCCCGACCAGATTGGCGGCCAGCACAATCCCCCACAGCCGTAGCGTCCGCGTCAGCGCCCAGCGCGACGGGCGCGTCACCAGCGGCAGCATCGCGGTCACGGTGCTTTCCGTGAACAGCTGCATCCGGCCAAGAATGACGATCAGGAACCCGATCGGGTAACCTAGCGCCACGACCAGTTCGCTCCACGGCTCCTGCGGCAGGGCGCGGTGGATCGCCGCTTCCGCGATCAACGACGTCGTGATCGCCAGACCTGCGACCAGCCCGGACCAGAACAACGCCGCCGCCGGCCGCTTCAACTCCTCTTCGCCGGTTTCGCGGACGGTACGGTGAAGCTCGCGCGCGTCGGCGGCTTTCAGGTCCTCGACATCGCCGGTTTCGTCGGGGTCTGGCGTGTCGTGTTGATCCATTGCGCGACGGTAACGGTCCGGCTCGTGCTTTGCTCCGGCGGACGGCCGCGCTAAGGGCCGCCGCCATGAACGATCCCGCCGTCATCCGCCGCCTCTATGGCCGTCGTCAGGGCCACAAGCTGCGCACCGGTCAGGCCGCGCTGGTCGAGGAGCTGTTGCCGCAGGTCGCCGTACCGGACACGGGACCGCTCGACGCCGCGACGCTGTTCGGCAACGACCGGCCGCTGCATCTGGAGATCGGCTTCGGCGCGGGCGAGCACCTCGCCGGCCAGGCCGCGGCGCATCCCGACGCCGGCTTCATCGGCTGCGAGCCGTTCCTGAACGGCGTCGTCGGCGCGCTCAACCACATTCGCGACGAGGCGCTGGACAATGTCCGCCTGCACATGGGCGACGCGCTGGAGGTCGTGGAGCGCCTGCCGGACGCCGCGCTGGAGCGGGTCTATCTGCTCCACCCCGACCCCTGGCCCAAGGCGCGCCATGCGAAGCGGCGGATGATGAACCACGGCCCCCTCGACGCCATCGCCACCAAGCTCCGGCCGGGCGGCGAGTTCCGGCTGGGAACCGACGACCCGACCTATTGTCGCTGGTCGATGATGGTCATGAACCAACGCCGCGACTTCGTGTGGCAGGCGACCAAGGCCGCCGACTTCCTGACCCGCCCCGCCGAGTGGCCCGAAACCCGCTACGAGCGCAAGGCACGGCGGCAGGGGCACGAGGTCTGGTATTTCCGGTACGTCCGCGTCTGACGTGACGGCCGACCCCTCGCGCTTCTGTCGAGACATGGGGCCAAGCCATGTGCAATGTGCCGACATTGTAAAAACTTGCAGTCGAAGCGAAGGTCAGCGTGGGGCTCGGGAGCGATCTTGAAGGATGGATAGTGGCGTCGCGGTCATGCGCCCGGCGAGACGCTGGCAGCGCGGATCGCGCGGCGGCTGTCCGCCTTCGCCCATGACCGACCCGAACTTCGATCGGCTGACCCCGCGCCAGCGCGATTGCCTGCGCGGGCTCGTCGCGCTCAAGTCGGCGAAGCGGATCGGCAACGATCTCGGCATTTCCGAATCCACCGTCTACGGCCATCTGGACAGCGCGACCAAGGTGCTGGGTGCGCCCGACCGCGCCACGGCGGCGCTCTGGTTCCAGGCGCACGAGCGGCTGGCGGACCCCCAAAATCCACCCGGTCAACCTTCGCGGGTGGTTCCGACCGCACCCGCGGCGGCAGGGAAGCCGGCGTCGGCAGCGAGCGGTTCGCTGCGGCTTCCCTTTCGCGCCAAAGGATCGGCCCATAATGACCTCAGCCCCCTCCAGCGTCTCGCGTGGATCCCACTTCTCGCGCTCGCCTTTGCGGTCGGTTTCGGCATGCTCGCCGCGGGCCTCCGCTTCGTCACCGACTTCGTCGTCGCCGTGCTCCACCAGGCATGAGGATGCGGGTGCGGCCCAGCGCCTGTACCTGCTGCTGCGGGAATTCGAACAGGCGCAGGACGCCGCTTTCGCGATCGGTGGCGAAGTCGCGACGATGCTCGCGGCGGCGCAGGCGGAGCAGCGGCTGGGCGCTGCGGTCGGGCAGCCCGCGTTCAAGGCGTTCAGCGAGGCGCTGGTCCACCTGTCCTCCGCCCGCGGATCGACCATCGACGGACATCGCTCGCTGGAAAAGATCGCGCGCGTCTTCGGCATCGACTTCACCGCCGCCGACGATTTTGGCGACAGCCGCAAATACCCGCCGAGCGGCATGGTCGGCGTGCGCGCCGGGTCCTCCGTCGCGGCCTGATGCGACGCCGGCCGTATCGCGGTGGGGAGCGCACTGATGCTTCACATCCTCGTCTTCAACGTCGCGCTGATCGCCGTCGCCGCCTTCGCCCTCTGGGGCGGGGGCGCGCCGGAGCGGTGGGTGGCCGGGCTGATGGTCGCCGCGAACGCGGCGACCGCATTGCTGCCCTACGATCCGGCATCGACGTTCCATTCGCTCGACTGGAGCGGGTTCGGAGTCGATGCGGTGCTGTTCGCCGCCTTCACGGCGGTGGCGCTCCGGGCCAACCGCTACTGGCCGATCTGGCTGGCGGCGCTGCAAATGATATCCGTCGCGATCCACGTCATCCGCATCGTCGACCGCGCGCTGGTGCCGCTCGTCTATGCGTGGAGTATCGGGCAGATCGCCTATCCGCTGATGGCGCTGCTCGTCGCGGGCACGATCCGGCATCGGCGGCGCTGTCGGGAATTCGGTCATGACCCGGCCTGGAACGTCGACATCCACCGACGTCCGCCTGATCCGGTGGCCTGAGGAGGACAGGGATGCCCTCCGGCGTCTGATCGAGGCGCTGCGCAAGGTGTCGATCGCCGTCGCGCACAGTCAGGAGGCGTCGCCGGAACCGTTCGGCCGGATGCCGGCGCAAGGCCCGGACCAGCCCACCGATCTGGAAAAGGCGCGTGCGCTCTATCATCAACGCCGTGACCGCGACGCCGCGTTCGGCCGCTTCACCGCCGTCTTCAGCGAACCCGCATGGGATATCCTGCTGGACCTGTTCATCGCCCATGAAGAGGGGGTGGCCCGATCGACGATGGATCTGATCGCACGCCACACCGCGCCGGCGAACGGCCGGCGGTGGTTGCTGGTACTCACCGAGTCGGGTCTCGCCCATCGCTGGACCGCGCCCGAGAGCGGCGAGGAGATGGTCGGCATCACGCCGACCGCCGTCGAATTGATGCTGCGCTATCTGGAGGGGGTGTAGACGCTCGCCCGTCGGTTCAGGGCAGCAACGCCTCGATCGCTCGCGCCAGCTGCTCGCTGCCGAACGGCTTTTGCAGCAGCCGGCTGTTCGCCACGCCCTCCAGTTCATGAGCGGAGGCGCTGTCGCCGGTGATGTAGACGATGGGGAAGTCCGGCGAGATCTCCCGCGCGCAGCGGGCGATCTCCCAGCCGTCGAGGCCCGCCCCGATGCGGATGTCGGCGACCAGGACGTCGATATCGTCGAGCCCGCTGTCGAGCACGCTCAGCGCCTCGCCACCACTGCGGGCGCTGAGCACCTCGTAGCCACGATCGATCAGTCCTTCTTCGAGGAAAGCGAGCACCGTCGGATCATCTTCGACGATGAGCACGGTGCAGGGCATTCTTCGATTCTCCTGTGCGACGGCTGGCCGTCGTTATACTGCGCCTAGCCAAAGGTCCTTAGTTTTTGGTTGCCAGCCACTTAAGTGGGTTGCGACGGAGCGTGCGCAGGATCGTGCTGGCCGCTGCCGGTCCATATACCCACCAGCCGCCGTGCCACCGCCGCCGACACGCCCGGCCGCACCAGCAGCCAGTCGCGCATCGCCGGACCTTGCACCGCACCGATGACCTGCTTGTACCCGCTGTCCCCCGCGCCCCAGTCGACCGTCGCGACCTCGCGCGCCAGCATCGCCGACAGGTTGCGCCAGTACAGCAGCTTGCCCGGGGAGTGCTTCGCGAAAGCGGGATCGTAACTGTTGGCGATCGCATAGCAGGTCGCTCCGACCGCCATGTCGAACGAGAATGCCGCCGGCCGTCCGTCGACCGTCAGCAGCGCCGCGCGCATCATCGCCGCCAGCACCGGGTCGCGCGCCGCCCCCCGCCACAGCGCCAGATGCCCGTCATGCGTGAACTTGGCGTCGCGGCCATCGGTCCGCGCTGCGATCCAGCTCTTCCGCTCGATCTCGCCCAGCATGTCGAATGCCGCCGGCCAGTCGTGGGTGCCGAGGAAGCGCCATTCCAGCGCGCCATGCTCCGCCAGATGCTTTTCGTGAAAGCGGTTCTTCTTCAGCGTCGACGTGCGCGGCCATCCCCCCGCCGTGCGTAACGCTGCGATGTCGAGCACCCAACTGTGCGCCACGAAACGGTCCAGCACCGCCCAGCCCGCCGCTTGCGCCGCTGCGACCAGCGGCGCGACGGCGGGGTCGCCGTCCGGCACCGGCCCGATCCGGATCGCCCGCGCGCCTTGCGCCAGCATCGGCAGCGCCACTCGAATCGCGGCCGCATCGATCAGCGGGAAACTGCGCAACGGCCAGTAACACCCCGGCACCTCGACCAGCCCGAACACGCGCGCGCCACGCGGCACGACCGGCAGCGCAAGCCCGCCGTCCACCACCAGCGTCCGCGCCCGGCCCCGCGCCGCGGCGGCATACCAGGCGCGGCGCAGGAACCGGCGCGAGGCTGGTGCATGCTCGGCGACGGCATCGATCGCCTCGGGCAGCCCGTCGTGCCAGATTGCGGAGGATGGACCGTTCATCGCGCACTCCCTAGACAGGAAGTCCTTACCAAGCCCCGCCATCAAGCCAAAAAGGCATTGCGCATGATCCCGACCCTGCCCGGCGTGACGACCGTCGCCCAGACGATCGCCCTGTCGCTGGCACCGGTGTTCCTCCTCGCCGGTATCGGTCAGCTTCTGAACGTCCTTGCCGGTCGCCTCAGCCGCGTCGTCGACCGCACCCGCGCGCTGGAGGTGCTTCACCCCCGCTCCAGCGGACCGGAGCATGACCGGCACGTTTGGGAACTGCGCCTGCTCGATCGCCGCATCTCGATCATCAACCACGCGCTGTTCCTCGCCGTGTCGAGCGCGATCATGACCTGCATCGTCATTGCCTGCCTGTTCATCGCGACGCTGGCGAAGCTGCATCTGGCGACGATCGTCGCGCTGTCGTTCATCCTCGCGATGATCCTGCTGGTGGCCGCGCTGGTCAGCTTCATGATCGAGGTCCGCGTGTCGCTGCGCGCGATCCACGTCCGCCAGGAATTGCTGAAATGATCGAGAAGCGCGCACTACAGGCGGTGATCCTGATCGCCTGCCTGCTGCCGCTGGTCGTCGGCGGACAGGGCATCGTTCACGGCCCCGCGCCGTTCGGCCACCTGACCGACGCTCCACGCGATCTCGACAGCCATTTCCGCTACATTTCCGGCATCTTCTTCGCGACCGGGCTCGGCTTCCTGTCCTGCGTGCCCGCCGTCGAAACGAAGGGGGCGCGCTTTCGCCTGCTCGGCGGCCTGATCGTCGTCGGTGGGCTGGCGCGCGGCGTGTCGCTGATCGCGGTTGGGGTGCCCTCGACCGGCCACGTCCTCGGACTCGGGATGGAGACGATCGTCGTGCCGCTGCTGATGCTGTGGCAGGCGGGCTTCGCGCGCCGTTATTTGGCCAGTGTCACCGCCCCGTCCAGCCCGGCCCCCACGTCCGCACTCGGCAGGTAACGGGGCGCGACCCGCGCCTTCGTCAGTTGTTCATACGCATATCCCGCGCCCAGCACCGTCGCCTCGCCATATTTGTGCGCGATGAACGACAGCCCCACCGGCAGGCCGCGGACGAGCCCCATCGGCACCGTCAGGTTCGGATAGCCCGCCACCGCCGGCATTTCCGACGACGACGGCCCGCCATATTGGTCGCCGTAAACCGGGTCCGACAGCCACGCCGCCGCATAGGTGGGCTCGACCAGCAGCGTCGCCCGCGCGTCCGCCAGCATCGCGTCTATGCCCTCCGCTCCCGCCAGTCGCAGCGACTTGGCGCGCGCCGCCTTGTAAGCGGGATCGGTCAGCCCTTTCGTCTTCGCCGCCGCCTCGAACGTCTCCTGCTCGAAGAACGGCATCTCTGTCGTACGATTGGCGGCGTTGAACGCGATGACCTGATCCAGCGTGCGTGTCGTCACCGCCGGCGGCGTCGTCGCCAGATAGGTGTCGAGATCGGCCTTCAACTCGGTCTGGAGCACCAGCAACTCCGCCTCGCCCAGCCCGTCCAGCTTCGGCTGCTTCACCTCGACCAGGATCGCGCCCGCCGCCTTCAGCGTGTCGAGCGCCTTCTGGTAGGCGCGCGCAAGGTCGGCGGGCATCTCCGGGCGCACCACCCCTATGCGCAGGCCAGACAGGGCGCTGGTCGACAGACCCGCGGCATAGTCCGTCGTCTTCGCTCCCGCCGTCGCGGCATCCGCCGGATCGGCGGCGACCATCGCCGACAGCATCGTCGCGACATCGCGCACGGTCTTCGCCATCGGCCCCGGCGTATCCTGCGAATGGCTGATCGGGACGACGTGCGTGCGGCTGACCAGCCCGATCGACGGCTTCAGCCCGACCAGTCCGTTGATGGCCGACGGACACACGACCGATCCGTCGGTCTCGGTCCCCACCGCCGCCGCCGCCAGACTTGCCGCAACCGCCGCGGCCGATCCGGACGACGATCCGCACGCGGTACGATCCAGCGCATAGGGATTGCGGACCAGCCCGCCGATCGCGCTCCACCCGCTCATCGACCGGGTCGAGCGGATGTTCGCCCATTCGCTCAGGTTGGTCTTGCCCAAAATCACCGCGCCCGCCTTGCGCAGTTCGGCCACCACCGGCGCGTCGCGGCGCGTCATATTGTCCTTCAGCGCGAGACTTCCCGCCGTCGTCGCCATCGCGTCCGCGGTTTCGATATTGTCCTTGATGAGGATCGGCACGCCGTGCAGCGGTCCGCGCAGCCGCCCGGCCTTGCGCTCCGCATCCAGCGCCTTCGCCTGTTCCAGCGCATCGGGATTGATCGCGATCACCGATCGCAGCGTCGGGCCCTTGCGGTCCAGCTTGGCGATGCGTTCCAGGTACGCCTTCACCAGATCGACGCTCGACGCCTTGCCCGCCTTCAGCATCGCCTGAAGATCGGCAATCGACTGTTCCTCGACCGGCACGAACCGGGCCGCGACGGGAACCGGGGCGAGGCAGAGCGCCAACGCGGCAACGATCGACGAACGCTTCATCTTTTCCCCCGGGATCACCCTGTGCGGCCGGACAAAAGCAGCCGCTTCGTTGCAGTGCAACCATTTCGGCGGCCGAAATCGTCCGGCAATGTGAACTTGCGCAGGCTAACCTTCGTTAAACCGTCACCCGCACGTCAGGATCACACTTGCCCGCCACCGCAAAGACCTTCGGCAAACTCCTGTTACTCCTCGTGGTCGGAGTGTGCCTCGCCGCGACGATCATCCCCGCCTATCTCGACCGCGTCTACTATCAGGGGCCGGAGAGCGGCCATTTCGACGGCGAGCGGTTCGCCAATCCCGATGGCGACGACGACACGATTCGTCCGCTCGGCGGGGGTGGCCGCGCGTCGTTCTTCTGGCGCTATCTGACGGGTAGCGACGGGCGACCGGCATGGCCGACGACCGTCCCCGTCCGGACGACCCGCCCAGCCGAACTGCTGCCGTCCCTCTTGAACGGAGGTCAGCTAAAGGCCGCATCGCCGGCAGAGGTCGCGCGGACGCCGATGCGGGTGACCTGGATCGGGCATGCGTCGGTGCTGGTGCAGATACCAGGCTTCAACATTCTCACCGATCCGGTGTGGGCGGAAAAGGCCGGGCCGCTCGGCTTCGGGCCGCAACGCGTTGCCCGGCCCGGCATCGCGCTTGCCGACCTGCCGCGGATCGACCTCGTGCTGGTCAGCCACAATCATTACGACCATCTCGATCTCGCGACGCTGGAAAAGGTGTGGCGGCGCGATCGACCCATGATCGTCACCAGCCTCGGCAACGACGCCATCCTGCGCTCGCGCGGCATCCCCGCGGTTGCGGCGGACTGGCGGCAGTCGGTCACGGTGAAGGGCCGGCCCCGGATCGCTCCCGCACGCTATTGGAACGACACGATCCGCGTCGCGGTCACGCGCAACCACCATTGGGGCAGCCGCTGGTTCACCGATCGCAATCGGGCACTCTGGTCCAGCTTCGTGGTGCGCCTGCCGGGCGGCAACCTGTTCTTCGCGGGCGACACCGGCTTCGGCGATGGCCGCTGGCCGGAGGAGGCGGCGGCGCTCGGCCCGATCCGGCTAGCGCTGATCCCGATCGGCGCCTTCCGCTTCGTCCCCGGCCAGATGGAAAGCGGCAGCCATATCGGGCCGATCCAGGCCGCCGAAGTCCGCGCCCGCCTCGGCGCGGCGACCGCGATCCCGATCCACTGGGGCACCTTCCGCCTGTCCTACGAACAGTTCCGCACGCCGCCCGCCTTGCTGAAGGCGGTCATGGCCTGCCGCGGCCAACGCGGCTTCGACATGGCCCGGATCGGCCGCCCGGTGGACGTAGCCCCCTACGCCCCCTTCCACGAGCGTGGGACGGCAGGATTGACCGCATGCCTGAACACGCCGGCGGTCACGGCACTCCAGTAGATTGCGTGGCTGGGCCGTCGATTGCCACACCTCCCCGGCGAAGGCCGGGGTCCAGTTGCCACGAGGCTGGTGAGCCTCACCCCATCCGGTAGAAACACAGCTTGTTGCCATCCGGGTCGCGAACATACGCGCCGTAGAAATCCATCGTGTCCGGCCCGCGCGACCCCGGCGCACCGTCCTCGGTCGCGCCCAGTTCCAGCGCCCGGGCATATACCACATCGACCTGCGCCCGGCTTGCCATGCCGAGCGCGACCATCGTGCCGTTGCCGGGGTTCGCCGGCCCGCCGTCATAGGGCCGCGTGATCGCCAGCATCGGCTCGCCCCGCTTCGTCCCGTACAGCGTGAAGCCGCGCGCATCGGGTAAGGTGGACAGCCGCCGCCCGCCGAGCTCGCCGATCAAGCCGTCATAGAAATCCAGCGCCCGAGGCTGGTCGTTGGTGCCGAGCGTCACATATCCGATCACGAAACGGGTCCTCCCACGGGCAACAGGTCGAGCACCGCCGCCGTCATCGCCACCGCCCCGGTGACGATCGCCGGCTCCGGCGCGATCTTGAACAGCGGCGAATGATGCGACGGTACCGGCGGACCGCCATTGCGCGCGGCGTCGATCGCCGCCTGCGGCGTACCACCGACCGAAAAGTAATAGCCCTTCACGCCCAGATCCGGCTGCACGAAATAGGCGAAGTCCTCCGCACCCATCCCCTTCTGCCGAAAGACGGCGACCTTGTCCGCGCCCAGCGTGCGCGCCATCGTCGCGTTCAGCCGCCGGGCGAGCGCGGCGTCGTTGATCGTCGTCGGCGTACCCTCGGTCACGCTCACGACCGGCATCTTGTCCTCCGGCATGCCGTTCATCACGCCGACCCCGCGCGCGACCTGCCGGATTCCGTCGATCAGCTTCGCGCGCGTCGCCTCGTCGTTGGCGCGCACCGTCACCTGCAACTTCGCGACATCGGAGATGATGTTGTGCTTCAGGCCCGCGTGAAACGATCCGACCGTGATGACGCCGGGATCGAGCGGCTGGCGCTCGCGGCTGATGACACCTTGCAGCGCGATGACCAACTGCGACGCCATGTATACGGGGTCCTTGCCCATATGCGGGCTGGCCCCGTGCGCGCCGACGCCGGGCACGGTGATGTCGACCGAATCCGACGACGAATACTGGATGCCCTCCGACGCCGACACGGTGCCCGTCGCGCGTTCGGAATCGACGTGGAACGCCAGTGCGTATGCCGGCTTCGGGAAGCGCGTATAGAGCCCGTCCGCCAGCATCGCCTTGGCGCCGGCGACCCGCTCCTCGCCCGGCTGGACAACGAACACCACCGTCCCGCGCCAGTGATCCTTCAGCGCCGCCAGCCGCCGCGCGGTCGCGACCAGCGCCGTGATGTGCGTGTCGTGGCCGCAGGCGTGCATCACCGGCGCCTCGACCCCGTCGATCCCGACCTGCCGCGCAGTGGAGGCATTCGGCAGCCCGGACTTCTCCTCCACGGGCAGACCGTCCATGTCGGCACGGACCAGCACCACCGGCCCTGCGCCGTTCTTCAGCACGCCGACCACGCCGGTGCCGCCGACCTTCTCGGTCACGACGACGCCCGGCACGGCCTTCAGCGCCGCCGCCATGCGCGCACCGGTCTTCGCCTCCTTCATCGACAGTTCGGGATTGCGGTGGAACCAGTCCCACATCTGCCCCAGATCGCGGTCGTAATCCGCCTTCACCGCCGCGGCCCAGTCGGGCGTCTGGGCGACGGCCGGACTGGCCGCGGCGAACAGCCCGGCAACCGCGACGATGTAACGCATGGTCTATCCCCCTGATCGAAGGACAGCATAGCCGCGCTTGCGGCTGGCGCCAGAGGGCCCGCCGCGGTTAAAGCCTGATCCCATGTTCGACCTCGACGCCTATCTCGCCCGCATCGACATGCCGGCCCGCCCCACACTGGACGCCGCCGGGCTCGCCCGCCTGCAACTGGCGCATCGCCTCGCCGTCCCCTTCGAAAACCTCGACGCCGCGCTCGGACGCGGCATCGCGATCGATAGCGCGGCGGTGTTCGACAAGCTCGTGACCGCCCGTCGCGGCGGCTATTGCTTCGAACAGGACCGGCTGTTCGGCGACGCACTGTCGGCGCTTGGATTCACCGTGCGCCCACTGCTCGCCCGCGTGTGGCTCGGCATGACCACACCACCACCACTGACCCACACGTTCAGCCTCGTGACGATCGAGGGTCAGCACTGGATCGCCGACGCGGGGTTCGGCGGCAGCTATGCGCCGCCGATGCCGCTGGTCGACGGCGCAGAGGCGGTCGCGCCCGACGGTGCCCGCTTCTTGCTGGTGACCGAAAGCGACGGCTGGTTGCTGCTGCGCGACGGCCCCGCCGCGACGACCGACGGGCGCGGCGGCGGTGCCGGGTGGCAGCGGCAGTACAGCTTCACGCTGGCGACCGTGGAGCAGGCCGACCTCGCGCTCAGCAACCACTGGACCTCGACCGCGCCGGGCACGCGTTTCACGACGCACGCGATCGCCAGCATCGTCCTGCCGCACGGTTTCGCCGGCCTGACCGACCGCGCCTATCGCCGCCGCGCCGGCGACAACGAAACCGCCGACGTCATCGACGACCCGCGCGTCTACCGCATGCGCCTCGGCCTGATGTTCGGCATCGCCCTGACGAAGGAGGAGGTAGCCGCGCTGGGGCTGTTCGACTGACGCGCAACAGCCGATAGAGCCGTCACCCCGGCGTTCGCTGGGGTGACGGCCCTCGATTACCCGACGAACGCCCGCTCGATCACATACGTCCCCGGCTGCGAGTTCGAACCCTCCACGAAGCCCAGTTCGTCGAGCATCTTGGCCGTCTGGTGGATCATCTCCGTCGATCCGCACAGCATCACGCGGTCGTTCTCCGGGTCCAAATGCTGCGGACCCTGCAACCGCTCGGCGAACAGGCTGCCGTCCTCGATCAGGCCGCCGATGCGCTTCGACGTGTGGAACAGCTCGCGCGTCACGGTCGGCACATAGTGGAACTGCGTCGCCGCCTCGTCCGCGACCAAAGGATCGTCCGTCAACCGCGCCGCCAGCTCGTCATGATAGGCAAGGTCCGACACGCGCCGCACCGAATGCACGATCACCACCTCGTCGAACATCCCGTACACGTCGGGATCGCGCGCGAGGCTCAGGAACGGCGCAAGACCGGTGCCGGTCGCGAACATGAACAGGCGCTTCCCGCCCAGCAGCGCGTCGGTCACCAGCGTGCCGACCGGCTTTTTGCCCAGGTACAGCTCGTCGCCCGGCTCGATCAGCTGCAAGCGCGATGTCAGGGGGCCGTCCGGCACCTTGATCGACAGGAACTCCAGCTCCTCCGCATAATGCTGCGAGCAGATCGAATAGGCGCGCATCAGCGGCTTCTTTTCGCCCGGCAGGCCGATCATCACGAACTCGCCCGACCGGAAGCGGAAGCTGTCCGGCCGCTCGATCGCGAACGAGAACAGATGCTCGTTCCAGTGGCGCACCCACAGCACCTTCGACGTCAGGAACGCGGCGTTCTCCGGGATCAGCGCGGGCGCGCGCTCCACGGCAGTGACAGTGTCGGTCATCAAGCTTCCGATGTTTTGCGAACAATGCGCAATATGGGCGGGTCCGCTGCATTGCAACCATAGCGCATCTTGGGCACGCCCCACGTTGCCTGTTCCGCTCCCGTTCCCCATATTCGCCCGCATGGCCATCCAGATCCGCACGAACCTGTCCGAACCGGAAACCGACAAGAACTTCGTACCCCACCGCCCCGCCCGCCCGGAAAAGGTGGAGGGCGGCAAACGGTTCGAACTGGTCAGCGAATATACCCCCTCCGGCGACCAGCCGACCGCGATCCGCGAGCTCGTGGATACCGCGCTGACGGGGGAGAAGGATCAGGTGCTGCTAGGCGTCACGGGTTCGGGCAAGACCTTCACGATGGCCAAGGTGATCGAGGCCTTGCAGCGCCCCGCCCTGATCCTCGCCCCGAACAAGATCCTCGCGGCGCAGTTGTACGGCGAGTTCAAGTCGTTCTTCCCGAACAACGCGGTCGAATATTTCGTCAGCTATTACGACTATTACCAGCCCGAGGCGTACGTCCCACGCTCCGACACCTACATCGAGAAGGAATCGTCGATCAACGAGGCGATTGACCGCATGCGTCACTCGGCGACGCGGTCGCTGCTGGAGCGGGACGACGTCATCATCGTCGCCTCCGTATCCTGTCTGTACGGCATCGGCTCGGTCGAAACCTATTCGGCGATGATCTTCGACCTGAAAAAGGGTCAGACCGTCGACCAGCGCGAGATCGTCCGCAAGCTCGTCGCGCTCCAGTACAAGCGCAACGACGCGGCGTTCCAGCGCGGCAATTTCCGCGTCAAGGGCGACACGCTCGAACTCTTTCCCTCGCACTATGAGGATAGCGCGTGGCGGATCAGCTTCTTCGGCGACGACATCGAGGAGATCGTCGAGTTCGATCCGCTGACCGGCAAGAAATCGGCCTCGCTCAACAGCGTGCGCGTCTACGCCAACAGCCACTATGTCACGCCGGGCCCGACGATGAAGCAGGCGGCCGAGGCCATCAAGCACGAGCTGTCGGAGCGATTGAAGGAGCTGGAGGCGGAGGGGAAGCTGATCGAGCACCAACGGCTCGAACAGCGGACGCATTTCGATCTGGAGATGATCGCCGCGACCGGCAGCTGCAACGGCATCGAGAATTACAGCCGCTTCCTGACCGGCCGCCTCCCCGGCGAGCCACCGCCGACGCTCTTCGAATATCTGCCCGAAAACGCGCTGCTGTTCGTCGACGAGTCGCACCAGACGATCGGTCAGATCAACGGCATGTCGCGGGGCGATCACCGTCGCAAGATCACGCTGGCGGAATATGGCTTCCGCCTTCCGTCCGCGATCGACAACCGTCCGCTGCGCTTCAACGAATGGGACGCGATGCGCCCGCAGACGGTGTGCGTCTCCGCAACGCCCGGTCCGTGGGAGATGGAGCAGACCGGCGGCGTCTTCGCCGAGCAGGTCATCCGCCCGACCGGACTGATCGACCCGCCGATCGAGATCAAGCCGGTCGAGGAGCAGGTGCAGGATCTGATCGTCGAATGCCGCAAGACGGCGGAGGCCGGCTACCGCACGCTCGTCACCACCCTGACCAAGCGGATGGCCGAGGATTTGACCGAGTTCATGCACGAGGCGGGCATCAAGGTCCGCTACATGCACAGCGACGTGGAGACGCTGGAGCGTATCGAGCTGATCCGCGACCTGCGGCTGGGCGTCTATGACGTGCTGATCGGCATCAACCTGCTGCGCGAGGGGCTCGACATCCCCGAATGCGGGCTGGTCGCGATCCTCGATGCCGACAAGGAGGGCTTTCTGCGCTCCGAAACCTCGCTGATCCAGACGATCGGCCGCGCCGCGCGCAACGTCGACGGCCGCGTCATCCTCTACGCCGACCGCATCACCGGCTCGATGGAGCGGGCGATGAACGAAACCGGTCGCCGCCGCGAGAAGCAGGAGGAATACAACATCATCCACGGCATCACGCCGACGACGATCCGCCGCAACATCGGCGACATCATTTCGCACGTGTCGCAAGGCGATCAGGTCACCATCCCGATCGACGAGGACCGTCCGCACATGGTCGGCCACAACCTTCGCGCCTATATCGAGGATCTCGAAAAGCAGATGCGCAAGGCCGCCGCGGATCTGGAGTTCGAAACCGCGGGTCGTCTCCGCGACGAGATTCGCGCATTGGAGAACGACGAACTCGGCTTGCCCAGCCACGAACAGAAAGCGCCCGTCATGGGCCGCAGCAACGAGGGCAAGCCCGGCACCCGCAAGACCCGCTACGGCAAGGAATCGAAGATGCGGATGGGCGGTCGGCGCGGCGGACGGTAGCCTCTACCCCGTCATCCGCGCGCGGGCGTCAGCCGAGAGGCGATCCGCGCCGAAGCCCCACAATGCGTCGCCGGCGATCAGGAACACCGCGTCGCCCGACCGGATCACCCGGTCGGGCTGGGCTGTGCCGATCCTGACGATCCCGAACTTTGCGCCGCGGAGCAGGTCGATCGGACCCGGAACGACGATCCGCGGCAATAGCCCGTTCGCATCCCCGGCGAACATATCGGCTGACAGGACGGGAAGCCCTTCGTCGACCGGCAGCGACATCACCAGGTCGTCGGGCACGTCCAAAACCTGCCGGGCGAAAGTCACGAGCGTCGCGCCCCGCAATCGCCCGGTCGCGCAATCGATCCCGATCTCCGCCATCCCGCCGGGCTCATCGACGACCACGATCGTGCCCGTACCCCCGGTACCAGCGGGGCTTTCGAACGCGAACCGCACATAATCGTCGATCGCGACCGTCCCGCCCTCCCCCGACTTGATGCCGGCGACGCGCAGTAGGGTCACAGGCTGGCTTAGCCCGCGTTCAGGTCTTCGCCCGACACGCCATAATAGCTGGCGACCCGGTCGGCATAGGCCTGGTCGAACACGGGTGCATTGTTGGACCAGCTCGGCCCACCCTCCAGCAGGCGGCGATCGACGGTGATGACGTACAGGTCGCGGACGGGATCGAACTGGAGCAGGCCGAACGGCACCGGATAGAAGCTCTTGCCCATCCCCAGGAACCCGCCGAGCGACAGTACCGCATGGGTGGTGCGGCCCGATCCCTTGTGGACCATGAACGAATAGACCTGCCCCACCGCGTCACCGTCGCGGCTTTCCACCTTCAGCGTGTGCGCGACATTGGACTGGATCAGCAACTGGGTGGGGGCCTGCTCGGTCGACATGGGTTACTCCTGATGGTCGCCGGTCGAACCTGTGGCGCGCCCTGCCGGTTCCATCGCCGAACCGGGCCTCACGCGGGTTGAGCATCGCCGCCGCCCCCCGTAGACGAAGGCGATGCGTGCATCCCCCCTGCTTCTCGTGCTGGCCGTCGCCGGCTGTGTCGCCCCGCCGGTGCAGCGCGCGCCCGCCCCCGCCGCGCCGGTCGCGCTGCCTCCGCCGCCGAAACCCGTCGCGTTATCAGGGGATTGGCAGGACTGGCCGGTCACGCCCGGCACCTGGAGCTATCGCCGCGACGCCCGCGGCAGCCTCGCGCTGTTCGGCCGGACCGGCAGCGACGCCAGCCTGACCCTGCGGTGCGACACGACGGCCCGACAAATCTATCTGTCGCGCAGCGGGGCGGCGACGACAGCGCTGACGATCCGCACCAGCAGCGCGACCCGCGCGATCGCCGTCCAACCGACGGGAGGCACGCCGCCCTATGTTGCGGCCGCGTTCGCCGCCACCGACCCATTACTGGATGCGATGGCGTTCAGCCGCGGGCGAGTAGTGGTCGAGCAGCCGGGCGCGCCGACGCTGGTGATCCCCCCCTATGCGGAGGTCGGCCGCGTCGTTCAGGACTGCCGCTGAACGGTCCGTCGCATGAGCGGACGAATACCCGAAAAACCTCTTGTATCCGTGGCCCGGACACCGCACATTCCGGTTGTGATCGGGTCCGGTCACGTGGCTATCAACAAGCGAAAGGAGGTGATCCGATGTCTCATGGTTCAGCAGTGGGGTCGGTTCAGTTCGTTCGGGGGACTCGCTTCTAATATCCGTTTGAATCGTGTCGGGGGGTATCCTCCCCCAATCAACGGCACGACGAGGATGTCAGAAGCATCATGGTTTCCCGGGCTGGAGCTCTCCGGCCGCTGACCATGTTTAGGGGTTGTCGAGTCGCCGGGAGGCGCTCGGCAACCTCTTTTCATATCTAGGCTATGGCTGCGCCGATTCAGGGCGCGCGCGTCCGCCAGCACTTGCGGCATCGCCCAACGAGTCATAACGCCGCCCTTTCGACGGCACCTCGGTTTGCGAGCCGCCGTCGCTGGGGTAAGCGACGATGACACGGGGCGTCAGGCACTATCGCATCGCGCCCGGCGTGACGGCGATCACGCTCGTCCTCTGCTTCGCACCTCCCGCCGCCGCGCAGTCGGTGCAGGAACTGCAACGCCAGATCGACGAGCTGAAGACGATGGTCCGTCAGCTCCAGCAGGAGGCGCAGCAACGGACCCCTGCAACCGCGCTCGCGACGCCACCGGCAACCACGCCCGCGCCGCCGCAGGTCGCCGAGATACCACCGCCCCGCCCGATGATGACCGGGCCCGCCCAGGTCGCCGTCGCACCGCCCCAGCGCAAGGCGTGGTACGACCGGCTGCGCCTGCGCGGCTACACGCAGATGCGTCTGAACGAGACGATCTCGGGCGGCGACCTCGATATACCCTCGGGATCGCGACTACGCTCGGTTCATGACGGCGGTGTGACGGAGGCCGGCAATTTTACGTTCCGGCGATTGCGCATCGTCCTCGAAGGACGGGTCAGCGACGACGTCTCGATCTATATCCAGCCCGATTTCGCCACCCGCGTCGGTGGCCAGTCCGTCGGCGAACCACGGGAGGGGTTCGGCCAGATCCGCGACGCCTATGCCGACTGGTTTCCCGACAAGGAGCATCGCCTCCGCTTGCGCTTCGGCCAGTCCAAGGTGCCGTTCGGGTGGGAAAACCTGCAATCCTCGTCGAACCGGCTGACGCTCGACCGCAGCGACGGGATCAACAGCGCGGTCCCCAGCGAGCGCGAACTCGGCGTCGTCGCCTATTACACACCACCTTCGGTGCAGCGCATCTGGGATCGGTTGGCGGACGCCGGGCAGAAGCTGTTCGGCAATTACGGCGCGTTCGGCGTCGGCGTCTTCAACGGGCAGGGCATCAACCGCGTCGAGGTCAACAACGACCTGATGACCGTCGCGATGGCGACGTGGCCGGTGGAACTGGCGAATGGACAGGTGGTGGAGTTCGGCGGCGCGCTGCTCCGTAACCGGGTCCAGCCCGAAATCCGCACCGGCGGCACCAGTCCGACGGCGTTCCGGGACGAGCGCGTCGGCCTGCACGCGATGCTCTATCCGCAGCCGTTCGGCATCCAGGCGGAGTGGAACTGGGGTCGGGGTCCGGAATTCGACACGCGCCTCGGCGCGATCACCACCCGGCCGCTCGATGGTGGCTACATTCAGACGATGTGGCGCGTCGGTCACTCCCCGCTGGGGACGTTCATGCCCTATGCGCGGTGGCAGCGGTATCGCGGTGGGTGGAAGGCGGCGATCAACGCGCCGCGATTGGCGACGAACGAGCTGGAGCTGGGGATCGAGTTCCAGCCGATCGCGCCGCTCGAACTGACCCTCGCCTATTCGCGCATGCACCGGCAGGAGGCCGACGAGCGGCGCATCGGCCGCGCCGAAGGCAGCCTGATCCGCACGCAGCTTCAGTTCAATTATTGACCCCCGAACCGGCGCGCGGGCGTCGCAAGTGCCCCGTCACAGGAACGACCGCGCCCTGTTCAGCACCACCTTGCACACCTGATTCTTCACCTGACCACGCAGCGAGTCCAGCGACAGTGCTTCGCCGTTCGGCACCTGCACCTCACCCGCCTGCCCCGCCTTGTATTCGGGGGAGGAGGTGATCGCGCGCTTGCCCGTCAGTCGTCCCAGCACCCCCGCCGCGCCCGTCGACGATCCGGTCGCACCCAGCAGCCTGTTCTTGACGCAATAGCCCAACAGCCCGGCGGCGTTGCCCGCCCCGACCGAGCCGATCGCCGGCAGGCCGCTGTTGCCCAGCAATCCGCCCATCTGCCCCAGCAACCCGCCCCCCTGCCGCGCCGCAGGAGCAGAGGACGCGCCCATCTGCCCCCCGCTCTGCGCGAACGCGGCGGGACTCGACAGTAGCAGGGCGAGGGCGGCGATCGACTTCATGGCGCATACTCCGATGGACGCACCCAGAACGACCCGCCGAGGGCGGACGTTCCTGCTGCTCGTCGGTCCGCCGCCACCGCCAGCCGCGACGGCCGTGATCACGCGGGTGTCAGCAACCGCTCGCGCGCGATCTTCTCGCGCCAGACCAGCGGCGCGAGCTGGTGGACGTTCTGCCCCTCGCTATCCACCGCCACGGTCACCGGGAAATCGCTGACCTCGAACTCGTAGATCGCCTCCATCCCGAGATCCTCGAAGCCGATGACCTTGCTGCCCTTGATCGCGCGCGCCACGAGGTACGCCGCACCGCCGACCGCCATCAGATAGGCCGACTTCGCCTCGCGGATAGCCTCCGTCGCGGCGGGACCGCGCTCCGCCTTGCCGACCATCGCGAGCAGGCCCTGGTCGAGCATCATGCGCGTGAACTTGTCCATGCGCGTGGCGGTCGTCGGCCCGGCCGGTCCGACCACCTCCTCGCCGACCGGATCGACCGGCCCGACATAATAGATCACGCGGCCTGCGAACTCGACCGGCAGCGGCTCGCCCTTCGCCAGCATGTCGGCGATGCGCTTGTGCGCCGCATCGCGCCCGGTCAGCATCTTGCCGTTCAGCAGCAACCGATCGCCATGCCTCCACGTCGCCACCACGTCCGGCGTCAGCGTGTCGAGATCGACGCGGATCGCGGCCTTGTCCGGCTTCCAGTCGACCTGCGGCCAGTCGCTCAGCTTCGGCGTCTCCAGATAGACCGGGCCGCTGCCGTCGAGCGTGAAGTGCGCGTGGCGCGTCGCGGCACAATTCGGGATCATCGCAACGGGCTTCGACGCCGCATGCGTCGGCCAGTCGAGGATCTTCACGTCCAGAATGGTCGACAGCCCGCCCAGGCCCTGCGCACCGATGCCGAGCGCATTCACCTTGTCCATCAATTCGATGCGCAGCGCTTCGATGTCGTTCCTGGGGCCCCGCTGCTTCAACTGGCCCATGTCGATCGCGCCCATCAGCGATTGCTTGGCGAGCAGCATCGCCTTCTCCGCGGTACCGCCGATGCCGATGCCCAGCATTCCCGGTGGGCACCAGCCCGCCCCCATCTGCGGCAGCATTTCCAGCACCCAGTCGACGATCGAATCACTGGGGTTCATCATCTTGAACTTGGACTTGTTCTCCGACCCGCCGCCCTTCGCCGCGACGTCGACGGACACCGTCGTGCCCGGCACCATCTCCACGTGCAGCACGCTCGGCGTATTGTCCTTGGTGTTGCGGCGGGTGAAGGCGGGGTCCGCGAGGATGGAGGCGCGCAGCTTGTTCTCGGGATGCAGGTACGCACGGCGCACGCCCTCGTCGACGACCTCCTGCAAGCTGCGGCTGCCCTCCAGCCGGCAATCCTGGCCCCATTTCACGAACACGGTGACGATGCCGGTATCCTGACAGATCGGGCGATGCCCCTCGGCACACATGCGGCTGTTGGTCAGGATCTGCGCGATCGCATCCTTGGCGGCGGGCGATTGTTCGGCCTCGTACGCCTCGCCCAGCGCGCGGATGTAATCCATCGGGTGATAGTAGCTGATGAACTGGAGCGCGTCGGCGACGCTCTCGATCAGGTCGGTTTCGCGGATCGTCACGGTCATGCCCGGCGCTTTAGCGTCTCCCCGGCGCGCGATGCAAATGGCTGGCGGCAGTGGGGGCGATCGGCAACCGGGCCATCAGCAACCTGTTAACGCGGCGCATGATAGCCGGGTGGAATGTCCGTGGAGCTCCCCGTCCTACCCCCCGTCCCGCTCGCGGTGATGCTCGGGGTCGTCGAGGATGGGCGCACGACCCGCCGCGACGCCGCCAGGCTGGCGCTGGTCGCCGCCGCCTGGCCGGCGGCCCTCGCCGCGCTGATGATCGCCGCGACCGTGCAGATGATCGTCGAGGGCGGCAGCATGGCTTCGGCACTCTGGACGGCATGGCTGATGGCCGGCACCGGTGCGACGTTCGGCGTCGTGCACATGGCGCGGAATACGCCGCCGCATCGCCGCATCCGGGCCTTGATCGCTGCCGCCGCCGCGGTCGGATCGGCGATCCCGCCGCTGTTGTGGGATCACGGCGCGGCGACGGGCGGCAGCCAACTGGCTTGCGTGGTCGCGCTGATCGGCGCGGGCTGGCTCGCCGGTATCGTCCTCGCGCCCGTTCGCATCGCGACGCTGGCCTATGCGGGCGGTGCGGCGGTCGCACTGACGATCTGTACCGGCGGCGGCTGGCCCGCTTTGTCCGCACTCCTCCTGCTGCTCGCTCTAGGGTCGCTGACGTTGCGGCTGGTCTTCGCCGACCACGCCGCCGCCGTCGCCAACGATCTCGCCCACGGCGAAGGCCGGTTCGCCGCGAAGATGGTCGCCGAGTTCGAGGGTCAGGGGACCGGCTGGTTCTGGGAAGCCGACCGTCAGGGCCGCGTCACCTATATCTCGGGCAAGGTCGCGGCGGAGATCGCCGCCTTCGGTCCCCATCCGGTCGGGCGCGCACTGACCGACATCTTCCGCATGGACGCCGCCACGCCCGGCACGGAGCGGACGCTGGCCTTTCACCTGTCGTCGCGCACCTCGTTTTCCGACTATTCCGTCTGCGCCGCCGGCGATCGGCGCGGCGCGCATTGGTGGTCGATCAGCGGCCGGCCGGCGCTGGACGAACTCGGTCGCTTCTCCGGCTTCATCGGCTCGGGCGTCGATCTGACCGAAAAGCGCCGGTCGGAGGCGGAGATCACCCGGCTGGCGCTGTTCGACGGCCTCACCGGTCTCGCCAATCGTCAGCGCATGCGCTTCTCGCTCGACAAGACGCTCGCGCCGCCGCCCGGCCAGCGTCGCCCGGCCGCCCTGTTCCTGATGGACCTCGACCGGTTCAAGTCGGTCAACGACACGCTCGGTCATCAGGCCGGCGACGAACTGCTGAAACAGGTCGCCCAGCGCCTGCTGCGCGAAATCGGCGACAAGGGACTCGTCGGCCGGCTCGGCGGCGACGAGTTCAAGGTTTTGCTGCCCGGCGTCGACTCGCGGCCGATGCTCGCCGACCTCGCCCGCGCCGTGATCCTGGCGTTGTCGCAACCCTATTCGGTCGCCGGTACGTCGGTCACGATCGGCTGTTCCATCGGCGTCGCGCTCGCGCCCGATCACGGCGAGGATGCCGAGACGCTGGTCCGCAACGCCGACCTCGCCTTGTACGCCGCCAAGGCCGACGGGCGCGGCGTTCACCGCTTCTACTCCCCCGACATGCTGGCGGGTGCCCGCAGCCGCCAGCAGCTGGAGGACGATCTCCGGCAGGCGCTCGTCACCGGCGGACTGCACATCGCCTATCAGCCGGTCGTCAACACCAGCGACGAACGCATCGTCGGGTGCGAGGCGCTGGTCCGCTGGACCCATCCCGAGCGCGGACCGATCTCTCCGGCCGAGTTCATCCCGGTCGCCGAGGAGTGCGGCCTGATCGAACAGCTCGGCGAATGGGTCCTGCGCACCGCCTGCCTCGATGCGGCGGCCTGGCCGGGCGAGATCCGCGTTGCGGTCAACGTCTCGCCCATCCAGTTCGCCAGCGCCCAGCTTCCCGCCCTCGTCACCAGCGCCCTCGCCCGCGCCGGCCTCGCTCCGTCGCGGCTGGAGCTGGAGATCACGGAGGGCGTGTTCCTCGACGAGACGAGCTCGTCCGATCGCATGTTCCGCGCGCTGAAGGGGATCGGCGTCCGGCTGGCGCTGGACGATTTCGGGACCGGCTATTCCTCGCTCGGCTATCTGCGCACCGCTCCCTTCGACAAGATCAAGATCGACCAGAGCTTCGTGCGCGGCGCCGCCCAGCCCGGCAACCGCAACGCCGCGATCATCCGCGCCATCGTCTCGCTCGCCGACACGCTGGGGATGGAGACGACCGCCGAGGGTTGCGAGGTGCAGGACGAAGTGTGGCTGATGCGCGATCTGGGGTGCAGCCACATCCAGGGTTATGTCTATGGCCGCCCGATGCCGTCGGCCGACATCACGGCGCGGCTGGCCGACGACGCCGGCCCCACCGCCGCGTCGGGCTACCGCATCAGCCGCGCCCCCCGCACCCGCATGCTCCGCGCCGCCCGCATCGCGATCGACGGTGTGGAGGGCGACGTCCGCCTCCGCGACATCTCCGCCACCGGCGCGATGATCGAAGGGATCGCGATCGACGGCGCGCCACAGGATTTCGATGTCCTGATCGAGCTCGTGAAGGATCGCATGATCGCCGCCAAATTGCGCTGGGCGTCCGATGGCCGCGCCGGGATCGAGTTCGTCGAGCCCATCGACGTCGACCTCGTCACCAACGCACCGCAGCGCGCACTGCGCCGGGCGGGCTAACCCTTTCACCGGTTCCGGCCGCCGGTCACCGCCCCGTTTACGATCGATTAAATATTTTCGTTCGCGCTGCGTTCCCTTGCGCTTCGACGGGGCGGCGCGAATCCGTGCGTCGCGGCGGCGCGGCATCGAACCGATCTCCCGCAGATCGGCGATCCGCGCAGATCGCGCTTGCCTCGCCCGACCGAATGCCACAATCTCTGGGGGTAAGGTACGGATCGGGACCCTATAGCTGGTGTGATCGTTAAAAGTGTCGGGACAGGCTCACCGCTCCCGATCACTGCGCGACGACCGCGATGATCGCATTTTGTTCTCCACCACCGCCGCGTGCGGGTGTAGGCTAAGTGCTTGCCGATTCGAACGAACCGGAAACGAACAGGAGTGGCGTGACGATGGATTTCAGCAACGACCGGGGCGCGACGACCGACACCATCGAAGCAACGGCCGCACCCGCCGCCAAGGCCGCGCCGATCGCGCTCGACAGCCGCTCGGTCGCGCCGCAGCCCTATGCGCTGGAGGTCGACCATAGCCGCGACGCGCTCCTGACCGACTTCGGCAAGGAGACGCTGAACGACCGTTACCTGCTGCCGGGCGAGTCGTATCAGGACCTCTTCGTCCGCGTCGCATCCGCCTATGCCGACGATGCCGCCCACGCGCAGCGCATCTACGACTATATTTCGCGTCTGTGGTTCATGCCCGCGACGCCGGTGCTGTCGAACGGCGGCACCGGCCGCGGCCTGCCGATCAGCTGCTACCTCAACTCCGTGCCCGACAGCCTCAACGGCATCGTCGACACCTGGAACGAGAATGTCTGGCTCGCCTCGCGCGGCGGCGGCATCGGCACCTATTGGGGCAACGTCCGCGGGATCGGCGAACCGGTCGGCCTGAACGGCAAGACCAGCGGCATCATCCCCTTCGTCCGCGTGATGGACTCGCTGACGCTCGCGATTTCGCAGGGTTCGCTGCGCCGCGGTTCGGCCGCCTGCTACCTCGACATCTCGCACCCGGAGATCGAGGAGTTCCTCGAAATCCGCAAACCTTCGGGCGATTTCAACCGCAAGGCGCTGAACCTGCACCACGGCGTGCTGATCCCCGACGCCTTCATGGAGGCCGTCCGCGACGGTGCCGAGTGGATCCTGCGGTCGCCCAAGGACCAGTCGGAGCGTGGCAAGGTCGATGCCCGCGCGCTGTTCCAGAAGCTGGTCGAAACCCGCCTCGCCACCGGTGAGCCGTACATCGTGTTCGCGGATCACGTGAATTCGACGATGCCCGCGCATCACCGCCAGCTCGGGCTGAAGGTCTCGACCTCCAACCTGTGTTCGGAAATCACGCTGCCGACTGGCAAGGATCACCTCGGCAACGATCGCACCGCCGTCTGCTGCCTGTCGTCGCTGAACCTCGAGACGTGGGACCAGTGGAAGGACGAGAAGGGCTTCGTCGAGGACGTGATGCGCTTCCTCGACAACGTCCTGCAGGATTATATCGATCGCCACGAGCCGGGCATGGAGCGCGCCGCCTACAGCGCCGGTCGCGAGCGGTCGGTCGGGCTCGGCGTCATGGGCTTCCACTCCTTCCTTCAGGCGCGCGGCATCGCGTTCGAGGGGGCGATGGCCAAGTCGTGGAATCTCCGCATCTTCAAGCAGATCAACGCACAGGTGAACGAAGCATCGATGCAGCTGGCGGTCGAGCGCGGCCCCTGCCCCGACGCCGCCGATGTCGGCGTGATGGAGCGGTTCAGCTGCAAGATGGCGATCGCGCCGACCGCGTCGATCAGCATCATCTGCGGCGGCACCAGCGCGTGCATCGAGCCGATCCCCGCCAACATCTACACGCACAAGACGCTGTCGGGCAGCTTCTCGGTCAAGAACCCGTATCTGGAAAAGCTGCTGAACGAGAAGTCGAAGAACACCGAGGCGGTGTGGAATTCGATGCTCGAGAACGGCGGCTCGGTGCAGCATCTCGACTTCCTCTCGCAGGAGGAAAAGGACTGCTACAAGACCAGCTTCGAGATCGACCAGCGCTGGCTGCTCGAACTGGCCGGCGACCGCACGCCCTATATCGACCAGGCGCAGTCGCTGAACCTGTTCATCCCCGCCGATGTCGAAAAGTGGGACCTGCTGATGCTCCACTTCCGCGCGTGGGAGCTGGGCATCAAGTCGCTCTATTACCTGCGGTCGAAGTCGGTCCAGCGTGCCGGCTTCGCGGGCGGCGTCGAGGCGGACAACACCATCGCCAAGCCGAAGTTCGAGCTGGAAAGCACGGACTACGACGAGTGTCTGGCGTGTCAGTGAACGCTTAGGAGCAACAGGCTGTCCTCACCCTCCCACCCGGCCATGCCGGGCGGGCCCCTCCCTCTCCCAAGGGAGAGGGGTTGGTGACCAAGCCATGATCCCTCTCCCTTGGGAGAGGGAGGGAGCCGCGAAGCGGCGGAAGGGTGAGGACAATGCGCCTCTATGCGGATCAGCCGGTCGGAACCGTGCCGCGCGCCCGGCACCTCCGCCGCAACGCGCCCGGCCCGGAACGCACGCTCCTCCGCGCCCTTCGCAACGCGTTCCCACATCTGAAATGGCGTCATCAGGCACCGGTCGGCCCCTATTACGCCGACATCCTCTGCTTCTCGGAACAGCTCGTGATCGAAGTCGACGGCGATACCCACGCATATGCGGCCGACCACGACGCGGCACGGACGCGCTTGATCGAAAATCAGGGCTACCGCGTCCTCCGCGTCGCCAACTCGGACGTGACGCAGAACCTCGAAGGCGTCCTCACCCAGTTATCCTTCTCTCTGCGGAAGGATGAGGGCAGCCGCGCACAGGAAAAGGGCGGCACCGCATGACCGGCACCGCCCTCACCCTTGCGCCTGACGACGGCCCCTTCCTCTCCCACAAGGGGAGAGGAGGGAAAACGTCACTCGGCTTCTTCGAACAGGTCCACCGCGTTCTGCCCGGTCGCGCTCAGGCGCACCGTGTCGCCCTCGATCTCCGCGATCAGGCCGATCGGCAGATAGTGGTGCTTCTGCCCCTGCCCGTCCTCGGTGGACGGCGAGTCGTTCTTGGTCAGCTTGATGCGGTCGCCGTCGACGTGATCGACGGTACCGACATGCACGCCGTCCGCACCGATCACTTCGGCATGTTCCTTGATCTGGCTTACGTCGACCATTCGTCTTCTCCTCTAATGGGTTCGGCTGCCGAACGCATGGAAGGGAAGTTGGTCGCATGAGCTATAACGTCGTCGTGATGTACGTCGTCGCCGCGGTGCTGGGCATCGCTGGCATCGTCCTGTTGCTGCGCCTTCGCGGCAATCTGTCGGAGCGTCAGGTCTATGCCTATCGCATGATCGGCATCATGGCCGCCTCCGCCGGCATCGTCCTCGCCATGTCCGCCACCGCGATGTGGCGGTGGAGCATGGCGATATGAATTCCGCCCCTTCCCCCTTTCCCCTGTTCGCACCGGAGTAATCCCCATGTCCCTCCTTCACGCCTCCAAGCAGTACAAGCCGTTCGAATACCCCTGGGCGTTCGAGTTCTGGAAGCGTCAGCAGCAGCTGCACTGGCTCCCCGAGGAAGTGCCCTTGGGCGAGGATTGCCGCGACTGGGCGCAGAAGCTGACCGATCACGAGCGTAACCTCCTGACCCAGATCTTCCGCTTCTTCACGCAGGCGGACGTCGAGGTGCAGGATTGCTACCACGAGAAATACGGCCGCGTGTTCAAGCCGACCGAGATCAAGATGATGCTGACGTCGTTCAGCAACATGGAGACGGTCCACATCGCCGCCTACAGCCACCTGCTCGACACGATCGGCATGCCCGAGAGCGAGTATGGCGCCTTCCTCGAATATGCCGAGATGAAGGAGAAGCATGACTACATGCAGAATTTCGGCGTCGACAGCGACGAGGACATCGCCCGCACGCTCGCCATGTTCGGCGGCTTCACGGAGGGCGTGCAGCTCTTCGCCAGCTTCGCAATGCTGATGAACTTCCCGCGCTTCAACAAGATGAAGGGCATGGGCCAGATCGTCACCTGGTCGATCCGCGACGAGTCGCTGCACTGCGAGGGCATCATCAAGATGTTCCACACCTTCTGTCAGGAGCGTCAATGCCTGACCAAGGCGGTGAAGGACGACATCGCCGACGTGTGCCAGACCACGATCCGGCTCGAGGACAATTTCATCGACCTCGCGTTTGAAATGGGTCCGGTCAACGGCATGACGCCCAAGGAGATCAAGAAGTACATCCGCTTCATCGCCGACTGGCGCATGGGCCAGCTCGGTCTGAAGCCGATCTACATGATCGACGAGCATCCCCTGCCTTGGCTCGCGCCGATGCTGAACGGCGTCGAGCACGCCAACTTCTTCGAACAGCGCGCCACCGAATATTCGAAGGCCGCGACCAAGGGCCAGTGGAACGACGTCTGGGACTCGTTCGACAAGCGCCAGAAGGCGAAGATCATCCGCCCCACGGAGCAGGACCTGGGTCTGGAAACCGGCGACATGTTCTCGCGGGCTGGCGTGGCGGCGGAGTAAAATGCTTGATCCGAGGAGTGTCGCCAATGTTATTATTCAGGAGGCAATCCGCCGGGGTAAACCAGTAACAAATCTTAGCTTACAGAAGATCATCTATTTTATTCACGGGCGCCACCTCTTGGAAACAGGAGAGCCATTAATCTCAGGAACTTTTGAGGCATGGAAATATGGCCCCGTGAATGTTCCTACATATGATGCCTTGAGAGAATTTGGCTCTCAACCAATTACAAGGCTTGCCACCAGGAAGGATGTGAGGACAGGGTCAATATCGGTCGTGCCACTGCCAGATAATTGTGAACTGATCCAAAGGATTTCAGATCTTGCCGCACCGTTTATTGATCTGAGCGCTGGACGACTTGTGGAACTTTCTCATGCGCCTGGTAGCCCGTGGGACCGAGTCACAGCTGGGCGCCCGGAGAGGGTATTCGGCCTAAGAATGACGAATAGGACTATTGTTGAGTATTTTCGCCATCATAAAATTGCTGTTAAAGCCACCCCAAGGGTAGGAGAACCCGATGAAGAGTCGCCGCCTTACTGAAACGGATATTGCCAACCTTGCCTTTAAATCTGTGGATATGAAGCGCTGGAGATTGACATCTATCGAACGCCCGAAGCCAATTGTGGGTTCTTACGAGCCGTTTCGTCAACATAGCGGCGATGCGTGTAATGAACAGTATCCGCTACTTCAGGAAGAGAAAGCCGCAACTCCTCTCCAGACATTGGAAAATGTCGTTCGGAAGGCGTGTAAAAGCAATCCAGATTTGCTCGCCATGAATGTCCCCGTTGCACGTGCTACCCATGCTTATGCACTTGAGCACGGCATCCAAGCCCGCCGTGAGGATGTTCGCCGGCTAACCATGCCGTTCGGACACGCCTATGATTTCGGCATGCCCATGCTGTTCACCTACAATACTGGTCGAATTGTAGCTGCGTTTCCAGACCTGCGTAGAACGCAGCCGTTATCCGAGATAGGCAGGCGCTTCATCTTCTCGGCGATGCATCATAGATGGCGAGAAAACTATCCGGACCTAGCAGATATCGAGTTGGAACATTGGCGGTACCTCGATAACGACGCTCGGACAGTCCGATCATATTCCTGTTCTGAACAGGATCTTTTGGATTACGACGCGATTGTCGCGGACGTCAGGCAAACCTTTGAAATCTGGCATGAGGTTATCGAGCTTGCGTCGAGCGGACGGCGTCGTGATGGCGAAGATGCGGGGCCGCTATTTGCGCGAGGCTGACTAAGTTCTGCGGCGTATGATTAGGCAATTCGCCTGATCTTGATCAGCCGCAGCGCGATCATCTTGAGCGATCCAGTCGCGGATCGCCGCAAGGTCGTCCTGCGCCTGCGGCGTAAAGCTAACCCTCAAGCGAGAGGTTTCGCAGCACCTGCTCCACCGGGATCATCGCCGACCGATCGCGGCTCTGCTCCAGCCCTCGCTCGATCTTGGCCCGCTTCCACGCGGCGTAGCCCGGCTCGGTCGCCTCGCCATCGTCCGCGTAATCATGGTTAGCATGTGTCGCCATGCTTCCGAACATAGGCTGATCGGCACAGCGAGCAAGAGCCCGCCCCATCCTCACCGCCCCCGTCTCACCGGCACCGAAAAGTCCGCCGGCTTGTCCTCCACCCAGCGCAGGAAGCGCGCGATCGCGGGGTGGTCGCGCAGGACCGCCGGGTCGGCATAGGCCCGCGCCAATTCCCCGTTCGGCAGCGTCGCGTGGATCGTGCGGTGGCAGATCGGGTGGACCGGGGCGGTGACGCGGCCGCCTTCGCTCTTGGGCACCAGATGATGCCACTCCACCCGCGCGCCCAGCGGCCGCTCGCACAGCGCGCAGGTCGGCGGCGGTGCGGCTTCGGCGGCGGCGCGGGCTGCGGCCGCCGCCAGTCCCGCCTTGCGCTTCACCCTGCCCGTCATGCCCTGTCCATCATGCCCCGAATGTGGGTAGCCGCCGGGGTGCGGGGAAGAGGTATCGCTCACCCCGCACCCGACAGGCTCCCCTTCCCGCGGGGAGGGGTTGGGGGAGGGCTTCGCCGCGAGCGATGTCGATGCGGTGTCAGCCCAGCCCTGCGCGTTCGGAACCTGGTGGCTTCAAGGAAGAGCTCTCCACCAGCGGTATGGCCAAAATTCCACCCCACCCCGACCTCCCCTTGCCGGGGAGGGAGAAGGACGGAACCCCCAGCCCCTCACTCCACCATCCGCTCGTTCCCCACGAAGCCCAGCCGCGTGATGCCGGCGCGCTTCACCACGGCCAGCACCTGATCGAAGCGTTCGTACCGCGCCTCCGGATCGGTGTTCATCACCAGCAGCGCCTTCGGATCCGCCTTCAGCACCGCCAGCCGCGCCGGCAGGGCCGTGTCGCTCGTCGCCACGCCGTCCAGCACCGCGACGCCGCTGCGGCTCAGGTCCAGCCGATGCTCGATGCGCGGCTCGGTCGTGCCGCCGGGCGCAGGCAGGTCGATCGTCACCTTATGCAGCGTCGTCGGCAGGATCATGATCATCATCACCAGCAACACCAGCATCACGTCGATCAGCGGCGTGATGTTCAGCCCGCTGATCGGCTCGCCGATACCGGAGGCGGTGGCACCGCGGGCGGAAGCATAGGGGGAGGCGAAGGAACGTGAGCGTGACATCTGACGATCTCCCGATGAAGGTGATGATATTGCATCACGTCATCGGTGCGCCGTCAAGCGTCTCCAACATTCTCCATGCCTCGCTGTCCTACACCGGATGAGCCGCGTAAATGGTCCGGCTCCTCGACAAGGGCGGGAGCCGATCGTGAGCGTCGACAGCATCCGGGCCACCACCACCAAAACGCCGCATTGGACTAACCTTAGCCTAACCTTCCGATCCGAGGCAGACACCAATCTGCCGGCATCCGGTTCGTTAACCGCTGATCTGGCAGGACATTGCGGTGCCGATGTCCCGCCTGTTCCGCAGCCGCTGGTCCGCGCTCCTCTGGGCCGGCGGGATCGTCTGGACCGCCTATGACGTCGCCGACTCCGCCCCACGCGAACAGGCCGGCACCAATAGCTCGGGCAACGCGACGATCACCGACGCCGCGGGGGAAGTGGTCGACGCCGCCGACCTCATCGCGGTCGCCAACGCCGCCGGGCTGTAGCGCGCACGAAAAAGGCGGGGCGCGACCATCGTCGCGCCCCGCCCCGTTCCTCGCCGAAGCGACGGTGCGACTAGAAGTGGAACACCGCGCCGGCCATCGGACGGAAGCTGTCCGCGCCGCCGAAGGTCGAAACCTCGAAGCGGAAGCGCACGCCGGCGTTGCCGGTGATGCCCGCCAGACCGATGTCCTTCGGACCGACCTCGGCACCGACGCCGTAGGTGATCGCGTGGAAGTCACGGCTGTTGTTGCCGAAACGGTCGAAGTTCACCCACTGGTAGCCGACCTTGCCGTAGAACAGGCCGCTGTCGCCGGCGCGGAAGCCGAAACGACCCGCTGCGCCATACTCCCAATCGATGTCGCCCGACACGCCCTTGGCGGCGTTACCCTCGACGCCGACGAACACCGGCCCGAGCGGAACGTTCACGCCGACGATGCCCTGCACCAGGCTGCCGTCCAGCTTGTTGCCGCCGATCGGGGTCGCCGGAATGCCGTGACCCGGGTTGCGGTCGAAGCCTTCCCAGCCGCCCAGCACGGCGACGTAGGGCTCGATGCCGAATGCGCGGGTGCCGTCCGGCGCGCGCGCGGCGTCGGCGGGGATGGTGTCGTCCTGCGCGAAGGCGGGAACGGCGGCGGTGACTGCCAGAAGGGCGGCGGCGAGGGAGAGCTTACGCATCGAAAATGGCCTTGTTGGTTTAACTATCCGGTCGGTGTCGGGGTCGATCCAGACCCGATCCAGGCATGCAGAAGCGTTCAGTGACAGGTTTGTTGCAGCGCAAGGTTTCAAGGCGCGGCGCTTTTCGGCCTGTGTTGCCGGAACGACACGGTTCCTGTCACGCAGGTGAATAAACCATGTCAAAAGCGAGGCTTTCCGCCACTCCCGCCATGTTCCCGCCACATCGATCGCGGTCGGCGACGCGGCGCTAGACCGTGCGGCAGCGCACTATGGAACCGCCGCGCACCGACCAGTCGGCATCGCGGCCCTTGCCGCGCAACAGCGCGCCGTCACCTGAATAGGCGATCCCCGACGCCGCTCGCTGCTGCTCCAGGCGCCAGGTCGCACGCCCGGATGTCGCTACCGCCGTCTGTCGCCGATTGTCGAAAGCGACGCTCAGGATCGCCCCGCCGGTGCACCGATAGGTCGCGGCAGCGCGTGCGGGCATGGCCGGCGACAATTCGACGCGATCGATGCGCCAGCGACCGGTCGTGGCAGGCTCGCGGATCAACGCCGCCTCGCCGACATAGAGTTGCTGCACACCCTTGGCCGGGGTCGCGACGATCTCCAGCGGCACGGCCATGTCGTCGGTCCGGCCGTCCGGCACGGCGCGCCCGACCTCCGCCATGAAACGGTCGTAGCCGCGGCGCTCACCCTCCAGCCGGTGCGCCGACGCCGGGTCACGCCACGCCGCGCGGGCCGCATCCCAACGCCGGTCGAGCAAAGCCGCAAACATGCCCCGGACGACATCGCCCGCCGCTTGCTCGTCGGCGGGGATGGGTGCCACCGCCGAGTAATTGCCGATGTCCGCGACCGCGTCCCTGGCGACGGCGGACAGGTCGACGGTGTTGCTCGCCACTGCGGCGGACTCCACCCCGTTCGTACAGCCGGCCGCGACGATACCGATCGCGGCCGATGCGATGCCGATCAGGGCGCTGCGCACCCCGTCAGGGTTTCAGCGCGACGTCGTCGGCGTCGTCGAGGTCTTCGTCATCGTCGATGCTGCCGTCGTCCAGTTCCTCCTGAACGTCGTCTTCGTCGATGTCGTCCTCGTCCATCTTCACCGACGCATCGGTCTCGCCGACCTCGTCATCGGTCATGTCGAGATCGTCGATCGGCTCGCCCTCGCTGTCCTCGTCGCCGAGATCCGGGTCGAGGTCGGTCAGGACGATGCCGTCGGTCGGGCCGTTGCGCGTGGCCTCCAGGATCTCGGCGCGCTGACTCTCGTCATAGCCTTCCTCGTCCCAACCGTCGTCGCCGGTGCCGTGGCCGGGAATCTGCTGACCGCCCATGTCGTCGTCCTCTTCTTGATCTGTGCAAGGTCGAACGGCGGGATCGGCGTGGCGGTTCCGTTGCCTAGGCGCGGAACAATCGGCCGCGCTCGATCACGGCGACCAGTGCCAGCGCGATCACGCCGGCGATCAGGAAGCCTGCGACCATCGGCACGACCGATCCGTCGAACGCCTGCCCGATGACGGCGCCGATCAGGACGCCGGCGGTGATGCTGATGAAGCCCTGCACGCTCGACGCCGTGCCGGCGATCGCGCCCATATTCTCCATCGCCATCGCCGAGAAATTGGACGAGGCCAGCGCAAAGCTCGCCATCGTAATCGCCTGCAACACGGAAAACGCGATCAGCGAATCCACCCCCAGTCCGGCGAGCGTCCAGTGCACCGCGCCCGTCGCGATCAGCACCACCAGCGCGCTCTGGGCGATCCGCCGGGTGCCCAGCCGCATCACGATCCGCGCGTTGAGCAGGTTCGCCGCCGCCATCGTCGCCGCCGTCCCCGCAAACACTGCGGCGAGCAGCTGCGGATGGCGGAACACATCGAACATGATCTGCTGGATCGTGTTCAGATATCCGTACAGCGCCCCCAGCAGCATCGTCGCGGCCAGCGTGTAGCCGATCGACTGCCGGTCGGTCAGCGCGGTGCGCCACCCGGCGACGATCCGCCGCGGGTGGATCGGCAGCGCCGCCTCCGGCCGCAACGTCTCCGGCATGCGCAAGCCCAGCCACGCGAACATCACCGCCCCCGCCCCGGCGATCACCCAAAAAATCGTCCGCCAGTCGCCGAACAGCAGCACCGCCTGCCCCATCGACGGGGCCAGCACCGGCACGATCATGAACACCATGAACGCAATCGACATGACGCGCGCCATCGCCCGGCCGTGATAACAGTCGCGAACCAGCGCGATCGTCGCGACCCGGGTCGCCGCGACGCAGGCCCCGCCGGCCACTCGCGCCACCAGCAGCAGCGTGAAGCTGCCCGCCACCGCCGCGGCGGCATTGGCGACGACATAGCCCGCCAGCGCGAACAACAGCACACGCCGCCGCCCGTACCGGTCCGCGAGCGGCCCGTGCACCAGATGCGCAACGCCGAACCCGCCGAGGAATGCCGACACCACGAACTGCCGGTCGTTCGCGCTCGCCACGCCCAGCGCCTCGCCGATCGCGGGCAGCGCCGGCAACATCGCGTCGGTGCCCAGCGCACCCAGTGCCATCAGCGCCGCGACCAGCGCCACGAATTCGGCAAAGCCGATCGGCGCGCCGAGTGGCTCCACCGGAAGTTCCGGCGCGGGGTGGGTCTGGTCTGACATGATGCCCGCCCGTACCCATTCCTCGCCCGTCGCGGAACCCCGGCCGTTCATGACATCGATGGGACAGCCTCTTGCCGACCGTCGCGCGCATCGCCACGGTAGTTGCATCCGATGACCATGCTCGATCCCCACCTCGTCCTCGGCGCCTATTCGGTCGGCGTCTTCCCGATGGCGGACGCGCGCGATGCGGACGACGTGTATTGGGTAGAGCCGCGCCGCCGCGCGATCCTCCCGCTGGAGGGTTTCCACCTGTCGCGCTCGCTGCGCCGCCGGATCGCCGCCGATCGCTTCCGGGTCACCGCCGACGCCGACTTCCAGGCCGTGCTGCGCCTCTGCGCCGAAAGCGCCACCGATCGGCCGGAAACGTGGATCAGCACCGCAATCGAGCGCGTGTTCCTCGATCTGCATGATCGCGGTTACGCGCATTCGGTCGAATGCTGGGACGGCGACCGGCTGGTCGGCGGCCTCTACGGGCTGGCGCTGGGGCGCGCGTTCTTCGGGGAGAGCATGGTCAGCCGCGCGACCGACGCGTCGAAGGTCGCGCTCGCGTGGCTGATCGCCCGCCTGCGCGTCGGCGGGTTTACCCTGCTCGACTGCCAGTTCCAGACCTCGCACCTCGCCTCGCTCGGCGCGGTCGAGATCGACCGCGACGACTACGTTGCGTTGCTGGGCGCGGCGCTTTCGACCGGCGCGTCGTCGTCGGCGGGGCCATCGCCCTGGTCCGCAGCCGGGGCCGCTGATTTCGGCGCGCTCGACCGCTTGGTCGATGTCAGCGCCTCGGTATCCGCACCCTTATCGGGAAAGGACATCGTGCAGCTTTTGGTCCACACGTCGTAGATCGGGTGCTGTACCACGTTCAGGCCCGGCCGCTCCTTGAACAGCCAACCCGAAAACGCACGCCGCCACTTCGCATCGGAACCGCGGACGATCACCTGCGCAAAGGCACCGGTCAGTTGGTCCTGCTCCCACGGCGCGGTCTTCTCGCACGCGCGCAGCCGTACCACGACATCACCGATCCGCGTCGTCTGACCCGGCTTCAGCGTGATCTCGCGACTTTCGCCGTTACGCTTGTTCAGCAGGCCGAGCACCGCCACGCGCTGCGCCATCGGCGTGCCGCCATTGGCGACCGCGTCCTCGCCCGCGTCGATCGTCTCGATCCCGCTCGCCGCGGGTGGCGGACCTTCGGGAACGACCTGCTCGACGCGGTGAACGGGCGCAGGCGTATTCCGGTCTTCCAGCGCGCGATAGCCGAACCAGCCACCGACCCCCAGCAGCGCCGCGACCAGCACTGCCGCGGCGATCCAGCGTCGGTTCACCCCTCCGGCGTCCAGGCTTCATAGTCGCCCGTCGCAGCCGCACGCCGGCCGCCCTTCTCCAGCGACCCCGAAGGACGATAGGCGAGCGCCGTCCCGGTCAGGTTGGCGACCGCCGGCTTCTGCCACGCACGCGGCGCGGGCAGCGCACGATCGGGCACGTCGTCGACCTGATGATGCAGCCAGCTGAACCAGGCGGGCGGCACCCGGCTGGCATCGTTCGAGCCGTTGTAGATCACCCAGCGGCGCGGATTGCCGTACGTGTCCTTGCGACCTTCGAAATACACGTTGCCGAGCGAATCCTCGCCCATCTGCTTCATGCCGCGAAGACCGTAGAACCACGTGCCCCAGGAGGCGCCGTTCCACCAGGTGAAGGGATTGCGATTGATGCCCATGATGCGTCGCTTACCTCGCCTGCCGCCCACCTTCAACCATGACGGCTTCTACGATGGTCAGGGCCGGGGCATAGTCCACGACACCTTGTCGCCCTCGCCGATGCCCAGTTCGGCGGTACGCCCGCCGCGAACCTCCAGCACCGCGGCCACCGGCTCCCCCGACGCGATCGGCGTTTCGGAAAACGGCACCGTATTCTCGGCGATGCGCGCGATCGTGCCGTCCGCGCGGATGTAGACGATGTCGAGCGGGCTCGGCGTGTTCTTCATCCAGAAGCTCGCCTCCCGCGGCCCGCCGCCTTCCGCCGGGTAGGGGGCGAACAGCATCGCGAAATCGGGGGCGAGATTGGTGCGGAACATCAGACCCGTGGCCTGCTCCTCCTTGGTCCGGGCCAGTTCGGCGCGGAACACCTGCACGCGACCGTTCGCGGCGATCTTCACCGGGATCGTCGTGGTGCGCGACACGGTCGCCGCATCGCCGTCGCCGCGCGAACAGCCGGTCAGGGCCAGCACGCTCGCCGCCAAAGATAGCGTCATCGACCGCATCATGCTTCGTCCTCCGCCGCCATGTCTGACCCGTCGCTGAAGCCCTTACCGCCAAGGTCGTCGTTCGCGTCCTCGACCAGCACCGCGAGCGGCCCCTTGTCGCCGTCGACGATGCGCGCGAGCAGCGGCTGTTGCGGCTCGACCGACGGGACGCCGCCGCGACGCAGCGTCTCCATATGCACGAATACGTCGCGACCGTCCGACGATCGGACCAGAAAACCGTATCCTTTCAATCTGTTGAACCACTTCACGCTGACCGGTTCCAGCGGCCCCGCTGATTCGATCAGCGATGCGGGATCGATACGGCCGGCCACGGTCGGACGACGCGGCGGCGTTTCCTCGACGGCACCGGAGAGGTCGATGGCGACGATTTCGCGCGCCTGAAAGCCGCGACCGCGCTGCACCGCCATCGCCTCGACACGCGCACCCTCGGGCAGGCTGCGGCGGCCGTGCGGCTGCAACACGCTGAAATGAACGAGGATGTCGCCGATCGCCGCATCGTCGGCTACCGCGAACCCAAAGCCCCGGGTCACATCGAACCATTTGATGACGCCGCCGACTGCAACAGGCTCGGCGCCACTTCCGGGTTCGCCCCCCTGCTGCACGTCAACTTGCATAAGTCACCCCTGGCGCGGCCTGACTAGCATCATTCATCTTCGCTGCAATGCATCAGGTCGGTAAAACTATCCAGATCGTCACCCTCACGGGGCGCAGAATCGACGATCGCCCGCGCCAGCGCGAAGCCGTGACCTGCCCGGATCATCGTCGCCAACTGCTTCTGTCGCAACGGCCGGTCCGCTTGTGCAAGCGCGAACGGCCCGATCCGTTTCCGCTTCGCCAGCCGCAACGCGCTCTCCACCGCCTCCTTTGCCACGGCTGGTGCGACGGCACTGGCATCCGCTTCGCCGACACGCGCGGCGGACAGCGCCTGCCGCACCCGCCCCGCCCCCAGCCCGCGCCGGCCGAGCGCCGACGCCTTCGCTTCCGCCCAGGCGCGATCGTCGACATAGCCCAGATCCGCCATCTTCGCCGCCATCGCGACCGTATCGGCAGGCTCGCCCTCCCATCCGCGCTCGCGGATCTTGCGCTTCAGATAGTCGACCAGCTTGCCCTGTGTTGTGGCGAACCGTTCGACATAGCGCAGGGCGAGCCGCTCCAGCGACGCGGCGTCGAGGGGCGGAATGGGCCGGGCATCGGCACGATTGGGGCGTCGCATGGCCTTGATTGTGCCACACTGGGCCGTGAAGAGGAACGTTGGCGCGTTTCGCGCCGGAAGACCAAGAGAAGGCAAGACCCGTCGATGACCGAGACGCAAACCCCGATGGACGCGCCCCAGGCGACGCCGACCGAGGATTCGCTGCCCCGCCGTTACGCGGATTTCGCCACGCTGGGCGAGGCTCTGGATTACGCTGCATCCGGTAAACGCGGCCTTAATTTCCATGACGCACGCGGCACGCTGGTGCGCGGTTACCCCTTCACGGAGCTGCGGACGGACGCGCTCGACGCTGCCCGTCGCCTCATCGCGGCCGGTATCAAGCCCGAGGATCGCGTCGCGCTCGTCGCCGAGACGTCCGCCGAATTCGCGGCCCTGTTCTTCGGCGTCGTCTACGCCGGCGCGTGGCCCGTGCCGCTGCCGCTGCCGACGTCGTTTGGTGGCCGCGACAGCTATATTGAACAACTGCGCGTCCAGCTGTCGAGTTGCGATCCGTCGATGCTGATCTACCCGCCCGAATTGGCCGAGATGGCCGGCGCGGCGGCGGCGCTGGCGAATACCACCGGCGTTGATTGGGCCGAATTCGGCGCGCGCGCGGTGCCCGACGTGGCGCTGCCCGCCGCGACTGGCGATCAGGTCGCTTACCTGCAATATTCCAGCGGCTCGACCCGTTTCCCCCACGGCGTCGCCATCACGCACGAGGCGTTGCTGAACAACCTCGCAGCGCACAGCCACGGGATGCAGATCGACGGTACCGATCGCTGCATCAGCTGGCTGCCCTGGTATCACGACATGGGCCTCGTCGGCTGCTTCCTGTCGCCGGTCGCCAATCAGGTGTCGACGGACTATTTGAAGACGGAGGATTTCGCTCGCCGTCCGCTCGCGTGGCTCGACCTCATCAGCCGGCACAAGGGCACCGCGCTCAGCTATTCGCCGACTTTCGGTTACGACATCTGCGCGCGTCGCATGTCGTCGCAGACCAAAGCGTCGGATCGGTTCGACCTGTCGCGCTGGCGCGTCGCCGGCAACGGTGCCGACATGATCCGCCCCGACGTGATGCAGTCGTTCGTCGACGCCTTCGCCGATGCGGGTTTCAAGGCGTCGGCGTTCCTCCCCAGCTACGGGCTGGCGGAAGCGACGCTGGCGGTGTCGATCATGCCGCCGGGCGAGGGTATCCGCGTTGAACTGGTCGAGGAAACCGAACTGTCAGGCACGCACGACAACGGCGCGAACGACAATGGCCGGCCGCAGCGGTTCCGCGCGATCGTCAATTGCGGCAAGCCGGTGCGCGACATGGTGGTCGAGATCCGTCAGGAGAACGGCACGCCCCTGCCCGATCGTGCGATCGGCAAGGTCTGGTGCAAGGGTCCGTCAGTCATGGTCGGCTATTTCCGCGACCCCGCCGCGACCGAGGCGTGCATGCAGGACGGTTGGCTCGACACCGGCGACATGGGCTATCTGTCGGACGGCTATGTCTACATCGTCGGCCGCGCCAAGGACATGATCATCGTCAACGGCAAGAACCACTGGCCGCAGGACATCGAATGGGCCGTCGAGCAGATCCCCGGCTTCAAGGCCGGCGACATCGCCGCCTTTGCGATCACCACGCCGGGCGGCGAGGAAACCCCCGCCGTCCTCGTCCAGTGCCGCAGCAGCGACGATGCGGAGCGCACGCGCCTCCGCGATGCGATCCGCGAGCGGGTCCGCTCGGTCACCGGCATGAACTGCGTGGTAGAACTGATCCCGCCGCGCACCCTGCCTCGCACCAGCTCGGGCAAGCTCAGCCGCGCCAAGGCCCGGAACCTGTATCTGGCGGGCGAGATCAAGCCGTACGATATCGCCGCCTGATAGACGGGGGTCTTCCGCGTCCGCCGTCACTTGCACAAAAGGGGTGACGGCCGACGCGGCTCGGCTAGCAAACGCTACGCCGCAAACATCTCCGCCTGCACCGCATAGAGCGCCTCCGCCGACGCATTCGCGGCCGCGACCAGCCCCAGCGCCTCCGGCACGATCTGCTCCAGATAGAAGCGCGCGCTCGCCCGCTTCATCGTCGCAAAGTCGTCATCCCCGGTCGCCGCCGCGGCCTCGCGCTCCATCAGCCAGCCGCAGGTCGCGACCGACAGCATCGTTAGGAACGGATAGCTCGCCGCCAGCTTGTCGTCGGCGTCCGCGGTGGCGAGCCGGCGACCGGCGGCGTCGCACGCCTCGACCAGCTCGACCAAACCCGCCGTCTTCGCCTCCGCCCGCATGTCAGCGATCAGCGCCGCAAACACCGCGCCGTTCTCCAGCCCCAGCTTACGCCCCACCAGATCGGCCGCCTGAATCCCGTTCGTCCCTTCGTAGATCGGTGTAATCCGCGCATCACGGAAGAAGCGCGCCGCCCCCGTCTCTTCGATATAGCCCATGCCCCCGTGCACCTGGATGCCGATGCTCGCGACCTCGTTGCCGAGATCGGTCGCGTGCGCCTTCGCCAGCGGCGTGACGAGTTCCAGCCGCCCCTTCGCCGCCGCATCGCCCAGCGTCGCACGATCGACCTGTCCCGCCGCGTAATAGACCAACGCCCGCGCCGCTTGCGTCTGCGCCTTCATCCGCAGCAGCATGCGGCGCACGTCGGGGTGATCGACGATGCGGATCGGTGCCTTGTCCGGCGACCCCGCCCGCGCCGACTGCACGCGGTCCAGTGCATAGGCGACCGCCGCCTGCGTCGCGCCCTCCGCGATCTGCACGCCCTGAAGCCCAACGTTGAGGCGCGCGTTGTTCATCATCGTGAACATCGCCCGCAGGCCGCCATGCTCCGGCCCGATCAGCTCGCCGAGACACTCGTCGTGATCGCCGAACGACAGCACGCAGGTGGGGGAGGCGTGCAGCCCCATCTTGTGCTCGATCGACACGACGCGGACGTCGTTGAACGCGCCCGGCTTCCCGTCCGCATCCAGCCGGTATTTCGGCACGAGGAACAGCGAAATGCCGCGCGTGCCCGGCGGCGCGTCGGGCGTCCGCGCCAGCACGAGGTGGACGATGTTCGGGGCCATGTCGTGGTCCCCGAACGAGATGTAGATCTTCGTCCCCTTGATCGACCATTGGTTGCCGCCGCGCGGCGTCGCCATCGTCCGCAGCGCGCCGACATCGCTGCCCGCCTGCGGTTCGGTCAGGTTCATCGTCCCCGTCCATTCCCCGGTCGCAAGGTGCGGCAGGTACAGCGCCTGCTGTTCCGGCGATCCGTGATGCCGGAGCGCCTCGATCGCCCCCACCGTCAGCGTCGGGCACAAGGCGAAACCGGTATTGGCCCCGCCCAGCGTCTCCAGCACCGCGGTCTGGAGCGCGAAGGGCAGCCCCTGACCGCCCCACGCTTCCGGCGCGCCGATCGTGCCCCAGCCACCCTCAACATAGGCGCGGTACGCCTCCGGATAGCCCGCCGGCATGATCACGCCCTTGGTCGTCCAGGTCGCGCCCACGGTATCGCCGACCTTCGCGAGCGGCGCCCACTCACCCTCTGCGAACTGGCCGGCGCCTTCCAGCACGGCATCGACCACGTCCTCGCTCGCAGCGGCGAACAGGTCGGTTCGGGCAAGTTCGGGCAGGCCGACGACGTGATCGAGGACGAAGCGCTGTTCCGCGACGGGGGCTGCGAAGGCCAAGATTTCTCTCCTGTGTTTGGCAAGGCTATAGCCCGCGGCGATGACCGCTCCAAACGCCTCCATCTTCCCCTACGGCCCGGCGGCGATCGCGGCGGCGGCGGACATGATCCGGGGCGGCGGGATCGTCGCGGTGCCCACCGAAACCGTCTACGGCCTCGCTGCCGACGCCAGCGATTCGGCGGCGGTGGCGCGCATCTACGCGGCCAAGGGTCGTCCGGCGTTCAACCCCCTGATCGTGCATGTCGGCGACCTCGCGGCGGCCGACGCGCTGGCGGAGTTCGACGACGATGCGCGCGCGCTGGCGGCGGCGTTCTGGCCGGGGCCGCTGACGCTGGTGCTGCCACTGCGCCCCGGTGCTCCGGTTGCGTCGATCGTCACGGCCGGCTTGGGGACTGTGGCCATCCGCATACCGGCACACCGAGCCATGCAGGCGCTGATCACGGCGAGCGGTCGCGCCTTGGCCGCTCCGTCCGCCAATCGCAGCAACGGCATCAGCCCCACCCGAGCGGAGCATGTCGTCGCCAGCCTCGGGGACGCGGTACCGCTGGTGATCGACGACGGACCGTGCGCGGCCGGGCTGGAATCGACGATCGTCATGGGGCGCGACGTGTTGCGGCCCGGACCTATCACCTCGGCGAACCTGATGTCGGTCCTGTCGTTGTCGGCACCCGGCGGGACGCGATCCCCGCCGCTTCTGGCCGGCGACATCGTCGCACCCGGCCAGCTTGCGACGCACTACGCGCCGCACAAGCCTCTGCGGTTGAACGCCCTGACGGCCGAGCCGGACGAATGGCTGATCGGGTTCGGAGCGATTCTCGGTGACGAGACGCTCTCGGCCAGCAGCGACCCCGTGGCGGCGGCAGCACAGCTGTTCGATGCCCTGCACCGGGCCGATGCCTCGCCGAAGGCGCGCATCGCCGTTGCTCCCATTCCATCGGACGGCATCGGCGAGGCGATCAACGACCGCCTCGCCCGCGCCGCGACGCGCTAGACGTCGCCAGCGCGATTGCCGTTAGCGAACGGCCGCTGCCTCGTTGGCGACGATGTCCGCCTTGCGCTCCGGCGACATGGCCTGGGCATTCACATCGGCCGCGTCGATCGCGTCGGCACGCTGTTCGCCCACATCGCGCGTCCGCTCCGCCCGCTCCTGAAGATTGTCCGCCATGGCTTCCAGCGAGTCGGCGCGGTTGTCGGCGGCATCCTCCACCCGTTCGGCCAGCTTGTCGTCACCTTTGCCCCCGCAGGCAGCCAGCGGCAGGGCGAGCAACGACAGGCACGCGAGCGGGAGGATGGCTTTCATCGGAAAATGTCCTGTTGGCATCGCTCCGGGTCCGGAACGGTCGGCATCAGCGATCCTGATCCATGATCGTTCCTCGGCGAGAGCGCCTTGCGATCAGACACTCACCGCCCGTGACCGCGCCGCGAAGCTCTTCCGCAGCTTTTGCAGCTTGGGCGGGATGACGGCCATGCAATACGGGTTCGACCGGCCCGACGTTTCCCAATAATCCTGATGATAACCCTCCGCCGGGTACCACGTCGTCATCGGCTCGATCGTCGTCACGATCTTTCCTCCCGTTTCGCCCGCTCGCTCGATCGCGGCGCGCGCTTCGGTTTCCTGCGCCTCGTCGGCGGGGAAGATCGCCGAGCGGTACTGCGTCCCGACATCGTTGCCCTGACGGTTCAGCTGCGTCGGGTCATGCGTCGCGAAAAAGATGTCGAGCAGGTCGGCATAGCGAAGCTGGTCGGGATCGTAGCCGACCCGGATCGCCTCGGCATGACCCGTGTCGCCGCCGCACACCTGCTTGTAGGTCGGATCGGGCACATGCCCGCCGATATAGCCGCTCTCGACGCTTTCGACGCCGATCACGTCCTTGAACACCGCTTCCGTGCACCAGAAGCAACCACCGGCCAACGTGGCATATTTGGTCATCATCGTCTCCTTTGATCGGCAGATAGGAAGTCGCTAGGGCCACCGTAAGGGTCAGGGAGCATGCGACGATGGCGGTGATGGTGACGGGCGGTGCGGGCTATATCGGCAGCCACGCCGTACTGGCGCTGCTCGATGCGGGGGCGGAGGTCGTCGTCGTGGACAATCTCGTCACCGGTTTCGACTGGGCGGTGGACGACCGCGCGACGCTGATCGAATGCGACGTGTCGGACGAGGGCCGTGTGCGCGCTGCGATCCGCGGGCACGACGTGGACGCGATCCTCCACTTCGCAGGATCGGTGGTGGTGCCGGAGTCCGTCAGCGATCCGCTCAAATACTACCGCAACAACACAGCGGCTTCGCGCTCCCTGATCGAGAGTGCAGTGACGGAGGGCGTGAAGCACTTCATCTTCTCCTCCACCGCCGCGACCTACGGCACGCCGGACAAGGTGCCGGTGGCGGAGGGCGACCCGACCGTGCCGATCAACCCGTACGGCATGTCGAAGCTGATGACGGAGACGATGTTGCGCGATGTCGCGGCCGCCCACCCGATCAACTATGCGGCACTGCGCTATTTCAACGTCGCAGGCGCGGACCCGCAGGGGCGTACCGGCCAGTCGACGGCGGGCGCGACTCACCTGATCAAGGTCGCGGTCGAGGCGGCGACGGGCAAGCGCGACAGCGTCGCGGTCTTCGGTACGGACTTCCCGACCACGGACGGCACCGGCGTGCGCGATTACATCCACGTCAGCGACCTCGCCGCCGCGCATGTCGCCGCCCTTGCCCTGTTGCGCAGCGAGCCGGCGCGCAGCCACACGCTCAACTGCGGCTATGGTCGCGGCTTTTCCGTCAATCAGGTGCTCGACGCCGTCGCCCGCGTCACGAACGTCACGATCGCGCGCCGCTACGAAGGGCGCCGCGCCGGCGACCCCGCGGAGCTGATCGCCGACAACCGTGCGATTCTGGCGGCGACCGACTGGCGGCCGGAACGCGACGACCTCGACCTGATCGTCCGCGATGCGCTGGCGTGGGAGCGCGCACTGGCCGAACGCGGCGTATGAGGCTGCGCTCGCTGCTGTTCGTACCCGGCGACCGGCCGGAACGAATGGAAAAGGCGCTGACTCTCGGGGCCGACGCGCTGATCCTCGATCTGGAGGATGCGGTCGCGCCGCCGGCCCGGCCGATCGCGCGCGACGCGGTCACCGATTTCGTCACGCGCCGACGCGGGCATGGCCCGACGCTCTTCGTCCGCATCAATCCGCTGGATGGCGAGGAAGCGGCGCTCGATCTTGCGGCGATCCTGCGCGCTGTCCCGGACGGCATCGTCCTGCCCAAGGCGGAGGGTGCAGACGGCGTTCGGACGCTGGCGGAGCGGCTGCCGGGCACCCCGATTCTGCCGATCGCAACGGAAACGCCCTCGGCATTGTTCCGGCTGGGCGACTATGCCGCCGTCTCGGGTCAGCTTGCCGGCCTGACCTGGGGCGCGGAAGATCTGCCTGCGGCGATCGGCGCCACAACCTCGCGAGAGCAGGACGGCAGCTATACCGCGCCCTACCAGCTGGCGCGGTCGCTCACGCTGTTCGGCGCGCACGCGGCGGGCGTGGCGGCGATCGAGACGGTGTACCCGGATTTCCGGGATCTCGACGGCCTTGCCAGCTATGCCGCACGCGGACGGCGCGATGGGTTCACCGGCATGATGGCCATCCACCCGGCGCAAGTGCCGATCATCAACGCCGCTTTTTCGGCCACGCCCGAGGAGCTCGCGAGGGCGCAGGCGATCGTCGACCTGTTCGCGGCGAACCCCGGCGCGGGCGCGTTGCAACTCGACGGCCGGATGGTCGATGCGCCGCATCTGAAGGCGGCCCGCCGCCTGCTAGCGCTCGCCGCCGATTGACGCGCGGATACGCGCGGTCGCCCACCAGCTGCCGAGTGTCCAGAGCGTCCCGAAGCTCCACCCGGCCAGCACGTCGGACGGCCAGTGCACGCCCAGATACACCCGGCTGAGCCCGATCGCCCCGACCAGCAGGATCGCACACGTCATCAGATAGCGCCGAATTGGTGGTTCCGGCGCGACCTGACTGGCGAGCGCGGCGAGGGTCAGGTACACGATCGCGCTGTTCGCTGCGTGCGCGCTCGGAAAGCTGGCGCTGGAGACCGGCACCAGATGCGCGACGACATCCGGGCGCGTCCGCCCGACGATGTCCTTCGCCAGCCCCACCAGCCAAGCCCCGGACGCGCAGGCCACGACGATCGCCGCTGCCGTCAGCCACAGTCGCCGCACCAGCAGCAAGCCCGCCACCAGCGCGACCGCCAGCGTCAGCACGGTGCCGCCGCCAAGCGCGGTCAGGTCCACCGCCACTTTGCCGAGCCACCGCGGCCCGCCCCATGCGCGTAAATTCGTCAGGATCGTCTGGTCCCACGCCAGCGGCCACCGCCCGAGCAGCGTGCCGGCGATCAGCAGCAGGGCCACCGCCACCGATGCAGTGGCTGCTCCCGCCAGCAACGGCGGCAAGGGCCGACGGTGCGCGCCTTCAGCTTTCATTTACGATGTTTCTCCTATCGTGCGGCTCATGATCGGACAGCTTGCAGGACCCCGGCGATGACCATCCAGCGTGTCGAACCGCAACGGGACGGGCGCGGCGCGCTGCGCATCCCGGTCCGGTTGCAATCCACCATCTGTAGCTCCGCCGTGCGCAAGGTCGCCGCCGACCTCGTCGATCTGTCGACCGGGGGATGCCGCATCGCGACCGGCCTGTACATGGCCGACGGCGCGCACCTGACGGTCACGATCCCGACCCTCGAACCGGTCGGCGCGCGCGTCCGGTGGTGCCATCATTTGGGTCTTGGCGTCGAATTCCTGCGACCGCTGCATCCGCTCGTCGTACAAAGGCTGGCCGGGATGAGTGTTTCGCAACTTCACTGACAACAGGTCGCCGGCTTTCTGCACCGTTCCGGCGGTGACGATGAACCATTTCTGTTCCGATACAGTTTGCCCCATTGTAGCTGTTATGCAACCATTTTGGTGCAGCGTGTGTATCGCAGACGAGGAGCGGCCCGTGGGCATTACTTTCTATACCCCGCCGCCAGAGCCTCATGACGAGGACGAACGCTCGCGCGCCGTCATCGCATCGGGCGCGCTGGAAATCATCGACGATCCCGAATTGAACCGGTTGGTCGAACGCGCCCGCGCGTCGCTCGGCACGTCGGTGGCCGCGGTGTCGATCGTCCACCAGGAATGGCAGTATCTGATCGCGACTGCCGGGCTGAAGCCGGGCGTCTACAGCCGGCGCACGTCGTTCTGCGGACACACCGTCGTCGCGTCGGACGATGTATTCCTCGTCCCCGATGCCGGACAGGATGCGCGGTTCGCCGGCAACCCTGCGGTGGTCGACGGCATGCTGCGCTTCTACGTCGGTGCGGTCTTGCGCGACGATCACGGGCAGCCGCTCGGCGCTCTGTGCGCTTTCGATCCCCTTCCCCGCACCGGCGTGACGCAGCGGCAGGAGCAGCAGTTCCGCGACCTCGCCGCGGCCGTGATGGTCAGGCTGGAAGAACTCCGCGAGTTCGTCTCCAGCGACTGAACGCCGCCGTCCGTCCATGCGCGGGCCAAGCGGCAGGCGATGGTGGGTCCGCCGGGGCTCGAACCCGGGACCTCTCGATTAAAAGTCGCTTGCTCTACCAACTGAGCTACGGACCCCGGCCATCGCGTGCCGCGGCCGGACCTAGGTGGATGGTCGGCGGCGGTCAACCAGCGACGACATCTGGCGCATCGTTCTGCCCGTACGGGAGTCGCGCCAATCGGGGGCGATCGCGGTCACCGGCGTCAGCACGAACGCTCGCGCGGCATAGGCAGCATGCGGGATCATGAGCGATCGACGGCGCCACTGCCCTCCTGACCACAGGACGATATCCAGATCGATCGCTCGCGCGCCCCAGCGGCGCCCCGCCCGCCGGCCGAGCGCGCGCTCGATGCGCTTCAGCCGGGCGAGCAGTGCCGGGGGGCTCTCGACCGTTTCGACCACAGCCGCGGCGTTGGCGAAACGGCGGATGGAAGGACCGAGCGGCGCGGTGGCGATCACCGGCGACACCGCGCGCACCCCGCCGATCTGCTCCAGCGCGACCGTAATCGCCTGCGTCGGGCTGCCATATCGTCCCCGCCGGTTCGAACCGAGCGCGACGACGTAGCGATAGGGGGGCGTTGCCGGGGACACCGTGCCGACCTACCTCGGAATGATGTATTTCGCACCCTCCCCCATCGCCGACACCGAACCGCCCCGCGACTGCCCGCTCTGTCCGCGGCTCGTCGGCGTGCGCGCGGCATTGCGCGCCGAGTATCCGGACTGGTGGAACTCCCCGGTCAACGCGTTCGGCGATCCGGCGGCGTGGCTCGCTATCGTCGGACTGGCGCCCGGCAAACATGGCGCGAACCGTACCGGGCGCCCTTTCACCGGCGACTATTCGGGCGACCTGCTATTCTCCACGCTGGCGAAATACGGACTGGCGACGGGCGTCTATGCGGGGGCACCCGAGGACGATCTGGCGCTGACCGGCGCGATCATCGTCAACGCGGTCAAGTGCCTGCCGCCGGCCAACAAGCCGACGCCGGAGGAAATACACACCTGCCGCCCCTTCCTGGCTGGCCAAATGGGCGTGCTGCCGAATGTCCGCGTGGTCGTGGCGCTTGGGCAGATCGCACATCAATCGGCGGTGAAGGTCCTCGGCGGGCGCCTGCCAAAGGCAAAGTTCGGTCATCTGGCGGAACATCTGATGCCGAGCGGCGTGACGCTGATCGATAGCTACCACTGCTCACGTTACAACCAGAACACCGGCCGCCTGACGACCGAAATGTTCGAAGCCGTCTTCGCGCGGGCCGTGGAAGTCAGGCGTCGGCCGGAATGAGACTGTCGACACCCTTGGCCGCGACCGCCCAACGATAAACCGCATCGGCGATGTACATGCGGAATTGGGAAGGGTCGAAATAGACGCGTTTGGCATTGCCGACGCAGGCGAGACCACCATTCACAATTAACGCCTCCAGCCGGGCGATCTGGCTGGCATCGTCGGTCTTGACCAAACGGACGGACAGTTCAGGCTGCAGGCGTACGAGGCAGATCGCCATTTCGAAATATGTACGATCTACCGGAAGCCGGAATTTCGCGAGCTCGATCTCCCGAGCGTTGAAAAGCGCCTGCACGCCGGGATCAGCCGTTTGCGATTTTGCTAGGTGAAGGTCGGGCGCGAACAAAGTGATCGCGCGGATGAACATCGCCCCCCGGTCATAATAGGTCGTATCGTACCCGTCGATAATCGTGGCTACGCCCGTTTGCCTAGCGATTTCGGCGTCTTGGGCGCATCCCGATCGCGTCTGGACAAGGCGAGCCTGGGCAAACCGCTGACCCGCGCCGTTGATCGCACCGTCCAGTGCTCCGCGCAATAAAGAAGTAGCCGCATCTTTTTTGATGGCGCATGTCGCAAATCGCGACGCTAGCGTCAGAGCCTCCTGACTTCGCCGCGCTCCTCAGCCGGTACGTCCGCTCCCGAGCGTCGAATGCGTTACGGCCGACGCCGGATCGTCGATATCCCGCAAACCATCGACAACGATGTCGTCAGACGGCACCGTCGCCGGCGGCGGAAGCGTCTGCTGTGGAGCCGTCAACGACGACATGGCGGCGGCGGCAAGAAGGAAGGTCACCGCCGCTGCCAGCATCACCGATCCTCCACCAACCTGCCGTAAAGCTCCGGCCGCCGATCGCGGAAGAAGCCAAAGGCGGCACGGTGCCGCTTGATGCGGTCGAGATCAAGCGTGGCTGCGATCACCCCTTCCTCCTCGCGGCCCAACTCCGCGACGATGTCGCCGCGCTCATCCGCGATGAAGCTGGTGCCGTAGAAGGTCTGGCCATGTTCGGTACCGATCCTGTTGGCGGCGACGATCGGGACCACGTTCGACACCGCATGACCGACCATCGCCCGCCGCCAAAGCCTTGCCGTATCGAGAGAAGTATCGTGCGGCTCGCTGCCGATAGCGGTGGGGTAGAACAGCACTTCAGCGCCCATCAGCATCATCGCGCGCGCGGTTTCGGGGTACCACTGGTCCCAACACACGCCGACGCCGAGCGTCGCGGCGGGATGCGGCCAGACCTTGAAGCCCGTGTTGCCCGGGCGGAAATAAAATTTTTCCTCGTACCCGGGTCCGTCGGGGATGTGGCTCTTGCGATAGACGCCCTGCACCTCCCCGTCCGGGCCGATCATCGCCAGCGAATTATAATGATGCGGCCCGTCCACCTCAAAGAAACTGGTCGGGATCGTCACCCGCAGCGCCTCGGCGAGGGCCTGCATCGCCAGGACCGCCTTGTGCTCGCCGACCGGCTTGGCATTGGCGAACAGCCCCTCGTCCTCGACGCGGCAGAAATATTCGCCCTCGAACAACTCCGGTGGCAGGATCACCTGCGCGCCCTGTCCGGCCGCCTCGCGGACCAGCCGCGACACGTTGGCGATGTTCGTTTCGAGGTCGTCGGAAAACGCCAGTTGCAAGGCGGCGACGGTGATCTGGGTCATCGGTTCAGTCCTACAGCGTGACGCCGAAGCGCGCCGCAATCGCGACGGTGGCGAGGTAAAGAAGCATCGTCAGCACGCACCCCGCGGCCAGCGCCAGCGGAAAGCCGACATCGTGGCGGAGCAGCGCCGGGATCAACAGGAACATGGGAAGCGACGGCAGCACGTACCAGAAGGTCGCCTCCGCATGCGCCGCCATCCGCACGCGGTCGCCCGTGTCGCGCCACAGCCAGATCATGCCGAGCACCGACACCAAAGGCAGCGATGCCATCAGCGCGCCCGCTGCCGGACTGCGCCGCGCGATCGACGCCACGAGCGCGACGATCACGCCCGACAGCGCCGCCCGAACGACGAAGGCCAGCATGTCAGGCCGGGATCTGCTGCGATATGCAGTGGAAGCTGCCGCCGCCGGTCAGGACGTGGTCCGCACGCTGACCGACCACCTCGCGCGTGGGGAACAACGCCTGGATCGCGGCGACCGCGGCATCGTCGTTCTGCGCACCGTACAGCGGCACCACGACAGCGGCGTTGCCGATGTAGAAGTTCATGTAGCTGGCCGGCACGATCGCCTCGTCGCGCAGTACGCGGCCCGGCGACGGGATCGTCACCACCTCCAGCCCCGCCGCTTCCAGATCGCGGCGGGCATGCATGTACACCTGCCAGTTCGGGTCGTTCTCCGCCGGCTCGGGAATGGCGACGCGTCCCGGCGCAACGAACCGCGCGAGGTTGTCGACATGCCCGTCGGTATGGTCGTTCAGCAGCCCCTCGCCCAGCCACACGACCTCCCGAAAACCGAGATCGCGCTTCAGCCGCTCCTCGGTCGCGGCCCGCGTCGCGCCGGGATTGCGGTTGGGATTGAGCAGGCATTGCTCGGTCGTGACGACGATGCCGGTCCCGTCGCCGTCGATCGCACCGCCCTCCAGCACCCAATCATGCGCCTCCGCCGGAACCTCGCGGCTGGCGGCGAGACGGCCGCCGATGCTGTCGTCGCCCGGCAGGTCGTACTTGCCGCCCCAGCCGTTGAAGCGGAACAGCGCCGCCCCACCGTCACCGCGCAGGATCGGACCGGTGTCGCGCAACCAGATATCGCCGAACGGTTCCACCAGCGTCTCCGCGAACGGCGCGAGTTGGGCCGCAGCCTTCTCCGCCTCGCCGTCCGCACAGACGAGGATTACGCGCTCCCCGCGCCCGTCGGCATGGACGGCACGAGCGAACGCGACGACCTCTTCGCGCGCGGGGTCGAGGTCGTCCTCCCATAGTTCGGGATGGCTGGGAAAGCCGATCCAGACGGCTTCGTGCAAGGCCCATTCGGCAGGCGGGCAGTTGGTCATCGTGCGCTTCCCCGGCTCTTGTCGCGCGCCGCCCTGAACTCGGCCGTCGGGTACCAGTTGGGCCACAGCGTCGTGTCGTCCGCCAGCTTGCGACCGAGATTATAGTAGATCGTCAGGTCCGATACCGCCCCCGACCAGTCCCAGTTCGCGTCATACTCGTCCGCCGGCTTATGATAGCGATTGGTGGTGTAATCCTCCGCCGCCTTCCTGCCCGCCGCGGGGCCGCCGACGACGAGGTTCTCTCCCGATGTTCCATCAAGCATCGGCACGCCCAGCTTGGCGAACGAGAAATGGTCGGAGCGATAGTAGAGCCCCTTCTCGGGGCTAGGCTCGGGCGAGATCGTGCGCCCCTCCGCGGCGACGATCGGCTTCACCAGATCCTCGATCTGCGACTTCCCCGCGCCCGTCAGCACGAAGTCGCGCGCGCGGCCGGCAACGTTCAGTGAATCCATGTTCACGCCGCCGACCGTCTGCGCCAGCGGGAATACCGGATGCTCCGCGTAATAGCGCGAGCCCAGCAGCCCCGACTCCTCCGCCGTCACCGCCAGAAACCCGATCGACCGCTTCGCCGGTCCGGCCTCGGCATTGGCCTGCGCCAGCGCGATCAGCCCTGCGATGCCGCTGGCGTTGTCGACCGCGCCGTTGCAGATGTCGTCGCCATCCACCGCGTCGCAGCGGCCGAGATGATCCCAGTGCGCGGTGTACAGGACATAGGCGTTCGGATCCGCCGTACCCGGCAGCACGCCCAGCACGTTCTTCGAAGCCTGACGCCGGACGGTCGTGTCGAAGCCGACGGACATGCTCACGCCGAGCGGCACCGCGCGGAAGCCCTTGACCTTGGCGGCGGCGGAGAGCGCCGCGAAGTCCTTGCCGGCGCTGGCGAACAATTCGCGCGCCTTGGCGAGCTGCATCCAGCCCACGACCTGGCTCTGGTCCATATGGTCGCCCTTCTCGTCCAGCTCCAGCTGCGGACCCGTCCACGACGACTGGACGACACCCCAGGGATAGGCCGCCGGCTCCGTATCGTGAACGATGATCGCCGCGGTCGCGCCCTGCCGCGCGGCCTCCTCGAACTTGTAGGTCCAGCGACCGTAATAGGTCATCGCACGACCCTCGAATGGGCCGTCCTGCGTCATTGTCTGCCAGTCGGGATCGTTGACGAGGATGACGACCGTCTTCCCCTTCACGTCCAGCCCGGCATAGTCGTTCCAGCCCTTCTCGGGCGCGTTGATGCCATAGCCGACGAAGACGACCGGACTGTCCTTCACCGCAACGCGCGGCGTCACGCGGTACGTACCCGCGACCACGTCCGTGCGATACGCCATGCTGACCGGCGTCTTGCCCCCTGCGAACGTCATCGGCGTAACGTTGGCCGCGGTGATCTCCACCATCGGCACGTCCTGCGTCCACTGGCCCTTGTTGCCGGGCTTCAGCCCCGCCGCCTTCATCTGCGCGATGATGTAGTCGACCGTCTTGGCTTCGGCCGGAGTCGTCGGCGCGCGGCCTTCGTAGCTGTCGTCGGACAGTTCCTTCGTCACCGTCTTCAGCGTGTCGACAGCGATGGCGGGGGCGGTCTGCGCATGCGCCACAATGCTGGTGGACAGGGCGAGTGCGGCGAGCATCGTGCGCGATAGGGTCGGGATCATGGCGGCTCCGCTGAGCGATGGGTTAGCCACCATCTGCCAGCGGGCCGCGGCGTCGGCAACCTCGCTATGGCGGAGGAATGCTCCATGCCTTGGGTAAGCGCACCCGCCATAACGAGAAAGGGCGGCCCCTCAGGACCGCCCTTTCTTTTGCATCCGAAGCGGCGCGGAACACCGCGCCATCGGACCAAGCTCGTCTTAGCGCGAGTAGAACTCGACGACCAGATTCGGCTCCATCTTCACCGGATAAGGCACTTCGTCCAGCGTCGGCACGCGCACGAAGGTGATCTTGGCGTTGCCGTCCGGCGCGACATAGTCGGGGATCTCACGCTCGGCGAGACCCTGCGCCTCGAGCACCAGCGCCATTTCCTTGGCCTTCGTGCCCAGCGTGATCTCGTCACCGACGAAGCAGCGACGCGACGCGATGTTGCACTTCACGCCGTTGACGCGAATGTGACCGTGGCTGACGATCTGACGGGCCGCGAAGATCGTCGGCGCGAACTTGGCGCGATAGACGATCATGTCGAGGCGCTGCTCCAGCAGGCCGATCAGGTTCTGGCTGGTGTCACCCTTCATGCGGGCCGCCTCGTGATAGCACGCGCGGAACTGCTTCTCGGTGACGTCGCCGTAATAGCCCTTCAGCTTCTGCTTGGCGCGCAGCTGGATGCCGAAATCGGACACCTTGCCCTTGCGGCGCTGACCATGCTGGCCGGGGCCGTATTCACGCTTGTTCACCGGGGACTTCGGACGACCCCAGATGTTCTCGCCCATCCGGCGGTCGAGCTTGTGCTTGGCGCTATGGCGCTTCGACATGTATATTCCTTGCAATCACGAACAACGTTGGTTCCGGTATCGCTCTGCTGGATTTCCAGGAGGAAAAGGCAGGGCCGCCGCTTCACCGGAGTGCGGAGCCATTGCGAAGCGGCGCGCCTAGCCGAGGGTACAGGCGAAGTCAAGAATGGCGCGCCTGCTGGACAGGCGGCGCAGCGCGAGCCACTAGGCCGATCATGACGATCCTCGCGCCCGCCGACTGTTCCACGATGACCGAGGTCCGCGCCGGCGTGGATGCGACCGATCGCGAGCTGGTGGCCCTGCTCGCCCGCCGGTTCGGCTATATGGACGCCGCCGCCCGCATCAAGCCGGAGCGCGGCCACGTCCGCGACGAGGCGCGCAAGGCGGAGGTGATCGCCAACGCCCGTGCCGACGCCGAAGCGCACGACCTGCCGGCCGATGCGATCGCCGATCTATGGGAGCGGCTCGTCGAGGTCTCGATCGCGTACGAACTCGCCGCCTTCGATCGGCGCGGCTGAATTCCGCCGCATCTTCGCGCCGTCGAGCGCGGACAGGATGCCACGCAGCGTTCGCACCTCCTGCGTCGACCAGCCCGGCTTCGTCAGCAGCGTTCGCAATGTTCGCCGCGTGGTTTCGGTACGCGCCGGCGGGAAGTAGAAATTGGCGTGAACGAGCATCGCGTCGAGCTGGCCGATCATGCCGTCCAGCTCCTCCTGCGGCGCGGGTTCCGGCAGCTCGGTTTCCGGCGGCTGCGCCAGATCCTGATACTTCGACCATTCGTACGCGACGAGGATCACCGCCTGCGCAAGGTTCAGGCTCCCGAATTCGGGATTGATGGGCACGGTGATGATCGTCCGCGCCACGGCGACATCGTCGGTTTCGAGCCCGGAGCGCTCCGGTCCGAACAGGATCGCCGACCGGCCGGGACCGGCGTGGATCGCCGTGGCCGCTTCGTCGGGCTTGACCACCGGCTTCGTGACGCCGCGCTTGCGGACGGTGGTGGCATAGACATGCGCGCAGTCGGCCACGGCGTCGGCAACGGTGTCGAACAGCTGCGCGCCTTCGAGGACGATGTCCGCCCCCGACGCGGCCGGCCCGGCGGCGGGGTTCGGCCACCCGTCGCGCGGCGCGACCAGCCGCAGATCGACCAGCCCGAAATTCAGCATCGCCCGCGCCGCCTTGCCGATATTCTCGCCGAGTTGGGGGCGGACGAGGACGATGACGGGGGGTGGGGTGGTGCTCGGGAAGGTGTTTCGACTGCGCTCGCCGCCGCTAGCGATCTCCACCTCCCGTTCGTCTCGAGTAGGCGTCGAGCCCGTCGAGACGCCGTATCGAGCGACCTTGCGAGCCGCCTCCGACACGCCGTCCCAATCTCCCCGGAACAGCGCCTCCTTCTTCTTGCGGGACCAGTCCTTCACCTGCGTCTCGGATGCGAGAGCCTCCTGACGCGAGGGGAACTCCTGCGACCACATCAGCGCAACCGGGCGGCGCGTCTGTGTATAACCCGGTATCTCGCCAGCCTGATGTTGGCCGACGCCGCGCTCCAGATCGTCGGTATGCCCAGTATAATAGCTGCCGTCGGAGCAGCGGAGGATGTACGTCCAGAAGGTCATGCGACGGGACCTATCCCTCGATACGCGGTCTCGACAAGCTCGACCGCTACTCGGGACGAACGGTTCTTTCGATCAGAAACGCTACTCCGCCCGTCCCGCCTCCTCCACCGCCCCGGCGAACGCCTCGAAATCACGTGCCTCGTTGAAATCGCGGTACACGCTGGCGAAGCGGATATAGGCGACGGAATCCAGCCCCTTAAGCCCGTCCATCACCAGCTCGCCGATCCGGGCGGAGGTCACCTCGCCCTCGCCCAGCGTCTCCAGCCGGCGCTGAATACCGGTCACCAGCTTCTCGATCCGCGCGGCCTCGACCGGCCGCTTGCGCGCGGCGATCGACACGGAGCGCATCAGCTTCTCGCGATCGAACGGCTCGCGCCGGTTCTCGCTCTTCAACACCGTCAGTTCGCGCAACTGGATGCGTTCGAACGTCGTGAAGCGCGCTCCGCACGCCTCGCATTGCCGCCGCCGGCGAATGGCCGCTCCATCTTCGGTGGAGCGGCTATCCTTGACCTGGCTGTCCTCGTGACTGCAAAACGGACAGCGCATTCAGCAGCTCAGCCCTTGCGCTTGGAATAGGCGAATGCCGCGCCCGCGATCGCGCCCAACACCGGGCCGACGACCGGAAGGGGAATCGCGATCACGGCGCCGATCGCGCTATACTTGGCCATCTTCTTCCCCAGGCCAGGGGTGTTCTTCACTTCGCTCTGGATTTCTTCGATCTTCGACATGCCGTTTAGCCCTGATAGATGGGGAAGCGCGCGCAGAGTGCCCGCACGCGGGTCCGAACGTCCGCCTCGACCTCGGGGTCCCCATGCTCGCCCTTCTTGGCGAGACCGTCGAGCACATCCGCGACCATATGGCCGATCTCGCGGAACTCCGCCGGGCCGAAGCCGCGCGTGGTGCCGGCGGGCGAGCCGACGCGGATGCCGCTGGTCTTCACCGGCGGCAGCGGGTCGTTGGGAATGCCATTCTTGTTGCAGGTAATGCCGGCCCGTTCCAGCGCCTCGTCCGCATCGCGACCGGTGATGCCGAGCGGCGTCAGGTCGATCAGCGCGAGATGCGTGTCGGTGCCGCCGGATACGACATCGCTGCCGCGCTCCTTCAGCGTGGCCGCGAGCACCTTGGCGTTCTCCACCACCGCGGCGATGTAGCTCTTGAAGTCGGGCTGGAGCGCCTCGCCGAACGCGACGGCCTTCGCCGCGATGACATGCATCAGCGGCCCGCCCTGCAGTCCCGGGAACACAGCCGAGTTGATCTTCTTCGCGATTGCCTCGTCGTTGGTCATGATCATGCCGCCACGCGGGCCGCGCAGCGTCTTGTGCGTCGTGGTGGTCACGACATGGGCATGGCCGAACGGCGTCGGATGATGGCCGGCAGCGACGATTCCCGCAAAATGCGCCATGTCGACCATGAAATACGCGCCGACCTTGTCCGCGATGGCGCGAAAGCGGGCGAAGTCGATGACGCGCGGATAGGCGCTGCCGCCGGCGATGATCAGCTTCGGCTGATGCTCCACGGCCAGCGCCTCGACCTGATCGTAATCGATCAGGTGCGTGACCGGGTCGACGCCATACTGGATCGCGTTGAACCACTTGCCCGACATCGCCGCGCGCGCGCCGTGCGTCAGGTGACCGCCCGCGTCCAGGCTCATGCCCAGGATCGTGTCGCCCGGCTTGACCAGCGCCAGCATGACAGCGCCATTCGCCTGCGCGCCCGAATGCGGCTGCACGTTGACGAAGCCGCACCCGAAGATCTGCTTGGCGCGCTCGATCGCCAGCGTCTCGACCGTGTCGGACGGTGCGCAGCCCTGATAATAGCGCTTGCCCGGATAGCCCTCCGCATACTTGTTCGTGAACACAGACCCTTGCGCGGCGAGCACGGCCTTCGACACGATGTTCTCGGACGCGATCAGCTCGATCTGCGTCTGCTCGCGCTCCAGTTCGGCGGCGATCCCGGCGAAGACGGCGGCGTCGGCGTCGGCCAGCTCGCGGGTGAAGAAGCCGTCCGGCTGGACGTCGGACAGGGTGCGGGGCTGCGTGCTCATGCGGCGAACTCCTTGGCCGACAATGTGTCGACAGAACTGAAACTGGTCGACAATTTGTCGACGCGGCGTTGATGACGGCCACCTTCGAATTCGGTGGTCAGGAAGGCGGCAATACAAGCCTTGGCCATGTCCTCACCGATCAGGCGAGCGCCCATCGCAATGGCGTTGGCATCGTTGTGCTGGCGCGCGAGCGCAGCGGACAGCGGTTCCGACACCAGTGCACAGCGGCAGGCGGGATGGCGATTGGCGGCAATCGCAATGCCGACCCCGGAACCGCACAGCGCGATACCCCGCTCGGCACGGCCGTCCCCGATCGCAGCAGCCAGCGCAAAGCCATAATCCGGATAATCGACCGACGCCGTCCCGTCCGCCCCCAGATCGAACACGTCATGCCCCTGCTCCGACAGCCAGCTCGCCAGCGAGGATTTCAGCGCGACGGCGGCGTGATCGGAGGCGATGGCGATACGCAAACGCTGGAGTCCTTTGATCGCGTGGGATGGCGCGCGCCATAGCCGCAGGCCGCCGCAAACGCCACCCCGAAGCATCACCCGCAAAGCATTGCGATCGCAGCTTGCCGCCACCGCGCCAGCCGCTACGCTGCCTGGCTGTGACCCAACCCCGCCCCGCCAGCGACGAAGCGCGCGCCCACCTCGCCCGGATGCTGATCGCGACCGGCAGCGAGGATCGCGCCGCGTTCCGCGAATTGTACCACCTGACCTCCGCGAAGCTTTTCGGCGTCGTGCTGCGTATCTGTGGCGACACCCAGGCGGCGGAGGATGTGCTTCATGACGTCTACCTCATCATCTGGCGCCGCGCCGGTGCGTGGGAACCCGGCCGCGCCAGCCCGATCACGTGGCTCGCGACGATCGCCCGCAATCGCGCGATCGACTGGCGACGGGCACAGAAGGTACGGCGCGCCGGCCCGATCGACGATGCATCCGACATACCCGACACAGCGCCCGACGCCGAATCGGAACTCGTCGCCGCGGGTGAGCGCCACTCGCTGCGTCACTGCCTGGAAGAACTCGAACCGCGTCAGGGAGAGGCTATCCGCACCGCCTTCTTCGACGGCATGACCTATGCCGACTATGCGGAGGCGCGCGGCGTCCCGCTGGGCACCGCGAAAAGCTGGATAAGACGCGGCCTCGCGCGGCTGAAGGAGTGCCTAGACCGTGACGCCTGAGCCCGACACCCACGATCCCGAGCCACAGGACGTGGCTGCCGCGGAACTGGCGCTGGGGCTGCTCGACGGCGAAGAGCGCGCGGCGGCGTTGCGCCGCGTGCTGGCCGAACCCGCTTTCGCAGCGGAAGTGGAACGCTGGCGGCTGTATTTCGCGCAACTGTTCGACCTGTGGCCGGAGGCGGAAGCGCCGGAGGGGCTGATCGACCGCATCGACGAGTCGCTCGGCGGACCGAAGCCGTCGCGCACCCGGCGCGCACCGTGGCCGCTGATCGCGGTGGCGATGAGCGCGCTGGCCGCCGTGCTGCTGGTCGTCATCGCGCTCCGCCCCGCACCGACACCGCTGCCGGCACCCGTGCCGCAGGTTCAGGAGGGCTCGCGCACGCTGCTGATCGCGGCGCTGGGCGACGCCAAGTCTCCGGTCGCGGCGGCCTATCATCCCGAGAACGGGCTGCTGCGCATCGCCGCCGCACCCACCGTGCCCGCCGCGCGCGTCGCGCAGCTATGGGCGATCGGCGGCGACGGCGTACCGCACCCGCTCGGCCTGCTGACAGCGGCGGGCACGGAACTGCGACTGGCGGCCGCGGATCGGGCTCGACTGGTGCCGGGAACGACGCTGGCGATCTCGGTCGAGCCAACGGGGGGATCGCCGACCGGGCTGCCGACCGGTCCGGTCGTCGCAACGGGTGCGCTGTCGGCGGTCTGACGGCTGTGGTAGGAGGATGGGCATGAACAAGCCTGCGCGATTTCCATCAGTCACCGGCGATACCGGCGGCACGGCGCGCTTCACCGCGGCGGAATTCCTGCACATGGTCGAGGCGGGGGCCTTCGACGATATCCAGATCGAGCTTGTCCAAGGGGAACTCGTCCGCATGAACCCGCCAATGAACGAGCATGCGGGTCGGCAGGCCGAACTGATCGGGCAACTGTGGGCGGTGCTTCCCAATGCTCGCAATCGTCTTCGCGGGGAGGTCGCGATCGACTTGGGCGACGACACGATCGTCGCCTGTGATGTCGGACTGTTGTCCGCCCCGTACGAAGGACATCGTTCCGTTGAGGCGGGTGCGATATTGCTGGCAGTCGAGATCGCCATGACGACCGCGGACCGCGACCTCGGCGTGAAACGCCTGCTCTATGCCAGCGCCGGTGTCCCGCATTACTGGGTCGTAGATGGCAAGCGATCGGTCACCCACGTCTTCGAGCATCCCGTCGACGGGGACTACGCCTCACTACGGCTAGTGCCGTTCGGCGAAACGCTGGCTGTCCCCGGCACATATGCGACCATCACGCTTGACTGATACTGGCGCCGCCATCATGCAAGCGTAGCGAAGCAATCCAGAGCGTCATGGTCTTGGCCTGACCGCCTCGCTGAGGCAGACGTAACGTCCGAGTCAGCGACGCCCCCATCCTCTCAACACTTCCACCTCAATCCAGATCGTTCTCGCTGATCACCACCAGCTCCTCGTCCTCGTTACGCGCCAGCGCCTTGGCCCCGATCGCCGAGATCGTGTCGACATGCTTCCGGAACACCGCGACCGCGCGATCGTCCGGCACTTCGGCCCCCAGCGCCTCCAGCAGGTCGTATTGCGCGGCGAACGCCCGGCGCTGGTCGCCGATGTCCGCGGCGAACTCGACGCGGCGGTCGTCGACATTGTCGAATACGGTGGCAGGGTCGATCGTAAGTCGGTCTGCGGCCATGAAAAATCTCCTCTTCTCAACCTGAAGCGCACAAGCGCGGCGGCCTGTTCCCTCAATCGTCCTCGTCCTCGAACCCGACCAGCGCCAGCGCCCGCGCCTTGATCTGGCGGGTCATGCACCAGTGGACCAACGCGTCCTCGCGCCCGTGCGTCACCCATACCTCCTTGGGCGCGATCTCGGTCAGCGTATCGATCAGTTCATCCCAGTCGGCATGATCGGACAGGATCAGCGGCAGCTCGACATTTTTCTGCCGCGCGCGCTGCCGTACCCGCATCCATCCCGATGCCATCGCCGTGATCGGATCGGGCAGCCGCCGCGACCAGCGATCGTTGAGTGCGGACGGTGGACACATCACCACATGCCCCGCCATTGCCGCCTTCGGCACGCCGGTCGCCGGGATCAGCTCCCCCAGACGGACACCCAATTCCTCGTACAGTTCGCACAGGCGCTGGAGTGCGCCGTGGATGTAGATCGGCGCGACGTGACCGCGGTCGCGCAGTTCCGCGATCACGCGCTGCGCCTTGCCCAGTGCATAGGCCCCGACCACGACGCAGCGATCGGGATTGGCGTGCAATCGCTCCAGCAGCTTGTCGATCTCGTCGCCGGTATCCGGGTGGCGGAACACCGGCAGCGCAAAGGTCGCCTCGGTGACGAACACGTCGCACTTCACCGGCTGGAACGCCGCGCAGGTCGGGTCCGGGCGGCGCTTGTAGTCGCCCGACACGACGACCCGCTCGCCGCGATAGTCCAGCACGATCTGCGCCGATCCCAGCACATGCCCGGCAGGGACGAAGCCCACCTCCACATCGCCCATCCGGATGCTTTCGCCATAGGCGACCGGTTCGCCCGTTTGCGGACCGTAGCGCGCATCCATGATCGCCAGCGTCTCCGGCGTCGCCCACACCCGCTCGTGCCCGCCGCGTGCGTGATCGGCGTGACCGTGCGTCACCAGCGCCCGCGGTGTCGGTTCCGACGGATCGATCCACGCATCCGCGGGGCGGACATAGATGCCGTGGGGATGCGGTTCGATCCAGTCGCCGAGTTTCGCCATGCGGCTAGTACGCGCGACCGGGTCGGATGGAGCCGCCCGGATCGAAAACCTTGCCCCTGTCGTTCTTTAGCCCGACATAGAGAAGGAATGGATCATGAACGATCAGGTGGCGAGCAACTGGGCGGACGGCAGCCTCTGGGTGATCGTGGTGTTCGTCGGAGCATTCGTCCTGCTGGGCGTGATGATCTGGGCGCGCCAGAAGAACAAGGCGATCACGCCCGAGGAACATCGCCGGACGGAGCAAGCGACGCACGACCTGTACAAGGACGGGGCGACGGAAAAGCCGCACGACCGGACCTGACGCTCCCAGCACCGCTGGCGGACTGGTTCGCCGCGCGCGGCTGGCGACCGCGGCGGCACCAGTGGGACATGCTGGCAGAGGGTCGCGCCGGGCGGCATGCGCTGCTCGTCGCGACCACCGGCGCGGGCAAGACCCTCGCCGGCTTCCTGCCTACGCTCACCGAACTGATCGAGGTCCCGACCGAGGGACTGCACACGCTGTACGTGTCGCCGCTGAAAGCGCTGGCCGTCGACATCCAGCGCAATCTGGTGACGCCGGTCGAGGAGATGGGCCTCGACATCCGGGTCGAGACGCGGACCGGCGACACCCCGTCCGATCGCAAGGCTCGGCAGCGGGTCAAGCCGCCGCACATCCTGCTGACCACGCCCGAATCGCTGTCGCTGCTGCTCAGCTATCCCGACAGCCTGACGATGTTCGCCGGCCTGCGCACGATCGTCGTGGACGAGGTCCATGCCTTCGCCACCGGCAAGCGCGGCGACCTGCTGTCCCTGTGCATGGCGCGCCTGCAACGGATCGCGCCGGCCATGCGCCGCGTTGCACTGTCGGCGACGGTCGCGGATCCCGACGGCTACCGTGCGTGGCTCGCGCCCGACGGCGACATCGACACCGTGAGCCTGGTGCAAGGCGAGCCGGGCGCGGACCCCGACATTTCCATCCTGTTGCCCGAGGATCGCGTCCCCTGGGCCGGGCATTCCGGGCGTTACGCCGCGGCGCAGGTGATGAAGGTCATCGAGGAGAACCGGACCAGCATCGTCTTCTGCAACACCCGCAGCCTGGCGGAACTGATCTTTCAGGATTTGTGGAAGGCCAACGACAAGGGCCTGCCGATCGGCGTCCACCACGGCAGTCTCGCGCTGGAGGCACGGCGCAAGGTCGAGGGCGCGATGGCGGACGGCAAGCTGCGTGCGCTGGTTGCGACCGCCAGCCTCGATCTCGGCGTCGACTGGGGCGATGTCGATTGCGTCGTGCAGATGGGCGCGCCCAAGGGATCGTCGCGGCTGTTGCAACGGATCGGCCGCGCCAACCACCGGCTGGACGAATCGTCGAAGGCGATCGTCGTGCCCGGCAACCGCTTCGAATATCTGGAGGCGCGCGCTGCGCTCGATGCGGTGGAGGCGGGCGAACTCGACCCCGACCTGTTCCGCCCCGGCGCGCTCGACGTGCTGGCGCAGCACGTCATGGCGTGCGCCTGCGCGGGTCCGTTCCGTCAGGAGGACCTGCTGGACGAGGTGCGCTCCGCCCTGCCCTACTCTGCGTTGACCGCGGACACGTTCGAACGCGTGCTCGGCTTTATCCGCGACGGCGGCTATTCGCTGCGCGCCTATGACCGGTTCAAGCGGCTGGTGCAGGAAGCGGACGGGCTCTGGCGGATCGCGCACCCGAAGTTCGTCGCGCAGCACCGCCTGAACGCCGGCATCATCGTCGAGGCGACGATGCTCAACGTCCGCTTCCGCAACGGGCGCAACCTCGGCAAGGTCGAAGAGGGCTTCGCCGCGACACTGAGCCACGGCGACACCTTCTTCTTCGCCGGCCTGAGCCTGGAGGTGGAGAAGATCGACACCGAGGATTTGATCGTCCGCGCCACCAGCCGCCCCGCCCGCATCCCGACCTATGGCGGCAGCCGGATGCCGCTGTCGACCAACCTCGCCGACCGCGTCCGGCGCTTCCTCGCCACGCCATCGGAATGGGACCGCTTTCCGCCCGACGTGCACGAATGGCTCGACATGCAGGCAGCCCGCTCGATCCTGCCCAAGCCCGATCAGTTGCTGGTCGAAACCTTCCCGCGCGAGGGAAGAAACTACATGGTCGCCTATAGTTTCGAGGGATGGAACGCGCACCAGTCGCTCGGCATGCTCGTCACGCGCCGGATGGAGACGCAGGGGCTGAAGCCGCTCGGCTTCGTCGCCAACGATTACGCGATCGCCTGCTTTTCCGCGGAGAAGGTCACGGACCCCGCCTCGCTGTTTTCCGCCGATATCCTCGAACATGAGTTCGTCGACTGGGTGCAGCAGTCGCACCTGCTGAAACGCGCCTTCCGCGAGGTGGCGGTGATCGGGGGGCTCGTCGAGCGCCAGCATCCCGGCAAGCGCAAGACCGGGCGGCAGGTGACCTTTTCCACCGATCTGATCTACGACGTGCTCAGGAAATACGAGCCATCGCACCTGTTGTTGCAGGCGGCATGGGACGATGCCCGCGCGCGGATGACCGATGTCGGCCGGCTCGCTAATCTGCTCGACCGCGCGGCCGACACGATGGTGCACATCGACCTGCCCCGCGTGTCGCCGCTGGCGGTGCCCGTGCTGGTGCTGATCGGACGCGAGAAGGTGTCGACCAATGCGGGCGACGACGCGCTGCTGATCGAAGCCGAAGCACTCGCGGCGGAAGCGATGCGCGCCGATTGAAGCCGCCCCGCGTCCCCGCGCGGCCCATTGCCAAACCCGCACCACAGGCGCAGCCTCTTGGCATGGAGAGGATCGCCGCCCTGGCGTTCGTCGCCGCCGCGGCGTTCGCCGTGCCGGCCACCTCCCAGATCGTGCCTCCGCAGCCCCTGGACATACCCGTCGACGAACTCGCGATCGGCGAGGCCGACCTGCGCATGACCGTGCCCGTGTCGATCGCGGGCAAGGGTTCGTGGCCCTTCGTCATCGATACCGGCGCGGAGCGGACGGTCGTGTCGCACGAACTCGCCGCGCGGCTGGCGCTGCTGCCCGGCCGCACCGTGAGGGTCATGACGATGAGCGGCAGCGTCGTCGCGCCGACCACGCTCGTGCCGATGCTGCGGCTGAAGGCGCTGACCCCCGATACGATCGAGGCGCCGACCTTCACGCGCGCCAATCTCGGCGCGATCGGCATGCTGGGAATCGACGCGCTTCAGGGGCAGAAGGTCGCGATCGACTTCGACCGCAACCGCATGACACTGACGCCCTCGAAGAAGCGGATGCTGCGTCGATCCTCGCCGGACGAGATCGTCATCGTCGCGCGGTCGCTCTACGGCCAGTTGATCGTCACCGATGCGCGCTGGCGGGGGAAGAAGATCGCGGTCGTCATCGATACCGGCTCACCGGTGACGATCGCCAACCCCGCACTGCTGCGGATCGCCACGCGCAAGCCACCGCCCTTCCTGGGCGCGATGTCCGTCATCACGCCGAGCGGCGCGACGCTCAGCGCCGATGCCTATCGACTGGAGCGGCTGGAGGTCGGCGGGGTCGCGTTCGACGGCGTGTCGGTCGCGGTCGCCGACGCCGCGCCGTTCGCGCGCTTCGGCCTCGGCGACACGCCCGCGCTGCTCCTGGGCATGGAGACGCTGCGCCTGTTCCGCGCGGTCGAGATCGACTTCGCCAACCGCGCGATCCGCCTCACCCTGCCGCGCGGTTCGCGGGTGTCGGGCACGAGCGTGACGGGTTTCTGAGCGCCCGTTCCGTTCATGGGACCATTGCAAACCTCGTCTGCCACCCGGGCGGAGGCCGGGGTCCAGTTGGAATGTCGGTGGTAATTTGTCGAGAACGTCAGCCCCCAACCCGACAGCCCTCAGCGCTTCGGCGCCGGCGCCTTGCCCGTGTTCACGCCGCGCAGCGACTGGCCGGCGACGTTCAGTTCCGCGCCGCACCGCTTCAACTCGTTCTGCGGATTGGCTTTCTGGGCGGTCGCCTGCTGTGCCGCCCGCATCACCACCGCGCCGACGTTGGTCGACGCGTTGCGCCCCTTCAGCTTACCGACGTAATAGAGGATCCCCGCCTGCGCCATCGCGGCGGTCTGCGGATTGCCCTTCGACCCCATCGAACCGAGAACGGCGATGCAACGCCCGTCCGCGTCGGCACCGGTCGGGGCGGCTTGGGGGGCCAGGAGCAAGGCGGCGGCGAGTAGGATCACGAGCTGGACTTTCTGCAATGTTCGTCGCCCACCCTGAACCGGTCGCGGCGGAAAGCCAATCCCGTGCTTGCGCGGGCCGGCGCGGCGGGGCATTGGCAGGCCATGGTTCCCTTTTCGTTCGGCGGCCACGCAGTGATGGCGATGCCCGAGGGCGCGGTGTTCTGGCCGGCGCGCGGCGCGTTGCTGGTCGCGGACTTGCATCTGGAGAAGGCGAGCTGGTTCGCCAGCAAGGGCCAGTTGCTGCCCCCCTATGACTCGATGGCGACGCTCGCCGCGCTGGAGGTGCTGGTGCAGCGGACGCAGGCGCGGGAGATCTGGTGCCTGGGTGATAGTTTCCACGATGTCGCCGGGTGCGACCGGCTGCCCGTGGCGGCGCAGGACACGCTGCGGGGGCTGACCACGACGACGCGCTGGACGTGGATCACCGGCAATCACGATCCCGCGATCCTCGATCGCTGTGGTGGCGAAGTTTTCGACGAGGCGATCGTCGACGGACTGGTGCTGCGTCACGAAGCCGACCCGAAGGACGTGCGGCCCGAAGTATCGGGGCATTTCCACCCCAAGCTGCGCGTGCGGGTGCGGGGTCGTCAGGTGGCGCGCCGCTGTTTCGTCGCCACCGCGACCAAGCTGGTGCTGCCGGCGTTCGGTTCGCTGACGGGAGGGCTGGACGTCGACCACCCCGCCCTCCGCGCCGCGGTCGGGCGCGAGGGTCAGGCGCTGATCCCGGTCGAGGACCGGCTGCTGCGGTTTCCGCTGGCGGCTTGATACACAGCCCCTTCCCTTCCGGGAGGCGGTGGGGTGAAGCGCTTCAGCGTACGGCCGGCCAAAGCTCCACCCGGCCCATCCATTCCCTTGCAGCGAACCGTTGCAAAGTACCTCCGCGGATGATCACCAAATCACCCCCGGCGTCAACCGGGGTCCATTTGGGCACCGTTGTCCGTCGATTACCGTAGAGAGCGCAACTGGACCCCGGCCTTCGCCGGAGTGGCAGAAGAAGTTTCGGAATAGTCCCCCCAAGGAGAGGGAGAACGACCGATACAGGACGATTGCTACCGCGCCAGCGACGGGAAGCCGGCGCGGAAGGCGGCCAGCTTCGGCTTGTCCCACATCCGGATATAGGGATGATCCGGGTTCCGGTCGAAGAAGTCCTGATGATAGGCTTCTGCCGGAAAGAACTGGCCCTGTTCCAGCTTCGTCGCGATCGGCTTCCTGAACGCGCGCGTCGCGTCTAGCTGCGCGATGTACGCCCGCGCGACGCGCGCCTGGTCGGGCGATTGCGCAAAGATCGCGGAGCGATAGCTCGGCCCCATGTCGGGCATCTGCCCGTTCACCTGCGTCGGATCGTGCGCGACCGAGAAATACACGCGCAGCAGCGTCGCGTAGCTGACCTGCCGCGGATCATAGGCGATACGGATCGCCTCTGCGTGACGCGTCGTCTCGGTCGACACTTGCGCGTAGGACGCGGTGGCGCGCGTGCCGCCGGCATAGCCCGCGGTGACGCTGCGGACGCCCTTCACATGCTCGAACACGGCTTCCATGCCCCAGAAGCATCCGCCGGCGAAGATCGCCGACTGGAGACCGGGCGCCGGCGCGACATCGGCGCGCGCCGCCGGAATCGGCACGGCGCGCTCGGCGTTCGCCTGGCTCATCGCAAAGGTCGCGGCGATCGCGACCATGCCCAGCCCCAGCGCCGCCGCCTTCATATCAGCGGACCTGATGCGTCGGAGCGAAGCGATGCTCCAGCTCGCGCGTGGCTTCGGCGGGCTGGATCGCCAGCAGGCCGACCGCGCCGAGCACGAAGCCACCGGCGAACTGCCACACGAAACTGGACTTCAGATGCTTCAACATAATCCCAAACCTTGATGACTTCGCCGGGTTGCCGACGAAGCTACGTTGCCTCCCATGTCGTGGATGCACCACGACACGACAAGATGACTGTCCTGAAACATAGCGTTGCAACACTGAACCTCGACTGGGTCGATCGTTCACGTGGCTGTCAGACTCTGCGCCCCCCGGTCCGGGAGCGCGCGATTACTTCAGCGCGGCACATGCCTCCGCGATGCGCGCGCACGCCTCGGTCAGCAGCGCGTCCGAGGTCGCGTAGCTGATCCGCATCGCCGGCGAGAGGCCGAACGCCGCGCCCTGCACCGCCGCGACCCGCGCATCGTCCAGCAGGTAGGTCACGAACGCCTCGTCATCGACGATCTCGACGCCTTTCGGCGTGGTCTTGCCGATCAGCGGCGCGAACGACGGATAGACGTAGAATGCGCCCTCCGGCGTCGGGCAGCTCATGCCGGGAATGTCATTCAGCGCCTTGACCACAAGGTCGCGGCGGACCTGAAAGGCGGCGGCGCGCTCTTTCAGGAACGACTGGTCGCCGGTCAGCGCGACCGCTGCCGCGGCCTGCGCCACGGAACAGGGGTTCGACGTCGACTGCGACTGCAACTTCGCCATCGCCTTGATGAGCCACGGCGCGCCCGCCGCGAAGCCGATCCGCCAGCCGGTCATCGAATAGGCTTTCGAACAGCCGTTCACGGTCAGCGTCCGCTCGTACAGCTCCGGCACCACCTCGGCGATCGTCGCGAAACGAAAGCCGTCATAGGTGATGTGCTCGTACATATCGTCGGCGAACACCCATACGTGCGGGTGCCGCAACAGCACCTCGCCCAGCGCCTTCAGCTCGTCGACGGTGTAGGCCGCGCCGGTGGGATTCGACGGCGAGTTCAGGATCACCCATTTGGTACGCGGCGTGATCGCGGCGTCCAGCACCTCGGGCGACAACTTGTAATCCGCCTCCGGCCCCGCCTTGACGATCACCGGCACGCCGCCCGCGAACTGGACGACATCGGGATAGCTGACCCAATAGGGTGCCGGGATCACCACCTCGTCGCCCGCATCGACGGTCGCGACGATGGCGTTGAACAGCGAATGCTTGCCGCCGACGTTCACGCTGATCTGGTTCGGGGTGTAGGTCAGGCGGTTGTCTCGCGCGAACTTCGTGACGATCGCGTCCTTCAGCTCCGGCGTGCCGTCGACATTGGTGTACTTGGTCTTGCCGTCGCGGATCGCCTGAATCGCGGCGTCCTTGACGAAGTCGGGCGTGTCGAAGTCCGGCTCGCCCGCGCCCAGGCCGATCACGTCAACGCCCGCGCGCTTCAGCTCGTTGACCCGCGTGGTGACGCCGAGGGTCGGCGACGGGCTGATGCGGTCGAGCGCAGCGGAGGCGTGCATGGCGGATGTCCCAAAGAGCAGCCCGGCAAGGGGCGGGGCCATTAGCCGCGCCGACGCCCTTTACGCAACCGCAACAATTGCCGGAATAAGTCCGCGCAACGCATTGCCGACGAAAAATCCGTCGGTCAGGTCGGCGCGGGTCAGCGTTGCGGGGCGCGCGCGGCCCGCCGCGATCAGGTCGGCGACCAGCACGCCGGGCAGCAGCGGGCCGGGTGGGGGCGTCAGCAATACACCGTCACGCTCCACGAACAGCGACGTGAAGCTACCCTCCGTCAGCACCCCGTCATGCTCGAACAGCACCTCGTCCGTGGCCGCCGCCCGGCGCGCCTCGTCGTAAAAGCCGCGGTCGCTGGTCTTGTGCCGCAGCCGCAGGTCGTGCGGCGGCACCGGCAGCGGGACGATCTCGACCGTCCACGCCTGCTCCGGGGTGCGCGGCAGCGGCGACATCTCGACCGCCACCGAGCCGGAGGGTGCCAGCAACAGGCGGATGCGGCACGGGTCGCGCAGGCGGAAAGTCGCCGCCTGCAACTCGTTGCGCGCACCGTGACGATCGAACGCGAAGCCGAACGTCTCCGCACTCGCCTTCATGCGCGCCAGATGACGCTCCAGCAGGGGCATGCCCTCTTCAGGGTCGAACGCCATCGTCTCGATCAGGTCGAAGCCGACATGCCCCTCCCCCACGAACGCTCCCTTGGCCAGACATTCCTCCCACTCCGCCGCCGGGTCCGAATCGGCGACGATGCCCGCGCCCAGCGACAGCGTCGCAACGTCGTCGCCGCCGGCTGTCGCCAACGTCCGGATCGCGACATTGAACATCGCCGTGCCGTCCGGGTCGATATGCCCGATCGCGCCCGTATAAGCCCCGCGCGGGGCTCGCTCGGTCTCCGCGATCGCCTGCATCGCGCGGACCTTGGGCGCGCCGGTGATCGATCCACAGGGAAAAGCCGCGGCCAACACGTCGACCGCGTCGCGATCCGGGGCGAGCGTCGCGACGACCGTGGAGACGAGTTGGTGGACGGTCGGATAGGTCTCGACCGCGAACAGGTCCGGCACCGCCACCGATCCGGCGACGGCGACGCGCGACAGGTCGTTGCGCATCAGGTCGACGATCATCAGGTTCTCGGCACGCTGCTTGGCATCGAGCGCCAGAGCAGCGGCCAGCGCGGCGTCGGCGGACGGGGTCGCGCCGCGCCGCGCAGTGCCCTTCATCGGCCGGCAGGTCAGCCGATCGCCGTCGAGTGCGAAGAACAATTCGGGCGACAGGCTGATGAGCGTGTCCATGCCGGTCGACACCACTGCGCCATATCCCGCCCCCGCCGCGCCGCGCAGCCGGGCGTAGACCGCGAGCGGGTCGCCGACGATGCGGACGGCCGCACGAAACGACAGATTCGCCTGATACAGATCACCCGCCGCGATCAGGCCGAGGATAGCGCGGACCAGATCCTCATAATCCTCCCGTTCGATCAGCGGCCGCGGCGCGCCGATCCACGCACCGGCCGGATCGGGCAGCGGCGGCGGCGGCGTCCAGCCGTCGAACAGGCCGAACCAGACGAGCGGCGTCGCCACCGCACCCGGAACCAGCTTCGCCTCGAACGCGACACCGGCTTCGTAGGACAGGAAGCCGGTGGCGTGGAGCCCGTCGCGGATGCCGGCGCGGACCCGATCGAGGACCGCGGCGACCTGTCCAATATCATAGGTTTCGACCACCTCCACCGGCCCGGCGTACAGCCGTGCGGGCGCGCCCCCCGGCCGGGCGTCGTCGAGCAGGACGAACGGTGTTTGCGGCTGCATGTCCATGCAGATGCATCCTGCGCGCGGTCAGGGCAAGCATTGACCATGCGCGCGATCCTGCGCCAAGCAGCCGCCATGACCCAGCCTCCCCTTCGCGCCGTTATCGTCCCCGTCACGCCGCTCCAGCAGAATTGCTCGATCATCTGGTGCACCGCGACGATGAAGGCGGCGGTGATCGATCCCGGCGGCGACCTGCCCCGCATCCGCGCCGCCATCGCGCAGGCGGGCGTCACGGTCGAAAAGATCCTGCTGACCCACGGCCATATCGACCACGCCGGCGAGGCGAAACCGTTGGCGGACGAACTCGGCGTGCCCATCGAGGGCCCGCACGAGGAGGACCGGTTCTGGCTCGCGCGGCTGGACGACGACGGCCGCACATACGGCATCCGCGGCGTGGTGTTCGAACCCGACCGCTGGCTGGTCGAGGGCGACATGGTGACGATCGGCGACCTGACGCTCGACGTATACGAGACGCCCGGCCACACCCGCGGCCACGTCATCTTCCACCACCCGCCGTCGAATCTCGCGCTGGTCGGCGACGTGCTGTTTCAGGGATCGGTCGGCCGCTCCGACTTTCCCGGCGGCGATCACGACCAGCTGGTGCGATCGGTGGTGGAAAAGCTGTGGCCGCTCGGCGACGACACCGCCTTCATCCCCGGCCACGGCCCCGCCAGCACCTTCGCGCACGAACGCGCCAGCAATGCGTTTGTCGGCGACGCGGTGCTGGCCGGGCAGTAGTGCGTCGGCCAACGATGCGGGCAAGGACGACGCTGGCCTAGCGCCGCTCCCCCGCCGTCTTCGCCCGAACCGCCGCGAACTCGGACCCCGGCTTCCAGTCCGGCCATGCGCGCGAGGTCGCCAGCCGCATCGTCACCGTCCGCACAAGATCGACATCCGCCGCCGCGCCGCGCAGGTCCCAGCCGGCATCCCACGCATCGCACGTCTGGTGGTAGCAGCGCATATAGCCGTCCAGCCAAGCCTGCCCCGCCGCCCGCCCGCCGGTGACGAGGTCGGGCGCACCGCTGATCGCCATCAGCAGCAGCGTCGGCACGCCGCGCCGCGCGAGGCTGAAGTGATCCGCACGATAGAACAGCCCCCGCTCCGGCAGCGCCTCTGGCGTCACCACCCGGCCCTGCGCGGTGACGGCGTCGCGCAGCATGTCCTCCAGCGCGTTCTGACCGTCGCCGACCAGCATCACGTCGCGCGCGGGGCCACCCGTCTGGAGGATGTCGAGCGTCAGGTTCGCGACCGTTTTCGCGGCCGGATACACCGGATCGGCGGCATAGGTTTCGGACCCGAGCAGCCCCCGCTCCTCCCCCGTCCAGACGCCGAAGACGAGGCTCCGGTCGGGGCGCGGCCCCTTGGCAGCGGCGCGGGCGATCTCCAGCAGCCCGGCGACGCCCAGCGCGTCGTCGTTCGCACCGGGGCGGATGCGGCGGCCCTGTGCGTCCGGCGCACCCTCGCCATACGCGTCCCAGTGCGCGCCGAGCATCACGACTTCATCCGCGTGGCCGCTGCCGGGCAGGCGCGCCAGCACGTTGCGGCTGACCGCCCTCGTGACCGTCACCGGCAGGTCGGCTGCGAACGCCTGCCCCTTCAGCATCACCGGCCGAAAATCGGCGCGCCGGGCCGCTCTCCGTTGCTGGGCCAGATCGAGCCCCGCGGCGGCGAACAGGCGGGTCGCCGCCGCCCCCTCCAGCCACCCCTGCAGCAGCACGCGCGAGGCAGCCGGTTTCGCGACGTCGTAATTCTCGCCCGCCGGCGCAGTGACGGTCGCCCAGCCATAGCCGGCCCCGGCGGTGTCGTGGACGATCAGCGCGGCGATCGCACCGCGCCGCGCGGCTTCCTCGAACTTGTAGGTCCAGCGCCCGTAATAGGTCATGCGCCGGTCGCCGAACTTGCCCGCCGTGTCGTCGCCCGGCTTCGCCTCGAAATCGGGATCGTTGACCAGGATGACGGCGACCTTGCCCTTCAGGTCCACACCCTTGAAATCATCCCAGCCCCGCTCGGGCGCGGAGACACCATAGCCGACGAAGACCATCGGCGCGGCGGCGATCGTCGCGCGCGCCACCGGGCGGACCGTGCTCAGATACACGTCGCGCCCGATCGCGAGGGGCGCCCCGCCCGCCGATACCGTGCCGCTGCCGAGCTGCGTCCGCACGAGCGGCACGTCCTGCGTCCAGCTATCGCCGCGCCCGCCCGGTTGCAGCCCGGCATTCCTGAACGCGGCGATCAGCCAGTCGACCGTCTTCGCCTCTCCCGGCGTGCCCGGCGCACGGCCGCCGAACGAGTCGGAGGCGAGCGTCTTCACGTCCGCGGACAGGCGTTCCGGAGAGATCGCCTGTGGCGGCGCGGAGGCGGCACCGAGCAACAGCGCCGCAAGGGGAAGCAGGCGGATCATTGCGGCGCCACCGTCAGCACGATCGGATGCCCCGCGGCGACGCGCGGCGCGGCCACCACGATCGCCAGCGCCCATCCTGCCAGCCCCGCGAGCAGCAGCCACGTCAGCACCGCGCCACCCGCGCGCAGGATGTTGGGCGCGGGTCGCAGCATGCCGATCCCGTGCGCGATCCGGGCGAGAACGAACGCGCTCCCCAGCAACCACAAGGTCGTCGGCGATCCGCCCGCCAGTTCGATCAGCGCGATCAGGATCAGCACGAACGGGGCGTATTCCGTCAGGTTCGCATGCGCCCGCGTCCGCGCCAGCATCGTCGGATCGCCGCCATCGCCGATCATCACCTTGCCCTTGACCCGACCGACGCTGGTCCTGAGCGCCAGCCACAGGTTGAGCGCACCGCACGCGGCGGCGATGGTAAGCGAAATGGGCAGGATCATCGTCGTCGGCCTTCCTGTGGTATCGGATCCGGGATGGACCGCCCGTGGCGGCACGGCAAGCCGCCAGTCCCCGCCGTCGAAACGCACCTCCGACCGCATCGGAAGCACGTCGCGACGCTTGCAACCGCAGCCGAATTCGCTATAGCGCCACGCTTCGCGACGGACCCGGAATGCCGGCGCGGCCAATTCGGCCGTGCCCGATTTTTTCGCGTTCGTCTCCACCGGTATAAACACGACAAGGTGCCGCAATGGCCGTTCCCAAGCGAAAGACCTCTCCCTCCAAGCGTGGCATGCGTCGCGGTCACGATTCGCTGACCGTCGCGGCCTTTCAGGAGTGCCCGAACTGCGGCGAGCTGAAGCGCCCGCACGTGCTGTGCGGCGCCTGCGGCCATTATAACGGCCGCGAGGTCGTGTCGGTCGAGGCGTAAGCCTCCGAACGACTGGAACCGACGATGACCGAACAGCCCTGGATCGCCATCGATGCGATGGGCGGTGACGAAGGGCTGGCGGTGATGCTCGCCGGCGTGGCGCGGGCGCGCCGCGCGTTCGAGGGCAGCCGGTTCCTGCTGGTGGGCGACGAGGCCGCGATTCGCGAAGCCCTCGTCGCGCACCCCAATCTCAGTCAGAACGCCGAGGTCGTACACGCGCCCGAGGTAGTCGGCCCGAGCGAAAAGCCGAGCCAGGCGATCCGTCGCGCCAAACGCACGTCGATGGGTGTAGCGATCGATCTGGTGAAGCAGGGTCGCGCGGCAGCCGCCGTGTCGGCCGGCAACACGGGCGCGCTGATGGCGATGGCCAAGGTCGCGTTGCGCACGCTGCCCGGCATCGACCGGCCGGCGCTCGCTGCGCCGTTGCCGACATTGGGTGACAACGACGTCGTGATGCTCGACCTGGGTGCCAATACCGAGGTCGATGCCCGCAACCTTGTCCAGTTCGCGGTGATGGGCGCGGCCTATGCCCGTACGATCATGGACCTGGAGCGGCCCCGCGTGGCGCTGCTCAACATCGGGTCCGAGGATCAGAAGGGCACCGACGTGATTCGCGACGCCGCGACTCAGTTGAAAGCCGCGGGGCACCTCCCGCTCGCGTTCACCGGCTTCGTCGAGGGCGACAAGCTGGCGCGCGGCAATCACGACGTGATCGTGTGCGACGGCTTTGCGGGCAACATCGCGCTGAAGACCGCGGAAGGGACGGCGCGGTTCGTCGCCGACCTGCTGAAGCGGGCCTTCACCAGCTCCATCCGGTCGAAGGTCGGCTTCCTGATCTCCCGCCCCGCGACCGAGCTGCTGAAGCATCATCTCGATCCCAACAACCACAATGGCGCGGTGTTTCTGGGCCTCAACGGCATCGTCGTGAAGAGCCACGGCAGCGCCAACGAGCGCGGCGTCGCCACCGCCATCGGCAACGCGACGAAGATGGCGCGCGCCGACCTCACCCGCCGCATCGCCGAGGATCTGGGGCTGGAGCATGTCGCTCGCCCCGCCCGGCGTGCCGGCACTCCCAAGCCGCAGGACGCAGCGGCATGATCCGCTCGGTCGTGACCGGCACCGGGTCGGCCCTGCCGGCCCGCCGCGTGTCGAACGCGGAACTGGCGGCGCAGGTCGATACCAGCGACGAATGGATCGTCGAGCGGACCGGTATCCGCTTCCGCCACATCGCCGGCCCGGACGAGACGACGGGCACGCTCGCCACCGACGCCGCCCGGCGCGCGATCGAGGCGGCGGGGATCGCCGCCACCGATATCGACCTGATCGTGCTGGCGACGGCTACGCCCGACCAGACGTTCCCCGCTACCGCGACCAAGGTCCAGGCGGCGCTGGGCATCCTCGACTGCGTCGCGTTCGACGTGGCGGCAGTGTGTTCAGGTTTTCTGTACGCCGTGCAGGTCGCCGATTCGATGCTGCGCACCGGCGTCCACCGCCGCGCGCTGGTGATCGGGGCGGAGACGTTCAGCCGCATCCTCGATTGGGAGGATCGCACCACCTGCGTCCTGTTCGGGGACGGCGCCGGCGCGATCGTGCTGGAGGGGCAGGAAGTCGAACAGGACGGCCGCGGCATCCTTGCGACGAAACTGCACGCGGACGGTCGCTACAACGACCTGCTCTATGTCGATGGTGGACCGTCGACCACCGGTACCGTCGGCAAGCTGCGGATGAAGGGGCGCGAGGTATTCCGCCACGCCGTGACCAATCTGGCGGCCGTGATGACGGAGTCGCTGGGGATCGCCGGCATCGCCGCCGACGATGTCGACTGGGTCGTGCCGCATCAGGCCAATGCCCGCATTCTCGATGCGACCGCACGCAAGCTGGGCCTGGCACCCGAGACGGTCATCGTCACCGTCGACCGCCATGCGAACACCTCCGCGGCGTCGGTGCCGCTGGCCCTCGATGTCGGCGTCCGTGACGGGCGCGTGAAGCAGGGCGACATCGTCGTGCTGGAGGCGATGGGCGGCGGATTCACCTGGGGGGCCGCCGTCATCCGTTTTTAGTGGCAAAAACTTCATTCATGTGCGGTTCTCCTCTTTTCAACTATGTGTAACATAGAGCAAAGGGGCTTTCGAATCGCCTTGTGCCAGTGTAGGCGCGGCGAATGGGGAGCCTGGAATGAGTGAAGCAGGGACGTTGACGCGGGCCGATCTGGCCGAAGCACTGCATCATCAGGTCGGTCTGAGCCGCGCGGACTCAGCGGATATCGTCGAGCAGATCCTGTCGGAAATGTGCGAGAGCCTCGCCTCGGGCGAGAACGTCAAGATTTCCGGTTTCGGTACCTTCGTGCTCCGCGACAAGGGTGAGCGCGTCGGTCGCAATCCCAAGACCGGCATCGAAGTGCCGATCGCACCCCGCCGCGTCCTCACATTCCGAGCCAGCCAGATGATGCGCGACCGCATCGTCGGGGCTCCGGAGGCATAATCGTGGTCGGCGCGCCCACGCCCAAGGCGAGTGGCGCGCTGAAAACGATTGGCGAGGTGTCGGCGGACACCGGTCTGCCGCATCACGTGCTGCGCTACTGGGAGACGCGCTTCCCCCAGTTGCGGCCGTTAACGCGTGCCGGCAACCGCCGTTACTACCGCACCGACGACGTCGCACTGGTGCGGCGTATCGACGCGCTGCTGAACCACGAGGGCTACACGATCCGCGGCGTTCAGCAGTTGCTGGCCGCGGAGAAGAAGGGCACGGCTTCGCCACCTCCCTCGCCCGTCGCGGAAACTGCTCCCTCACCTGCTGACCCGGACGCAACGGCATCGTTGCAGGCGATCCGCGCCCTGCTGGCGGATGCGCTGGTCGAGGACGGTGTGTCGTCGGGGGCCTGAGACGTACCTCCGCTCCGTCGGGGCTGCGGGAAGGAAGATCGTAGCTCGCGACAGGGCACGTCCGCCAATTTATATGACCGACTGCGCCTGTGCCGACATCTCGTTCCTGGGACTGATCGACTTCGCTTCGAGCTTTAAGACGATCGGCGCAAGTGCGCCTTTTCCCGCAGACGTGCCTGAGACTTGCCCCTCCTAATTAGGACTTACAACTTTCCCCGCATCCATGTGCTCCCGCGAAGGCGGGAGCCCAGTACTGTGCTCCCGCCTTCGCGGGAGCACATGAGCGGGATGTATCTAGCGGGAACAATGACCGACCTATCCGAGGCCTTTCAAGCGCGGCTTCATTGGCAAGAGGCTCAGCGGGCGGCGCTCGCTGCTCGGTCGACGCCGACCACGTCCGGGGAGATGAGGCTTCGACTGACGGCACAGGGCAGAAGAACCGCCGCGCTGCTCCGTCAAACCATTGCCGCCAGCCTCGGATCGTATCGATGCCTCGAGAGCGACCTTTACGTCCCGAACTTCAGGAGTGTCGCCTGCACCTTGTCCCATGTGACTTGCCGGACGACAGTTCGGAATGGGACGTTATCGCGAGCGGCTCGCTGGTGGAGGGGCTTTGCGAAACAGCCTCCTGCTGTTGGCAAACGACCACCCCGGCGGAGGCCGGGGTCTAGTTGGGCAACGTGCCCGATCTCTTACCGCCGTAGTCCCAAGTGGACCCCGGCCTGTCCGGGATGGCAGACGAGGTTCTGCTACGGTCCCCGTAGCGGGAGTGAAGATGCACGTCGACGCCGTGCGGTGCGCCCCCAAAGACATCGGCGCATTCGCGGGGCGCTGACCTCAGCGTTTTCCGACCCGCTCCACTATGCGATTGATTTGCAATAGCGTGGCTTGTACCGGTGCGGCCATGCCGATCAGCGTCGTAGTAGCGGAGAACCGTCGATGAAGCCCAGCCCTGGCATGGACTTGGCGGCATGACGACGCCGGTGATGCTGCTGATGGCGGTCGCCGCGATGATGGTCGTGCGGTTCGGTTGGGACGGCCGTCGCGGGGTGGCACTGGCGGGTTGGCTGATCGCCGCCGTCGCGGCGATCGGCGCGACCGTCGCCGATGGCGCGTGGGGCCTCGCGGTGACGATCCTCGCCGGCTCGGCCGCGGCGCTGGCGATGCTGCTCTACGCAGGCTGGACCTCCCCCGCCCGGCCACAGCGTCCCGCCCGCGTGGCGGCGGGGATCGCCTTGCCGCAACGCGCCTCCGAAATCGCGGCGCGGGTGTCGGTCTTCGTTCTCGTCGTACCCGTCGCCTTCGTCGCGGCGCAGTGGCTGGCGTTCGGCGTGCAGGCCGCGGCTCGGCGGGCTGGTGCGGTGGAGACCGATGCGGTCGTCATCACGCTGTTCCTGCAACCGATCGCCTGGGCGATCATCATCGCGGTGCAGATGACTCGCGCCGGCCCGTCGCGGATGATCGCCGCGCCCGCGTCCGCCGCGATCCTCGGAACCCTCTTCTGGAGCGTCGGATGAACGCGCCCTTCAAAATTGACACGCCGACCACGACGCCGGCCCCCGCCACGCTCGTGCAGCGCGCGCTCGGCGGCCACGCCGCGATCGGCCTGCTGGCGAGTGCCCTGCTCTATATCATCGCGCTGACCGGATCGCTGATCGTAATCCACGATCGCTGGCAACGCTGGGAACAGCCCAACGTCGCCGAGACGGCATCGCTGTCGCCCGCCGCGGCACAGGCAGCCATGACCGCGGTCGTCGCCGGCGAGGCGGGCAAGCCGCGCACCACGCACCTCTACATCCGCATGCCGACGCCGGACCTACCGCGCGCGGTGGTCACCACCGACAACGGTGCCTGGTATGTCGACGGTGCCGGAAAGGTCGTGGGGCGGGAGGCGCATGCCTGGACCGAGTTCGTCATCGGCCTGCACGAATATCTGCATCTTCCCGCAACGTTGGGCCTGATCGTCGTCGGTGCGTTCGGCGTGATGCTCGTCGGACTGGTCGTGACCGGCGTCCTCGCCCACCCCCGGATCTTCCGAGACGCCTTCCGCATCCGCACCCGCCACAACAACCAACTCGCCCGCGCGGACTGGCACAACCGGCTGGGCGTATGGACACTGCCGTTCGTGCTGGCGGTGGCACTGACCGGCGCGTTCATCGGGCTGGGCAGCGTCGGTGCGACGCTACTAGCGCGCGCCTACACGAACGGCGCGATCGAGCCGGTCTATGCGACGATCTTCGGCCACGAACCGAAGCCGGACGCGGCTCACGCGCCCCTGCCCGATCTCGCGACTGCGATCCGCGCGCAGGCCACACAGGCACCCGGCACGACACCAACCTACGTCATCGCGCACGATCCCGGCACGCGCGGCCAGCACGTCCAGATCATCGCCGAGCATCCCCGCCGGCTGATCTACGGCGAAACCTATGCCTTCGACGGGCGCGGCCTCGCGAAGGGCAAGGTCGGGCTGTCCGATGGACCGATCGGCCGACAAACGGCAGCGTCTGCGTACAATTTGCATTTCGGCAATTTCGGCGGGCTGACGGTCGAACTGGCCTATATGCTGCTGGGCGTGGGACTGTGCGTCGTCACCGCCACGGGCACGTCGCTGTGGCTGGAGAAGCGCCGCCGTCGCGGGCTACACAGCCGGCGCATGGCGGCGTGCTGGGCGGTAGTGGTCTGGGGTACCCCGCTGGCGCTGCTCGCGGCGCTGTGGCTTCGCGGCGGCGCCGGGCCGGACGCGCCGCTGGTGGGCATGTTCTGGGGCCTGATGGCCGCGATGCTGGTGGCTGCGATCGCGTGGCCGCTCTGGGCCACGGCAGCACGGTTGCGGACGGTAGCGGCGGCAGCGGTGCTGGCGACGGCGGCCGGGCATGCCGCGCTGCTGCGGCCGGAGACGGGGGGACCGATCGCGATTGACCTGATCGCGGCGGTATCGGCGGGCGCGGTCCTGTGGCTGTTTCGCGGCGTGCGGACGGTTCGGTCGATCTAGCCCTCGAACCCCGACAGGAAGCCAGCGACGTTCGCCCCGAGCGCGTCGACCGCATAGCCGCCTTCCATCACGATCACCGTCGGCCACCCGCGATCGCAGATGTCGGCGGCGAGCAGCGGGTAGTCGTCAGTCGTCAGCGCGAAGCGGGAGATCGGGTCCCCCTCCCACGTGTCCGCGCCGAAGCTGACGACCAGCAACCCCGGATCGAACGCGGCGATCGCGTCCAGCGCTTGGGCCTGCGTGGCACGGAAAGCGGCCCGCGTCGTGCCGTGCGGCAGCGGCAGGTTGAGCGTTGCGCCCCTGCCCTCACCCTCGCCCACTTCATCGGCATGGCCCCAGTAGAAGGGATAGTCGCGCGCCGGATCGGCGTGGACCGAGGCGTAGAACACGTCGCTGCGCGTCCAGAAGATATCCTGCGTGCCGTTGCCGTGATGATAGTCGATGTCGAGGATCGCGACCCGCTCCATTCCCCCGTCGCGCGCCGCCTGCGCGGCGATTGCGGCGACGTTCAGGTGACAATAGCCTCCGCAGTAATCCGCGCCCGCGTGATGGCCTGGTGGGCGGCACAGCGCGAACGCAGCCTGCTGGCCGTCCAGAACTGCGTGGGTCGCGGCGAGTACGGTCTGCGCGCTGGCATAGGCAGCCGCCCACGTGTCGGGCGTGATCGGCGTCGTCGCATCGAAGCCGTGGCGGCCGAGCAGCGCGTCGATCCGGTCGAGCTTCAGCGGGCGGCGGCCGACGATCGGAAAGGCATAGGGGATGGCGTCACCCGGCCGCCCCGCCTCCCGCCACAACCGCGCGGCATCCTTCAGGAACGCAACGTAATTCGGCGTATGGACCGCCAGGATCGGGCCTTCGCCACGATCATCGGGTTCCGCCGCACCGCCGATCGCCCGCAGGATAGCTTCCGCGCGCGCCGGGGTTTCGGCATAGTCGGTGAAGCTACCGTTGTGCAGTTCGCGCGCCGGCGCGTGGATCAACTGGGTGGGAGAGAAGAAGCGTTGCATACGGGCTTTTTGGCGGCGACGAGGCGCAGGACGCAATAGCCGATCAGCGCCGATGCGATCGATCCGCCCAGCACGCCCAGTTTCACCTCCTCCGCCAGCACCGGGTCCTCCGGGAAGGCGAGTTGACCGATGAACAGGCTCATCGTGAAGCCGATCCCCGCGAGCAACGCGACGCCGTAGACCTGCATCCACCCCGCGCCGCCCGGCCGTTTGGCGAATCCGAGCCGCTCGGCCAGCCAGATCGCGCCGAGCACACCCACCTGCTTGCCGACGAACAGTCCGGCCGCGATGCCGACGACCAGCGGATGCAGCAGCGTCTCGGCGCTGATCCCTTGCAGCGACACGCCGGCATTGGCGAAGGCGAACAGCGGGACGACGCCGTACAGAACAGGTCCGGCCAGCGCGTGCTCGATCCGGTGCAGCGGCGAATCGGGCTCGTCGGGAACGCCCGGCGACAGCGTCAGCGGGATCGCCGCCGCCGCCAGCACGCCCGCGACCGTCGCGTGGACGCCGGACAGCAAGACGCAATACCATAACACCACGAACCCGAGCAGATACGGCCAGACCGCCCCGACCTTGTGCCGGTTGAGCGCCATCATCGCCGCCAGCGTTCCCGTCGCCGCCGCCAGCGCCCCGAGATCGACCGCAGGCGTGTAGGCGAGCGCGATGATCGCCACCGCGCCCATATCGTCGACGATCGCAACGGCGGTCAGGAAGATCTTGAGTGACGGGGGCACCCGGCTGCCGAGCAGCGCGAGGATGCCGACCGCGAAAGCGATATCGGTCGCCGCCGGGATCGCCCAACCCCGCGCAAGACCGGGCGTACTGCCGGCGACCGCGAGATAGATCAGCGCAGGTACAGCCATCCCCGCCGCCGCGACTATGATCGGCAGGCGGCGCTTTTTGGGATTGGCAAGCTGTCCATCGACCAGCTCCCGCTTGATCTCCAGCCCGACGAGCAGGAAGAACAGCGCCATCGCGGCATCGTTGATCCACAAATGTACCGTCATCGGTCCCAGCGCGGGAGCGATGACCGGTCCAGTGGTCCAGTGCAGGAACGCCTCATAGGCCGGCGCGGTCGCCGGCAGATTTGCCGTGACCATCGCCACGACCGCCGCCGCCGTCAGCACGGCGCCACCCCCCGCTTCCCCGACGAGGAAGGCGCGGAGGGCGGAGAGGGGGCGACGACGGATCATGACCACAGGCCTAGCCGATCGGGGGCGCGTTCTGAATACGGCTTAGAGGGTTGGCGCGATCCGGTGCCTCCCAAAGTGCCGCGACACGACCGGAGACATCAGCCGGGCGGGACCGGCGGTTGTCACGCATTTGTCGTCTAACGTCCCTATCGTTCCGACACGCCGGGGGGACCGTGCGAGTTCCGGGGAGTGGTGGATGAAACTGGCGATCGTCGCGATACTGTCCATTATCGGAAGCAGCGCCTCCACGGCACAGCAACGGCGGCCGAGCTTCTGCGCGCGGCTCGCGCCGCAGATCGGGTTGAGCGCCACGAGCAAACCGGACCTGTGGCAAGGCCGGCTCAGCGTCGATCGGGTTCAGCGTCGAATCGGTGGGAAATCCGTCTGCCGACGACGCAGCCGCGTTGCGGCGCGCCTGCACCGTGACCAAGGCCGAATATCGCTGCGTAGTCGATCGCCCGATGATCCTGGTAGTATCGAGCAGCAAGGGCGACGGCCGGGTCGAGGCGCAACCCGGCGAAACCGCGCTGGTGACGACCAAGGGGATGCGTATCCGCTGTACCGATGGCGTCGTCAGCTAGGCGGAACGGTCACCGCGCCAGCGCCTCGGCGATCAGCTTGCGGCTGTTGTCGACGCCGTAGAGCGCGAAGAAGCTGCCCATTCGGGGGCCCTGCGACGAGCCGAGCAGCGTCTCGTACAGGGTTTTGAACCAGTCGCGCAGCGCCTCCTTGCCGTAGTGCGCCTTGCCGATCTCGTAGACGCGATCCTGCAACACGCCGGCGACGTCGTCGCCCTCGACCGGTTCGGCCAGCGCCGCGTCGAGGTCGGTCAGCGCGGCGCGTTCCGCGTCGGTCGGCGCACGGCGGACGAGCGTCGGCGCGACGAAATCGCGGCCGTAGGCGACCGCATAGCCGACCAGTCGATCGAGCGCAGGGTTCGCCTCCGGCGATAGGCTGGCGTCGTAGCGTTGCAGGAAGCGCCATATCGTCTGCGCATCGCCGACACCGGGCAGGCTGGCGAGATTGAGCAGCAACCCGAACGTCACCGGCAACTTTTCGGTCGGCACTTGCCCGTCGTGAATGTGGTGAACGGGGTTGCCGAGGCGCTGCTTCAGGTCCTGCGTGGGGTAGTTGGCCCGAAACTGCCAATACTCGTCCACCGCGCGCGGGATCACGCCCATGTGCAGTTGCTTGGCCTTTTTCGGCTCGCGATAGGCGAAGAAGGCGAGCGACTCTTCGGGGCCGTAGGTCAGCCATTGGTCCATCGACAGGCCGTTGCCCTTGGACTTCGATATCTTCTCGCCATGCTCGTCGAGGAACATTTCATAGTTGAACCCCTCCGGCGGGCGGCCGCCGAGGACGCGGGCGATCTTCGACGACTGCACGACCGAGTCGATCAGGTCCTTGCCCGCCATCTCGTAATCGACGCCGAGCGCGACCCAGCGCATCGCCCAGTCGACCTTCCATTGCAACTTCGACAGGCCGCCGAGCGCGGACTGGACGATGCGCTGGCCGTCCTCGTCCACGAACGCGATGGTGCCGGCGTCGGCGTCGACCACCTCGACGGGGACCTGCAACACGACGCCCGTCGTCGGGCTGATCGGCAGCACCGGCGAATAGGTCGCGCGGCGCTCCGCGCGCAGCGTCGGCAGCATCACGTCCTGAATGCCCTGAAAGTGGCGCAGCACCAGCTTCAGCGCCTCGTCGAAACGGCCGCCGATGTAATATTCGGTGGACGAGGCGAACTCGTAATCGAAGCCGTAGCGGTCGAGGAAATCGCGGAGGCGGGCGTTGTTGTGCGCGGCGAAGCTGTCGTGCGTGCCGAACGGATCGGGGATCGTCGTCAGCGGCTTGCCGAGATGCGCGCGCAGCATGTCGCCGTTCGGCACGTTGTCCGGCACCTTGCGCAGGCCGTCCATATCGTCGCTGAACGCGATCAGCTTGGTCGGCTGGTCGGACAGGGCGTGGAACGCCTGACGCACCATCGTCGTGCGCAGCACTTCGTTGAAGGTGCCGATATGCGGCAGGCCCGAGGGGCCGTAGCCGGTTTCGAACAGGATCGGGCCGCTGGTTTTCCCGTCCGGATAGCGCGCGAGCAGCTTGCGCGCCTCTTCATAGGGCCATGCCTTGGAGGCCAGCGCCTCCGCTCTCAGTGTTTTGTCGACCATCGTCCCGGCTCCTAGCCCCACCTGCGGCGCGCTGCTACCCTGTGGGCCGTGACGAGCAGCGTTCCGAACCATTACGAAGTCGACCGCGCGCGGTTCGAGGCGGAGATCGTGCCCGCGGGACGGCCGGCGGTGCTGCGTGGACTGGTGGCGGACTGGCCGGTCGTGGCGGCGGCGCGTGAGGGGGCCGAGGCGCTGGCCGCGTATCTGCGCGCGCGGGCGACCGAGGAGCCGGCGGAGGCGTGGTTCGGCGACCCCGCGATCGATGGGCGGTTCGGCTTCACCGAGGATTTCGAGGAGTATAACCACGACCGCCGGCTGGCGACGATCGACCAGCTGCTCGACCTGTTGCTGCGCCAGCGGGGGAGCGCCAGCCCGTTCGCGATCTATGCCGGGGCGCTGCCGGTAGGGAAGCACGTGCCGGGCTTTCGGGCGGAGAATGCGATGCCGCTGCTGGATGCGGATCGGCGGATGCTGGTGTCGATGTGGCTGGGCAACCGGACGAAGACGGCGGCGCATTGGGACCTGCCGCAGAACCTGGCGTGCGTGGTCATGGGGCGGCGGCGGTTCACGCTGTTCCCGACCGATCAGGTGGGCAACCTGTATGTCGGGCCGCTCGACCTGACGCTGGCGGGGCAGCCGTCGAGTCTGGTCGATGTGGACGCGCCCGATTTCGCCCGGCATCCGAAGTTCGCCGCGGCGCTGGAGCAGGCGCAGGTCGCCGAGCTGGAGCCGGGGGACGTACTGTATATGCCCTCGCTCTGGTGGCACGCGGTGCGCGGGCTGGATGAGGTTGGTGCGATGGTCAATTACTGGTGGCGGGATGCACCGGCGGGGACGACGACGCCGCTGAGCGCGCTATATCATGCGATCCTGACGCTGGGGCCGGCCCCTCAGCGCGAGCGCGAGGCGTGGCGGGCAATGTTCGACCATTATGTCTTCCGCGCCGACGATCCGGTCGAGCATCTGCCGCCCGTCGCGCGCGGGGTGCTCGGCGAGCGGACGCCGGGAATGCTGGCGCGGTTGAAGGATCTGATCGCGCGCTCGTTGCGCTGAAAGGCTTGGGGTCCGTCGCCGCGAGTGGTAGAAGAGGGGCGCCATGAACATGATGCCGTCATCCGACCTGCAACCGTTCAAGTTGCGTATCGAGGATTACGAACTGCTCGACCGGGCTGGCGCGTTCGATGGTCGTCGCACCGAATTGATCGAGGGGGTCATCGTCGCGGTGAATTCGGAAATGTTGCCGCACACGCGGATCAAGAACGAGCTGATGTTCCGCCTGCGTCTGGCGCTCCGCGACCGCAGCGACCCATACGACGCTTACGTCGAGGGCAGTCTGGCATTCGCGCCGCATAATATGCCGCAACCCGACGTTCTCGTGGCGCGGATCGACGCCAAGGGCGCGTATTTCAACCGGGACGACGTCGTGCTGGTGATCGAGGTAGGCGCGACGTCGCTGCGCGGGGACCTCGGGATCAAGCGCACGCTGTATGCGGATCAGCACGTCCCGGAATATTGGGTCGTCGATGTCGACGGACAGCAGGTGCATCAGTTCTGGACGCCCGCGGACGGCAGCTACGTGAACAGCCGGATCGTGCCGCTGGCGGGTGCATTGCAGAGCGCGACGGTGCCGGACCTGACGATCGACGGGCACGGCATTCTCTAGCATTCACTCTTCGTTCCGCTAGAACGGTCGCGTGTCCCCCTACCCCGCCCTTCACGCCAGTCATGGCGGCATCTGGATCGCGACCGCCGAAGGCACGCGGCCGGTGGGACGTGGCGAGGCGATCCGCGTCGCCGCCGATACGCCGGTGATCCTGCTGAACGCGCCGCTGGTCGGGCAACGGCTGGGATATGCGGAGTTGTCCGGCCTCGACATCCTCGAACTCTACGCGTTCCTGCATCCGGCGCGGTTCGCGGTGCCGACGCCGGCCGGGCTGGCGCGCGCCGTCGACCTGTCGCCGCCGGAGCGGGACGAGGACGTGGCGGCGTTCCTGCTGGAAGCGACGGCGGCGTTGCTGGCGGTGCCCGACGGCGACTGGCGCGAGCGGGAGGGGGCGTGGGCGTCGGTCCAGTCGCTCGGCCGGTTGCGGTGGGCCTGGGCCCCCGTCGTCGGACCGCGCATCGTCAAGCCGCGGGTCGACGAGCGCTGGCTGTTCTCCCGCCTGCCGGAATGGGAGGAAGGCGCGCCCCGCCCCGCGCCGCGCACGATCGAGATCGAGCCGGGCGATAGCGAGGCGCGGCTGGCGGAACTGACCGGCGGGATGGCGGAGGAACGGCCGGGGCAGCGGGCCTATGCCGCCGCCGCGACCGCCGCCTTCGCGCCGCGCGCGGTGCGCGAGTCGCCGAACATGGTGCTGGCGGAGGCGGGTACCGGCATCGGCAAGACCTTGGGCTATCTCGCGCCCGCGTCGCTGTGGTCGCAGCGGGCGGGCGGCGCGGTGTGGATTTCGACCTATACCAAGGCGCTGCAACGGCAATTGTCGGCGGAGACGCAGCGGCTTTACCCCGACCCCGTTCTTCGGCGCGAGCGGGTTGTGACGCGCAAGGGGCGCGAGAATTACCTCTGCTTGCTGAACCTGGAGGACGCATTGCAGGGCGGCTTCGCGGGCCGGGCCGCGGTGTTGGCGCAACTGGTGGCGCGATGGGCGGCGTATAGTGCGGACGGGGACATGGTCGGCGGGGACCTGCCCGGCTGGCTGCCGACGCTGTTCCGGCGCAACGGTCCGGCGGCGCTGACCGACCGGCGTGGCGAGTGCGTCTATGCCGGGTGCCCGCATTACCGGAAATGCTTCATCGAGAGGGCGGCGCGGGCCAGCGCGGACGCGGACATCGTCATCGCCAACCACGCACTCGTCATGGTCAACGCGGCGCGCGGACGCGAGGTGGCGACGCGCCCGACGCGCTACGTCTTCGACGAGGGACATCATCTGTTCGACGCCGCCGACGCGATGTTCGGGGTGGCGCTGACCGGATCGGAGACGATCGAGTTGCGCCGCTGGATTTTGGGTCCCGAAGCGGGCGGGCGGGGGCGGCGGCGCGGGCTCCAGGCGCGGCTGTCGGATGTCGCCAGCTATGATGAGGGTGGCGGGGTCGCGATCGCCGATGCGGTGCGGGCGGCGCAGGCGCTGGCGGCGGACGGCTGGCTGGGGCGGCTGAACGAGGGCCAGCCGTTCGGGCCGATCGAGGCATTGCTCGCGGCGGTACGCGGCCTGACCTATGCGCGCGCCGAGCAGCCGGGCGACGCCGGATACGGGCTGGAGACCGAGCTGGCCGAACCGACGCCCGAGTTGATCGAGGCCGCCGCCCCCGCCGCCGCCGCGCTCGATGCGCTGGTGCGACCGCTGGTGACGCTCGGCCGGCGGCTGGAAGCGGTGCTGACCGAAGGGCCGGACTGGCTTGACGGACCGGCGCGGGCGCGGGTCGAAGGCGCGATCGCCTCGATCGGGTGGCGGGCGGAGACGGTCGCGGCGTGGCTGGCGCTGCTGGCGCGGGTCGGCGGGCCGGTGGATCCCGATCATGTCGACTGGTTGTCGGTCGAGCGCGTCGAGGGCCGCGAGTACGACATCGGCCTGCATCGCCGCTGGCTCGATCCGACGCGGCCCTTTGCGGAGATCGTGCTGAAGCCGGCGCACGGGGCGCTCGTCACGTCGGCGACGTTGACCGGCGGCGGCGACTGGTCGGTGGCGGAGGCGCGGACGGGAGCCCCGCATCTGGCTCGCGCACCCGCCCGGTTTCAGGTCGAGAGCCCGTTCGATTACGCGAACAACGCCGAGGTGCTGATCGTCACCGACGTCAAGCGCGGCGACATTCCGGCGCTCGCCAATGCCTATGCGCGGCTGATCGAGGCGGCGAATGGCGGCACGCTGGGGCTGTTCACCGCGATCCGCCGGCTGCGCGCGGTGCATGCGCGGATCGCCGACCGGCTGGCGCGCGGCGGGCTGCCGCTGCACGCGCAGCATGTCGATCCGATCGACACGGGGACACTGGTCGATATCTTCCGCGACGATCCGGCCGCATCGCTGCTGGGCACCGATGCACTGCGCGACGGGGTCGACGTGCCAGGCACGTCGCTGCACCTCGTCGTCATGGAGGGGGTGCCGTGGCCGAAGCCGACGGTGCTGCATGCCGCGCGAAAGCTGGCGGGGGGTGGTTCGGCGTATGACGACCGCATCGTCCGGGCGCGGCTGGCGCAGGCGTTCGGGCGGTTGATCCGGCGGGCGGACGATCGCGGCGCGTTCGTGCTGCTGTCGGCTGCGATGCCGTCGCGGTTGCTGGATGCGTTTCCGTCCGGCGTGCGGGTATCGAGGGTGACGCTGGAAGACGCGGTCGCCCGCGTTGCGGAGCGGCTTTCCACCACCATCCGGATCGGGCATGACGCAGATCAAGCCGGCTGACGGAGACGCCATGAAGACGCTGACGCTGCTGCGCCACGCCAAGTCGGGCTGGGACGACGCCGTTCCCCGCGATTTCGACCGACCGCTGAACCCCAAGGGCCGCCGTGCGGCGCAGGTAATGGGTCGGTTCCTGAAGACGCAGGGCGCGGCGTTCGACCATGTCCTCGCCTCCCCCGCGCTGCGCGTGGTCGAGACGCTGGTCGAGGTGGAATATGGCTATGGCCGGGCGCTGACGCCGGCATGGGACAAGCGCGCGTATCTGGCATCGGCCGCGACCCTGCTCGACCTGATCCGCGAGTTGCCGGAGGCGGCGGGGACGGCGCTGGTCGTCGGTCATAATCCCGGGCTGGAGGACCTCGTCCTCGATCTGGTGGCGGACGGGGGCGATTTGCGCGACGCGGTGGAGGCGAAATATCCGACCGCGGCGGTGGCAGTGATGACCTGGGACGGAGGGTGGGCGGACCTGCGGTCGGGGGCAGCTACGCTGGAGGCGTTCACCCGGCCGCGCGACCTGGATGCGACGCTGGGGCCGGACGAGGACTGAGGGGGGTCTTGGTCGTCATCCCAGCGGAAGCTGGGACCTCCTGCCGAAGCGGTCGATATGCGAAGGGAGACCCCAGCTTTCGCTGGGGTGACGGACTGGGCGGAGCTTACGTTTTACGGCACCAATATCGTGTCGACCGCCTCCGCGTCGGTGGTGGGATAGTCGAGCGTGTAGTGGAGGCCGCGGCTTTCCTTGCGGTGGAGCGCGGATTTCACAATCAGGTCCGCGGTTTGCAACAGGTTACGCAGCTCGATCAGGTCGGGCGTCACGCGGAAATGGCCGTAATAGTCGCCGACCTCGTCGGTCATCATGCGGATGCGATTGGCGGCGCGCTGGAGCCGCTTGGTGGTGCGGACGATGCCGACGTAATTCCACATGAACCGGCGGATTTCCGTCCAGTTCTGCTTGATGACGACCTCTTCGTCGGAGTCGGTGACGCGGCTTTCGTCCCAGGCGCGGATCGCGGGCGGGGCGGGCAGATCATCCCAGCACTCCGCGATGTGCGTTGCCGCCGCTTCGCCGAACACGAAGCATTCGAGCAGCGAGTTGGAAGCGAGACGGTTCGCGCCGTGCAGCCCCGACTGCGTGCACTCGCCCGCGGCATAGAGGCCGGGCAGGTCGGTGCGGCCGTCGCGATCGACCATGATGCCGCCGCAGGTGTAATGCTGCGCAGGCACGACCGGGATCGGCTCCTTGGTCATGTCGATGCCGAGGCCGATCAGCTTTTCATAGATGTTCGGGAAGTGCGCGCGAACGAACTCCGGCGGCTGGTGACTGATGTCGAGGTGGACGTAATCGAGGCCGTAGCGCTTGATCTCCGCATCGATCGCACGCGCCACCACGTCGCGCGGGGCCAGTTCCATCCGGTCGGCATCGTATTCCGACATGAAGCGCTTGCCGGTCGACGGGTTGATGAGCCGCCCGCCCTCGCCGCGCACGGCCTCCGTGATGAGGAAGTTCTTGACCTCCAGATGGTAGAGGCACGTCGGGTGGAATTGCATGAATTCCATGTTCGACACGCGCGCACCCGCGCGCCACGCCATCGCGATACCGTCGCCCGTCGCCCCGCGCGGGGCGGTGGAAAAGAGGTAGGTGCGCCCCGCCCCGCCCGTCGCAAGGATCGTGGCGCGTGCGACATGCGCCTCGACCCGGCCGGTGCGGCGGTCGAGCGCGTAGACGCCCCAGACATGACCCGCGCCGGAATAGCGTTCCTCGTGCCGGCTGGTCGCAAGGTCGATCGCAACCTGATCGGGGACGAGCGTGATGTTCGGATGCGCCTCGGCGGCGCGTTGCAGCGCCTCCTGCACGGCCCAGCCGGTCGCGTCAGCGACGTGGACGATGCGGCGGTGGGAATGGCCACCTTCGCGCGTCAGGTGCAGGATGTCGTTTTCCTGCGCGAAGGGAACGCCGAGTTTCTGGAGCCGCTCGATCGCGGCGGGGGCGCGTTCGACGACGAATTCGACGGTGGCGCGGTCGTTCAGGCCCGCGCCGGCAATCATCGTATCCTCGATATGGCTGTCGAACGTGTCGCCCGGCTCCAGCACCGCGGCGATGCCGCCCTGCGCCCAGGCGGTCGAGCCCTCGTTGAGCGCGCCCTTGGCGAGCACGGCGACCCGGAAGCGTTCGGCGAGGTTGAGGGCCGCGGTCAGTCCGGCCGCGCCGGAGCCGACGATCAGGATATCCGCCTGACTCACAAGGCGAACCCGGCAATGGGAGCGCGGAAGGTTAGGCTAAGGTTAGTCCAACGCGCACGATAGGCGACATCGGAGCGACGGGAGGGCGCGGCGGGCATGACGGGTCTGTGACATGATTGCGCGGTGTAGGACAGGGGGTTGGCGGGTGACGGCGCAATGGTGTCTGCCGGAGGAGGCATGAGCCTCATCTGTGCTTCGACCAGCCCAGCACGAACGGTTCAGGTCGATACCGACAGCCTCTAGACGCGTTCGGTGACCCCCGCCCAGGCGCTGCGCATCATGCGCTGGATGTGCTGGCGGCTCTGGTCGGAGAGGTGACGGATGCGCTGGCCGGCACCGGAGATGCCGGTGGAGCGGTCCAGCCCCTCGACCTGCATCACCCATAGCTGGCGGAACGCGCCGCCGGGCATGCGGAGCAAATCCTGCGGCGGTCCGTCCTCGACGACGCGGCCGTCGACCACGACGACAACGCGGTCGAAGTTGGCGATCGTCGACAGGCGATGCGCGACGGCGATGACGGTGCGGTTCTTGATGAGCGCCTCCAGCCCGTTTTGCACCTCCAGTTCCGATTCCGAGTCGAGCGCGGAGGTCGCCTCGTCGAGCAGGACGACGGGTGCGTTCTTCAGGAAGGCGCGGGCGATGCCGATGCGCTGACGCTGGCCGCCCGACAGGTTGGTGCCGCGTTCGCCGACGATGCTGTCGTAACCGTGCGGCAGGCGGCGGATGAAGTCGTCGCAGCCGGCGGCTTCGGCGGCGCGGTGGACTTCCTCGTCGCTGCTGTCGGGTTTGGCGAAGCGGATATTCTCCATCACTGTCCGATGGAACAGCAGCACCTCCTGCGGGACGACGGCGAGCGTGTCGCGCAGGCTTTCCTGCGTGACGCTGTCGATGCGCTGGCCGTCGATCGCGAGGTGGCCGGCCTGCGGGTCATGGAAGCGCTGGATCAATTGCAGCAGCGACGACTTGCCGGCACCCGAAGGGCCGACGACGCCGACTTTCTGCCCCGCCGGGATGACGAGCGACAGGTCGTGCAGCACGGGGTGGCGCGGATCGTAGCCGAAGGTGACGTTGGTCAGTTCCACCCGCCCCTCGCCGACGCGCAGCCGGGCGGCGTCGTCGGCGTCGCTGAGCGTCTGGGGCACGCCGATGATGTCCAGCGTCTCGCGCAGATAGCTGAATTGCTGGCTGGTATCGATCAGCGCCATCGCCAGATCGCGGGAGCCGTGCAGGATGCGGAAGGTCATCGTGCTGATGATGACGACATCGCCGGTGCTGATCGCACCCGTCGACCATCGGCCGATCGCCCAGACGAGCGTGCCGCCGACGAGGACCGCGAGCGCCAGATCGTGCAGTCCGCGCATGCGTTCGACGAAGAACCAGCCGCGTTTCTGCGCGCTCGCCTCGTCGTCGAGGAAACCCTGAAGCCGTGACAGTTCGCGCTGGCGGGCGGCGAACGCTTTCACCACCCAGATATTGCCGATCAGGTCGACCAGTTCGCCGCCGACGGTGCCGGCATGCTCCGCGAACGCCTTGTGGTGGACGTGGCCGCGTAGCCCCAGCATGACGAGGCCGGCGGTGACGAGGACGAAGATCGCGCCCAGCACCGCGGCCATGCGTACGTCGATCGTGGTGAAGATCATCATCGCGCCCACGAAGACGATCAGCGGCGGCGTCACCTCCTGCAACAGGCGGTGGACGATCGCGCCGAAGATACCCGCCAGCCCCGAGACGCGGTGGCCGAGCGAGCCGGCGCGCTGGTTCTGGAAGAACGGCATCTGGTGGCCGGTCAGATAATCGATCATATCCAGACGGATGCCGACGCCGGACGCGACCGTCGCCTGCCCCAAAGTCAGCGCCGCCGCCCGCTGAAGCAGGCTTTCGAGCACCACCAGCCCGAGGAACGCGGCGAGCGCGTCGTAGACGGCGGAGCGGATGCGATCGGTGCCGGTCATCGCGTCGATCAGCAGCTTCATCGCATACTGGACGCTGATCGCGCAGATCGAGGCCCCGGCGACCAGCAGCGCGAGCGCGAGGAATATCCACGGCCGCGCCCGCACGTAATGCAGGATGAAGCGCGTCGGGCTGACGAGAAAAGGCAAGGCGCACTCCACCGATGACCTGCTTATGCTGCGCCGCAACACACGGGAGCACCATCGGGTTGCGACGGCGGGAGTGGATTCTTCGTCGGTGGGGGCGAATCATGTGCTTCTGCGTGTTCGAACCGCGTCTCGCGGCTGCTTACCGGGTTGCGGCGACCATTTGGCGGACGAGCCGAAGCTCGACGCCGGTCCTGGTTGCCTTCTTCGGATCGGCCGGCTTCATGCGCATGAGATAGAAGGTCTCCGCCGAGCCGTCGGCGCCGCGTTTCTGTTCGCCGATCACGTGCGTCTGCATGGCCCCAAGGAGGATATCCTGCGGGGGCATTGCGGTGAAACCACCGCCCGACCGCTGCTTCGCGACATCGACGATGCGCCCCCACATCGCCTCGTCGATCTCTCCATCGGTCCCAAGCATGCGCACGGCGCAGGCGTGGATCGGCGGGGCTTCGACGGTGATGATGATCGGTGGCGATTAGCCGTCGGGATACTCCCGCACCACCGTCATCTTCCATCCCTTGGGAGTGGTGCTGGCTTCGACCACACAGGAGACTGCACGCCTGGCCTGTAGCATACGTTCACGCGCGACCGTGCCTTCAGTCCACGGCGGCGACGGGTAGATGATGATCTTCGTCCGCTTCATGGCTTGGCCTTTTCTGCTAGAGTTACTGCTTCGGACCATTCCGGACCACCCGCATCGGTCCCATCGACCAGCCACGTTTCGATGAATGACTTGGCCCGTACCGGATCACGGAAGCGCGCATCCGATGGATCGGTAAGCCGCAGTTCGTCGATCAGATCCGGTGGGAGCATTACGCGATAGCGTTCGAGCGCGAAGACGAGAGCAGTCAACTGGTTGCCGCTCAAACCGTCGATCCGGGCCGCCAGAGTTTCCCGTGCCTCCAAGCTGCTAAAGTATGCCTCGCCACGGATCTGGGGTTTGATCGCATCGCGCGATTGTTCGACAAGTGCCCCAGCGTCGTCCGTGATTGCAGTGATTGTAGACAGCAAAGACCCGGCATCGGCATAGGCTCGCAAGTCGACCAGCGCCTGCTCCAGTGGGTAGGCCTGATCGGCCTGTCGAAGGCCGGTCCGGATCGGCACGAGGGCAGCGATACGTGCCGCCTTCATGCGCGCGAGCAACGCCGACATCGCCTCCATGTTGAACAACTGCTTGTCCACCGACCCCCGGCTGCTGAGCAGCCCGGCCGACAGCGTGGAAAGCGCCGCCTTCTCCGCCGCAGTCCCGAGGGTCGCAGCTAACCCGTTAAGAAAGATGACTCCACCGTCCGAACTCATATTCATCAGCGCTCGATCTGAGCGGACCCGCCGAACGAATGCATTGAAGCTGTCGTCGTCGGCGCCGATCAGGGTCCAGACTATCCTGTCACGATATGCCCGCCGCTGCTCGGGGGATGATAGCCCCCTATACTTTTCCTTCGTGTCTTCTTCGGAACCTAGCGCCGAAGTATTTGATTTCAAGAAATCAAGCCGCGCTGGTCGATCGGTGAACGTGTTCGGGGCACATGCCCCCAACGCAAGAAGCGACCCCAACGTAAAGATTCTCACCTGCATCTCGCCCCCCAGCAAGTTACAGGCAAGATGCTGCACCGCCGTCTCAAGAGCAAGTGCTTTTTTGAAGCCGTACAGTATTCGATAACTCTATTCGTGACCTCGCGTCAGCGACAGGAAGACATCCTCCAGGTCAGGTTCGCGGGTCGAGACGTCGACGATGCCGACGCCGGCGGCCTGCACCGCGGCCAGCACTTCACCGGCGTTCACGCGTGCCTTAGAGTAGGTGATCTCCAGCACGCGGGCGCCCTTCAGCACGATCTTTTCGAAACAGGGTGCTTCGGGGGCGGCGGTCAGGTCGCGGTCGACGGTGACGGCGACGACCTTCTCCTGCGCGCGGCCGACGAGGTCGCGGGTCGGTTCGTTGGCGATCAGGCGCCCGTGGTTGATGATGGCGATGCGGTCGCAGAGCTGCTCCGCCTCCTCCAGATAATGCGTCGTCAGCACGACGGTGACGCCGCCCGCGTTGAGTTCGCGGACATAGGCCCAAAGTTGCTGGCGAAGTTCGATGTCGACGCCCGCGGTCGGCTCGTCGAGGACCAGCACGGGCGGGGAATGCACCATCGCCTTGGCGACCATCAGCCGCCGCTTCATGCCGCCCGACAGCGTGCGGGCATAGGCGTTCGCCTTGTCCTCCAGATGCACGGCGCGCAGCAGGTCGAGCGAGCGGCGGTCCTTTTTCGGCACGCCGTACAAGCCGGCCTGGATCTCCAGCGTTTCCACCGGCGTGAAGAAGGGGTCGAACAGGATCTCCTGATTGACGATGCCGATCGATGCCTTCGCGTTGCGCGGGTGCGCGTCGATGTCGAAGCCCCAGATCGACGCCGAGCCCTCCGTCTTGTTCACCAGCCCGGCGAGGATGTTGATGAGCGTTGACTTGCCCGCACCGTTGGGGCCGAGCAGACCGAAGATCTGGCCGCGGGGCACGTCGAACGTCACCCCGTCGAGCGCGCGCTTGCCGCCCTGATAGGTCTTGCACAGGCCGTTGATGGAGATCGCAGCTTCGGTGGAGATGGACGTCATGCGTTTCCCGTTAGGCTTCGGCTTGCCTCGCCACAATGCTCCTTGCTATTCGGACCCTATGACCCCGCCGCTAGAAGTCACCCGCACCAGCCAGCCCCGCGTCGCCTGCGACGGTGCTGCCGACATCCCCGGCGGCGCAGCGCTGGGCCATCCGCGCGTGTGGTTGCAGATCGACGAACTCGGTTACGTCGACTGCGGCTATTGCGACCGGCGTTTCGTGCTGATCGGCGGGCCGGCGGACGGCGTCGATCAGGCGAGCCTGCCCGACGTGACCGAGGGCAGCGCCTGATACGACCCGGCTAGCGTCCGGCCCGCCGATCGGCCGGCGGGCGGCTTGCCGCCCGATCGACGTCACGGCTTTGCCGGGGCCAGTGGCGAGGTGCTTCGACCGCGCTCGGCACGAACGGTTGGCATGGACCTTCCCGCTGGCGCGCCTATATTGCCGGTATGGTATATCTCGATCCCCGCTCCTTCCTGTACCGCGATCTTGCTCCGGAGGCCGCGCAGACGCTGGCGGCCGATGCGCTGGGCAAGGCGGACGACGGCGAACTCTACCTCCAGTATCGCAAGTCGGAGGCGTTCGGGTTCGACGACGGGCGGCTGAAGACCGCGAGCTACGACACCAATGCGGGCTTCGGCCTGCGCGCGGTATCGGGCGAGACGACGGCGTTCGCGCACGCCAACGAGGTGAGCGAGGCGGCGATCAAGCGCGCGGCGCAGACGATGGCGCTGATCGATCCTTCACACTCGGCGAAGGCGCCGCCGCCGCAGGGCAACAACCGGCACCTGTACACGGACGCCGACCCGCTCGACCTGATCCCCTTCGCCGACAAGGTGAATTTGTGCCAGACGATCGACGCCGCCGCGCGTGCGCGTGATCCGCGCGTGGCGCAGGTGTCGGTCGGGCTGTCGGGATCGTGGAGCGTGGTCGAGATCGTACGGCCGGACGGTTTCGTCGCGACCGACGTGCGGCCGCTGGTGCGGCTGAATATCCAGATCGTGGTCGAGCAGAATGGCCGCCGCGAGACGGGGACGTTCGGGATCGGCGGGCGCTACCTTTACGACCGCCTGTTCGAGGATGCGACGTGGAACCGCGGCATCGACGAGGCGCTGGCGCAGGCGCTGGTCAATCTCGACGCGGTCGCCGCGCCGGCGGGCGAAATGACGGTGCTGCTCGCGCCAGGCTGGCCGGGCGTGCTTTTGCACGAGGCGATCGGCCACGGGCTGGAGGGTGACTTCAACCGCAAGGGCACGAGCGCGTTTTCGGGCCGGCTCGGCGAGCGGGTGGCAGCGTCGGGGATCACGATCGTCGACGACGGGTCGCTGGTCGATCGTCGCGGATCGCTGTCGATCGACGACGAGGGTACGCCGACGCGCGAGACGGTCCTGATCGAGGACGGTATCCTGAAGGGGTACATGCAGGACCGCCTGAACGCGCGGCTAATGGGCATGGCGGCGACGGGCAACGGCCGGCGTGAAAGCTATGCGCACGCACCGATGCCGCGGATGACCAACACCTTCATGAAGGGCGGCAAGGACGATCCCGCCGAGCTGCTGTCGCGCGTGAAGCGCGGCATCTTCGCCAAGAGCTTCGGCGGCGGGCAGGTCGACATCGTGTCGGGCAAGTTCGTGTTCAGCTGCACCGAGGCGTATATGATCGAAGACGGCAAGATCGGCGCACCGATCAAGGGGGCGACGCTGATCGGCGACGGCCCGACGGTGCTGACCAAGGTGACCGGCATCGGCGACGACTTCGCGCTGGACGAGGGTATCGGCGTGTGCGGCAAGGGCGGTCAGGGCGTGCCGGCGGGTGTCGGTCAGCCGACGCTGCTGGTCGAGGGACTGACGGTCGGGGGGACCGCGGCCTAGGTTTCGAGTACGGATATTACGGCTTCACGCGCCGTTCGCTCGTGGCACTGCCCGGCCCCGGCCCCTCCCCTGATCGGGAGGGGTGGAGCTGGTCTACGGCGCTTGGTTCTTGGCCCCGCCCCATCATCGAGAGCGTAGCGAAGCGATCCGAGGTGTCCGATGTGGCTCCTGGATTGCTTCGCTGTGCTCGCAATGACGGCGGGGGGGGTGAACTAGCCGTTCTTATTCCGCGCGTCCCCGGAGCACGCCGGGATCCAGTCGCGGCCAGCTTTGTGAAACTCACTGCCGATGTGGCGACTGGACCCCGGCCTCCGCCGGGGTGGGGCCAGGGATCGGGGTTGGTTTGAGTGCTGAGCGCCAGCCGTCTCGCACTTACTGCCACCCGTCTCCGCCAGCAAACGCCCCCTAACCCCGCTGAGCCCCCGGGAATGCGAAGCCGACCGGCTGGATCGCGGCGGCATCCTGCTTCAGGCGCGCGGCAATCTGTTCGTAGTCGCGCTCCATTTCAGGGGTAACGCTCGCCCGCGCCTCCGCCAATGCGCCCTCGAAGTCGGCCATCGTGACCTCCGTCGCGGTGCGGGAACGGCGCAGCGCGATCAGGCCGGCGCGGCGGGTGACGTCCTCCAGATCGGCGCCGGTGAAGCGGTCGGTGCGGCGCGCGATGGAGGCGAGATCGACGTCCGACGCCAGCGGCATCTTGCCGGTCTGGATACCGAGGATGCGCTCGCGCCCCGCTTCGCTGGGGACGCCGACATAGATCAGCTCGTCGAACCGGCCCGGCCGCAGCAGCGCGGGGTCGACGAGGTTGGGCCGGTTGGTCGCGCCGATCACGACGACCGACTGCAATTCCTCCAGCCCGTCCATCTCGGCGAGGATGGTGTTGACCACGCGCTCCGTCACCTGCGGCTCGCCACCGCCCGATCCGCGAGCGGGCACGAGGCTGTCGAGTTCGTCGATGAAGATCACGGTCGGCGCGACCTGACGCGCGCGGGCGAACAGGCGGGCGATCTGCTGTTCGCTTTCACCGTACCATTTGCTCAGCAGGTCCGACGATTTGGTGGCGATGAAGTTCGCCTGTGCCTCGCGCGCGACCGCCTTTGCCAGCAGGGTCTTGCCGGTGCCGGGCGGACCGTAGAGCAGGAAGCCCTTGGCCGGACGGATGCCGAGCCGGCGGAACGCGTCGGGGTCCTTCAGCGGCAGCTCGACGCCCTCCTTCAGCCGCTCCTGCGCAGCATCCAGCCCGCCGACATCCTCCCAGCGGACATTCGGAGCCTGCACCATAACCTCGCGCATCGCCGACGGTTGAACGCGCTTCAGCGCCTCCAGAAAATCCTCGCGCGTCACCGACAGCGTGTCGAGCACCTCGGCGGGGATCGTCCGCTCCTCGAGGTTCAGGCGCGGCATGATGCGGCGGACCGCCTCGATCGCGGCTTCCCGCGCCAGCGCGGCGATGTCGGCTCCGACGAACCCGTAGGTGGTGCGCGCCAGCTCATCGAGATCGACGCGGTCGCCGAGCGGCATGCCGCGCGCGTGGATGCCGAGAATCTCGCGCCGACCGCGCTCGTCGGGGACGCCGACGACGATCTCGCGATCGAAGCGGCCGGGGCGCCGCAACGCCTCGTCGATCGCCTCCGGCCGGTTGGTGGCGGCGATGACGACGAGGTTCGCACGTGCCTCCAGCCCGTCCATCAGCGTCAGCAACTGGGCGACGAGGCGCTTCTCGGCCTCACCCTGCACCTGACCGCGCTTCGGGGCGATGGAGTCGATCTCGTCGATGAAGACGATCGACGGCGCGGCCTTGGTCGCTTCCTCGAAAATGTCGCGCAGGCGCGATTCGGACTCGCCATAGGCGGAGCCCATGATCTCGGGGCCGTTGATCAGGAAGAACTGCGCGTCCGACTCGTTGGCGACGGCGCGGGCGAGGCGCGTCTTGCCGGTGCCGGGCGGCCCGTGGAGCAGCACGCCCTTGGGCGGCTCGACGCCGAGGCGCTCGAACAATTCGGGGTAGCGGAGCGGCAGTTCGACCATCTCGCGCAACTGGTCGATCGTCGCGGCCATGCCGCCAATATCGTCATAGGTCACGTCGGCGCGGCGCGCGGCCTGCGGCTCTTCATATTCGGGGCGTAGTTCGATTTCGGTATTCTCATCGATGTGGACAACGCCCTTGGGGCTGGCGGACACGACGATGAGGCGGATTTCCTGCAATGCGAACGCGGGCGCGTTCATGAAGCGCTGTACGGTCGGTGGCATGTCCGAGACACGCTGATGCCCGGCGGTCGCGACGACATCGCCCTGGCAGAAGGGGCGACCGAGAAAGGTGCGCTGGAGCGCGGCACCGGAGCCCTGGAGGCGCAGGTTCGCCTGCGCCGGTGCGAAGACGACGCGGGTCGCCGGCTTCGACTCGGCGCGGCGCACTTCGACGAAATCGCCCGAGCCGACGCCGGCATTGGCGCGCTGGAGACCGTCGATGCGCAGCACTTCCAGTCCCTCGTCCTCGGGATAGGGGCCGACCGCACGGGCGGGAGTCGATTGCTTGCCGACGATCTCGATCACGTCGCCCTCACCCACCCCCAGCGCCGCCATCAGCGCACGCGGCAGGTGAGCGAGGCCACGGCCGGAATCCTCCGGGCGGCTGTTCGCGACCTGGATCTTGCGCGTCGGGGTTTCGCTATCGGCCATTCCTGCTTCCTTCTACGCGGTCCATCTGGCCGATCCCTTTCGAACGGCAAGCGCGTGAGGTAGGAAGCCGGTTCCAGCGCGGTTAGGGGCGGGGCGACCCAACGCGACGAAAAAAAGGGCCGGACCCGAAAGTCCGACCCCTTGAAAGTTTTTAGGAGAGGATGCCTGAAAGGCACGGTCTTTTTGCGTCGCAGCGAGCCATGTTGCAAGTGCGAAATACTCCGCTACGATTGCGTTCTATGCAATTCGCGGTATCGCTAACATAAGAAGCGGGAGAGGACGGGATGCGCAGGCTGCCCCCGTTGGGCGCGATCGAGGCGTTCGTGCAGGTCGCGCGCCTGGGATCGATCAAGGCTGCCGCGGAGGAACTGGCGCTGTCGGCACCGGCGCTGAGCCGCCGCGTGCAGTCGCTGGAACGGTTCATCGGCAAGCCGCTGTTCGCGCGGCGGCATCAGGCGATGGTCGCCAATGCCGATGGCGAGCGGCTGCTGCAGCAAATCGCGCCGGTGCTGGACCAACTGTCCGACGCGGTCGAGGCGATGACGAGTGGGACCGAAGTGCTGAGGCTGCGGCTGGGCATTCTGCCGCTATTCGCGTCGCAGCGGCTGTTCCCGCGGCTGGGCGACCTGCGCGCGACGCATCCCGAACTGCATCTCGACATCGATACGGCGGCGCACGGCATCGCGCGGCTGGGTGACGGGCTGGACGCCGTGATCGCACTAGCGCGCGACATCGATCCCTCGCTGTATGGGAAGCGGCTGGATCACAACAAGGTGTACGTCATCGGATCGCGCACCTTGCTGGAGGGACCGAACCCGGTGGTCGATCCGGCGCAGGTCGCGACGTTGACCGCTTTGATCCACCGCGACATGCCCGACACCTTCACCGCGTGGCGCAACGCCGCCGGGCTGGAGGAGATCGAACCGCAGGCGGTCGATCATTTCGATTCGGGGCAGTTGATGCTGGAGGCGGCGGCGCAAGGGCTCGGCATCGCGTTCATGCTGGAGAGCCACTTCGAGGATGCGAACGATCCGCGGCTGGTGCGGCTGTTCGATATCGAGGTGGAGAGCCCGTACAGTTACTGGTTCGTCTGCCGGCCGCGGGCGTTGCAGTCGAAGCCGGTGCGGCTGTTTCATGACTGGTTGGTGAAGACTTTGGGGGCTTGAGGGGCTGGGCAGCTCCGAGCCGTTTCGCGGGCGTCGACCCACCCCCGGCCCCTCCCTTTCAGGGAGGGGAAACGAGCAGTCCACTCCTCAGAAGTTGAAATTTTCCTGCTCCCCTCCTGTAAGGGAGGGGTTAGGGGTGGGTTGCGGTACGCCGTACCGTTTGTGAGATGGTGGTGACGACGCCGTCAAGGTTGTGCAGGACGTCGGTGTTCCAGAAGCGGAGGATCGTCCGGCCTTTCGCGGCCAGATAGGCGGCGCGGGCTTCGTCTCGTTCGATCTGCAAGCCGTGGTGCCCGCCGTCGAGTTCGATGCCGAGTTTCAGACTGCGGCAGGCTATGTCGATGATGAAGCGGTCTACTACCAACTGCGCGTGAAGCGTGGATGGTGGGACCGGAGGGCTTGCCAGAGGCGCCGTTCTGCCGGGGTTGGTTCGGTTCTGAGATCGCGGGCGTTGCGCGTAAGTTCGGGCGGGACGCGCTGCATCGTTGTTTCAGATTACAGCGCGTCTCGCGGGCGTCTACCCACCCCGGGCCCCTCCCTTGCAGGGAGGGGAGGAGGGAGCGGACATTTTTGAAAGTTACGCCACGCGCGCCTTGACGATCTTGCCGGGCTGGCGGGGGGGTTCGCCCTTGGGCAGCGCGTCGATCAGTTCCATGCCATCAGTAACCTGACCCCAGACGGTGTACTGGCCGTCGAGGAAGCGGGCGTCGTCGAAGACGATGAAGAACTGGCTGTTCGCCGTGTTGGGATCGTTGGTGCGCGCCATTGAGCAGATGCCGCGGACGTGCGGTTCCTTGTTGAACTCCGCCTTCAGGTTGGGCTTGTCGGAGCCGTGCATGCCGGTGCCGGTCGGATCGCCGCCCTGCGCCATGAAGCCGGGGATGACGCGGTGGAACACGACGCCGTCGTAGAAGCCGTCGTTCGCCAGCTCGGTGATGCGCTTGACGTGCTCGGGCGCGAGGTCGGGACGCAGCTTGATCGTGACGTCGCCGCCCTCCAGCGTCAGGGTCAGCGTCTCCGCGGTCGGGGTATCGGTCATGTCGTCCACTCCAGATTGGTCGAGCGGCAGATAGGGAGGGAGTGCGCCGCTGGCAAATCGCGCTGCGCCGCGATAGGGAGCAGGCGCCGCGATCAGACCATGCCAAGAGGGAGCCGGCGATGAGCGAAAACGAGCTTCCCGAAGCGCCGACCGAAGAACTGGACGAGCTGGACGAGGACGACCGGCTGCGACCCGAATTCGTCCGGGCGGTGCTGGACGCGGTCGAGGCGGGCGACGACGAGGAAGCGCGCACGCTGGTCGAGCCGCTCCACCCGGCCGATATCGCCGACTTGTTCGAGCTGACGCCGCAGGAGGACCGTACCGCCCTCGCCCGCGCCGTCACCGACCTGCTCGACGCGGACGTGTTCGCGGAGATGAACGATTACGTCCGCGAGGACCTGATCGATGCGCTGGAGCCGCACGAGGTCGCGGATATCGCGTCCGAACTCGATACCGACGACGCTGTCGCGATCATCGAGGACATGGACGAGGACGGGCAGCGCGCGGTGCTCCGCGCAATGGAACCGGACGATCGCGCCGCGATCGAGGAGGCGCTGTCCTATCCAGAGGAATCCGCCGGTCGCCTGATGCAGCGCGACCTGGTCGCGGTGCCGGAGCATTGGACCGTCGGCGACGTCATCACCTATCTGCGCAAGCAGGAGGACCTGACCACCGATTTCTGGGAAGTGTTCGTCGTCGATCCGGGACATCGGCCGATCGGCACCTGCGCGCTGTCGTGGATTTTGCGCACGCCGCACTGGGTGCCGGTGGGCGACGTGATGAGCCGCGAGCAGACGCTGATCCCGGTCGACATGGATCAGGAAGAGGTCGCGCTGCGGTTCCAAAAATACGCGCTGATCTCCGCCGCGGTCACCGACGGGTCGGGGCGGCTGGTCGGCATGATCACCGTCGACGACGTCGTGCATATCATCCAGCAGGAGGCGGGCGAGGACGTGCTGCGCCTGTCGGGTGCGGGCGACGGCGACATCAACGAACCGATCCGGCTGACGGTGAAGACGCGGCTGACATGGCTGGTCGTGAACCTGGCGACGGCGATGTTCGCCGCCAGCGTGGTGAAGCTGTTCGAGGGCACGATCGCGACCTTTGCGCTGCTCGCGGTGCTGATGCCGATCGTGTCGGGGATGGGCGGCAATGCGGGCACGCAGACGCTGGCAGTGGTGGTGCGCGCGATCGCGACCAATCAGCTGACGAATTCGAATACCCGCTGGATGGTGCTGCGCGAACTACGCATCGCGGCGGCGAACGGCGCGATGCTGGGCCTGTTGATCGGGGTGGGCACATTCCTGATCTTCGGGCGCGGCGATCTGGCGCTGGTCATCGGGTCGGCGATGGTCATCAACAACCTGACCGCGGGTCTGGGCGGAGTGCTGGTGCCGGTGACGCTCGACCGCTTCAACGTCGATCCGGCGGTGTCGTCCGCAGTGTTCGTGACGACGTTGACGGACACGATGGGTTTCTTTGCGTTTCTGGGCCTTGCGACCTTGTGGGGCCTGCACGGATAGGCTTGCGGCGTCTGCGTGTGTGACCCACATGGCAGCCTCCGATGGCGCTTCATTTGACCAAAGTGGCGTTCGGCGCGGCGAGCGTCGAGCATCTTTCCGAACGTCTCGCCCTGCGCGCGGCGGAGGGGCAGCTGTTCCTGACGACACGCTATCTGCCCAAGCGGCACGAGGAGGTGGCGGGTGCGGGGTCGCTGTTCTGGATATTGAAGCACCAGCTGGTAGCGCGGTCCGCGATCACCGGGTTCGGTGAGGCGGAGGGAGGTCGCGTCGCCATCTTCCTCGCGCCGCCACTGGTGCTGGTGCAGGCGCGGCCCAAGCGGGCGCATCAGGGCTGGCGCTATCTGGAGGCGGCGGATGCGCCCGTCGATCTGGGCGGCGACGGGACGGGGGTGGAGGCAATGCCGGCGGAGTTGATCGGGAAGCTGGCGGAGTTGGGTTTGATCTGACCGGGTTTGCGCAAACTCCTGCGTTCGGAAACCTAACGCTGTTTTCCGCAGGTAACCGGGCCGCCATTCGCGGGGCGAATCACGCAGCGGGGGGTGCCGGCGATGGTGACCTGTCCGGTGCCGGCGTTCGACACCTGTGCGGTGTAGCGGGCGCGGGCGGAGAGGTCGCCGATGCCGTCTGCGGCGACCAGCAGTTCGCCCGCGTCGAGCGCCGAGGCGTCGAGCGTCCCCTCCCCGTTCTTCGTCAGCCGGGCCTTGCCGACGCGACCGGCGAGCGCGATGCGGCCAGCGCCGGCGAGCATTGCCGATATTTCCGCGCCGTCGACCGCTGTCACCGCGATTGCGCCCGAGCCGGAGACGACGAGGTCGATCTTCGGTCCCCGCAGCCGCGCGATCGTCAGCCGCGCGCCCGCTACCGACTGCGCCGAGGCGAGCGACGGCGTCGAGAGCGTCAGCCGGATCGGGGCGGTCGATCGGCGCTGCACGTCCCCCCCCAGACCGAGGCGGCGGCGGATCGTCAGCGTCGTGCCGTCGAGCCGGACGTCGATTGCCTGGATCGCGTCCAAGTCGCCAGCGATGCGGACGGAGGGCGAGCCGGTGGTTACAGTCGCTTCGAACGGGCCCTCGACGCGCAAGCGTTCGAAGCTGCCAATGCCGACGGTGCGGTCCGCGGCCGATGCAGGGCCGGCCGACAGGGCAATTGCTGACAGGACAATGGCGGGGAGCGGGCGCATCACGCTACGCTCGACGATCCCCGCCCTTCGATCAAGCCGGGATCAGCCGCAATGCACCTTGCCGCTGCCCATCTTGCTGACTTCGCACTTCGCGCCGCCGGTGATGGTCACGTCGCCGGAGCCAAGGATGTTGATTTCCGCGGTGCGGGTGGCGGTCGCCTGCACGTCGCCGGCCCCGGCGATGTTGACCTCCGCCGTCTCCGTGCGGAGCGGTTGCGCGCGGACGTTGCCGGAGCCGCCGACCGAGATTTCAAGCGAGCGGGCGGTGCCGGCGGCGGCGATGTCGCCCGATCCCCCGATCGCGAACTCGGCCTTGTCGACCTTCATGCCGCGGATATCGAGCTTGCCGGAGCCGCCGATATTGCCCTCGAACTTGTCACCCTCCGCCTTGTCGACAGTGATCGTGCCGGAGCCGCCGATGTCAGCGCCGGTGATGCGCGGCATCGTCACGAGGTAGCGGACCTTGCCGGTGCCATTCCAGTTGATCCCGCGCTTCCAGCCGAGGCTGAGCGAGTTGCCCTTCCGCTCGACCCTGATCTTGTCGAGCGTGGCCGGGTCGCCGGTGGCGGTGACGGAGAAGGCGGGGCCGACGCGGACCTCCACGTCGCCACCCGCCGCCAGCCCGACGCTGTCGAAGTCGGTCACGGCATAGGTGCGGGCGCCGCCCGAGCCGGTCGCCGCAACGCCCGTGCTGCCGTCCTGCTCGTCGTCGGACGACCAGTTGAAGGAGCAGGCGGCGACGGGTATCGCCAGCAGCGCAAGCGCGACGGGGGCGAGGAGCGTTCTGGTGCCGAGCTTCATGATGTGTTTCCCCTGTGTGTTGTTTAGATAATACACGCTGGGGGAGGCGATGCAAGGGGCTGGCGGTTTGCAGTGTCGTCCGCGATTGCGGCCTCCGCCTGAATAGCGGATCCGGGGGTGATGCCGTCATCAGCTTGAACCGTGCTGAGCCTGTCGAAGCACCGGTGAGGCTCATGCCCTTCGACAAGCTCAGGGGAACGGAAGGCCGGGATCAACCTCATGAAATTAAGCTCTGAACGACGAAGGGCGGCCCGTCGCCGGACCACCCTTCCTGTAGACCGAGGCTCCACGCCGATCAGGCGGCGGGCTTGTCCTTGTTGTAGATCGCGGCGGCGGCGCGGAGGATCTCGAGGATCTTCTCCTGCGCCTTGGGCTCGTCGAGTTCTTCCATCGCGGCGAGTTCGCGGGCCAGACGGCTGGTCGCGGCCTCAAAGATCTGACGCTCGGAATAGCTCTGCTCGGGCTGGTCGTCGGCGCGGAACAGGTCGCGGACCACCTCGGCGATCGACACGAGGTCGCCGGAGTTGATCTTCGCCTCGTACTCCTGCGCGCGGCGCGACCACATGGTGCGCTTGACCTTGGGCTTGCCCTTCAGCGTGTCCATCGCCTCACGCATCGTCTTGTCGGACGACAGCTTGCGCATGCCGACGCTTTCGGCCTTGTTGGTCGGAACACGGAGCGTCATGCGCTCCTTCTCAAACCGCAGGACGTAGAGTTCGAGGCTGGTCCCGGCGATCTCCTGCTTCTGCAGCTCGATCACGCGGCCTACGCCGTGCTTGGGATAGACAACATAATCGCCGACGTCGAAAAACAGCGCCTTGGCAGCCATGTGGGGCCTTTCATCGGACCCGCGCCCGATCCGCTGGCGCGAAGGCCGGCGACGGGGCGCGCGTTGGGGATCCGGGCAACGCCGATCGCGCCCGTCGCAGCAGTATCTAGCAGCTTTGCACCAAAATTGCCAGCTTCGTGTCGCACCGCCGCACGACGCCACCATTCCGTCCCGATCGGTCCGTCACGCCGCCTCCCGCAGCAGCCGACGGACGCCCTGCCGTCAGTCGCCCGCGCCGGGTTCCGGGCTGAAGAAATTGTCGTACTTGCCCTCGACGCCCTTCATCGCGTCGGCGTCCGGCGGGGTCTGGTCCATCTTGCGGGTGACGTTGGGCCATTGCGCGGAGAAGGTGGCGTTCAGTTCCAGCCACTTCTCCTGGCCGTTCTCGGTGTCCGGCAGGATCGCCTCGGCCGGGCATTCGGGTTCGCAGACGCCGCAATCGATGCATTCGGACGGATTGATGACGAGCATGTTCTCGCCTTCATAGAAACAATCCACCGGACACACCTCGACGCAGTCCATGTACTTGCAACGGATGCAGGCGTCGGTGACGACGTAGGTCATTGCGCACTCCCGAACCGGCCCATGCCGGCAAGCTTCATACGGCCATCGACAGGCCGGCGATCATCGCGCGGCGACTAGGCCGCAAGCGTGGCGTGCGTCAATCGCCGTCGGCATCCTGCGACACGTTATCACCCGTCACGAGATCGGCATAGCAGCCGCGTGCCTCCGCCGGCGGGCCACGCCGGGCGGGCAGCGCCTCCACCCGCACGACGCGAACGCGCGACCCCTGCGCGAAGGTCAGGATGGCGCCGACCCGCACCGCAGCATGCGCGCGGTCGATCGGGCGACCGTCGAGGCGGAGATGGCCGGTACCGGCCAGCGCCTGCGCCGCGCTGCGCGTCTTGGCGAGGCGCGCCCACCAGAGGAACCGATCGAGGCGCATGGTGTCGACGGATGGAATCACCGGGCGAACATCTCCGCAAGGCTGGCGAATGCATTGGCACTGGACGGGGTCGGCGTGGTCGGGCGGGCGG
>NZ_CEEDCJ010000008.1:0-173318 GCF_979253005.1 Sphingomonas sp. AC435
GGGGCGGGGCAAGGGGTGGGTGCAAGAGGCTGGTGCGTGTCCCTTCCCGCCTTGTCGCTAACCTTTTTCGGCATCATCGCGAAATAGCTCCGCTACCGGCTACCAAGCCACCACCCCGGCGCCGGCCGGGGTCCAGTTGGGTGATGTTCGCAGGAGATTACCGCAGACATCGCAACTGGGCGCGGCCTTCCGGGGTGATAGAAGATGGTTCTGCGACGATCCCGTCCAGGGACTGCTGGGGGGAGGCCTTGGCCGTGCCGCTCGTGGAGAAACCCTCCGCCAGCCCCTCCCAAGGGGGGGGAGTCAGAAGGGCTTACTCCGCCGCCCAGTCGCCCGACTTGCCGCCCGTTTTCGTCAGCAGGCGGACACCGTCGATGGTCATGGCTTTGTCGACGGCCTTGACCATGTCGTAGACCGTCAGCAGCGCGACCGTCGCGGCGGTGAGGGCTTCCATCTCGACGCCGGTCTGGCCGGTCGTGGCGCAGGTGGCGGTAAGGGTGACGCCGGTGTCCGTCGCGTCGAGGTCGATCGTGACCTTCGACAACGGGAGTGGGTGGCAGAGCGGGATCAATTCCGCGGTGCGCTTGGCGGCCATGATCCCGGCGACGCGCGCGACGGCGAGGACATCGCCCTTGTTCGCGGACGCGTCCCGGACCAGTGCCAGCGCTTCGGCCGACATTGCGATGCGACCGGTCGCCACCGCCTGACGCTTCGTTCGCTCCTTGTCGCCGACATCGACCATGCGCGCCGCGCCGGTCTCGTCGAGATGGGTCAGGCCGGTCATCCGTTCAGCAGCGTCCGTGTCGCTGCCTCGACATCGGCGTGCCGCATCAGCGCCTCGCCGACGAGGAAGCAGCGGACGCCGTGCTCGGCGATCGCCTCCAGATCGGCATGCGTTGTCAGGCCGCTCTCGGCGACGAAGGTGCAGTCGGGCGGGGCGAGTGCCTTGAGCTTCCACGAGCGCGAGGTGTCGACCGAGAAGTCGCGCAGATCGCGGTTGTTGACGCCGATCAGGCGCGAGCGGAGCTTCAGCGCGCGGTCCAATTCGTGTTCGTCGTGGACCTCGACCAGCACGTCGAGACCGTGCTCGATCGCGGCGGCTTCGAGTTCGGCGAGCGTGACGTCATCGAGCGCGGCGACGATCAGCAGGATCGCGTCCGCGCCCAGGCTGCGCGCCTCGACCACCTGATAGGGGTCGACGGTGAAGTCCTTGCGCAGGACGGGCAGCGACACGGCGTCGCGGGCGGCGATCAGATACGCGTCGGAGCCTTGGAAATACTGCTCGTCGGTCAGCACCGACAGGCAGGCCGCGCCGCCGGCTTCGTAGGCGCGGGCGTGGGCGGGGGGATCGAAGTCGGGACGGATCAGGCCCTTGCTGGGACTTGCCTTCTTGACCTCGGCGATCAGCGCGTGGCCCGGTTTGGCGTCGAGCGCGGCGCGGAAGCCGCGGGGCGGGGCCGGGGTGCGCGCGGCGAGGTCGGCATAGGAGGCCGCGGCCTTGCGGATGGCGACTTCCTCTCGCTTGGTGGCGAGGATCCGGTCGAGCATGTTGGCGTAACTGGTCATGCGTAAGCGATCCAGCGATCGAGCAGCGCGTTGGCGTCGCCGCGATCGATCGTCTCGGCGGCGAGCATTGCGCCGTCCGTCAGGGTGGTCGCCTTGCCCGCCAGCAGCAGCGCGGCGGCGGCGTTGAGCAGCACGGCGTCGCGGTAGGCGCTGTGTTCGCCGGCGAGCAGGCGGCGGAGCGCGAGGGCGTTGTGCGCGGCGTCGCCACCGCGGATCGCCTCGACGGGAGAGCGGGGGAGGCCGGCGTCCTCGGGCACGACGCTGGAGGGGAGCGATGCGCTGCCGACCGAAACGACCACACTGGGGCCGGCGCCGGACAGCTCGTCCAGCCCCTCCTCGCCGGAGACGACGAAGGATGCTTCGGTGCCGAGCTGCTCCAGCACGTCGGCGTAGAGCGTGGCGTAGTCGGGGCGGGCGATGCCGATCAACTGGCGCGTCACGTGCGCCGGATTGGCGAGCGGTCCCATGAGGTTGAAGATCGTGCGCCGGCCGATCGCGCGGCGGATCGGAGTGATGCGGCGCATCGCCGGGTGGTGGTTCGCGGCGAACAGGAAGCAGATGCCGATGTCGCGCAGGCTCGCGTCCGCCGACGCTCCGGCCGCGGCCATGTCGAGGCCCAGCGCCTCCAGCGTGTCCGCCGCGCCCGCTTTTGACGAGGCGGCGCGGTTGCCGTTCTTGGCGACGGGCACGCCGGTGGCGGCGACGATCAGCGCGACGGCGGTGGAGACGTTGAGCGTGTGGTGGCCGTCGCCGCCGGTGCCGCAGACGTCGATCGCGCCCGCGGGGGCTTCGATCGGGATCAGGCGGGCACGCAGCGCGCGGGCGGCCTCGGCGATCTCGATCGAGGTTTCGCCGCGCTCGGTCAGGCCGATCAGGAAGGCGGCGATCGCCTCGTCCGACGCACGGCCGTCGAGCACGGCGGCGAAGGCGGCGGCGGCGCTCTCGCGCGAGAGCGGACTGTCGGTCGACGGCAGCAGCGCGAGCGTCGTCATGCGCGCTCCGTCACTTGGATGCCGGCGTCGCGCAGGAAGTTGGCGAGCATTGCGTGGCCGTGTTCGGTGGCGATGCTTTCGGGGTGGAACTGGACGCCGTGGATCGGCAGCATCGCGTGTCGGAAGCCCATGACGGTGCCGTCCTCCGCGCGGGCGTTGACGAGCAGCGTGTCGGGTACGTCGTTGACGATCAGCGAGTGATAGCGGGTGGCGGTGAACGGCGACGGCAGGCCGGCGAACATGCCGCTGCCGTCGTGCAGGACGGGCGAGGTCTTGCCATGCATCAGGCCGCCCCGTTCCACCTTGCCGCCGAAATGCTGGCCGATCGCCTGATGGCCGAGACAGACGCCGAGCAGAGGCCGGCCAGCATCGGCGGCGGCGGCAACGAGGTCGAGACTGACACCCGCCTGCGTCGGCGTGCAGGGACCGGGCGAGATCAGGAACGCCTCCGCCCCCGACGACAGCGCCTGTCCCGCCGAGATGGCGTCGTTGCGCACGACCTCCACTTCGGCACCCAATTCCATCAGATAGTGGACGAGGTTCCAGGTGAAGCTGTCGTAATTGTCGATTACGAGGATCATGCCCGCCGCCATAGCCGATGCGGACCCGCACGCAACATCGCTCTGGGCAGCGAAACATCGCGGCAACATGCCCGCGCCAGTCGGGCGTTCAGCGCGGAGCCATGCGGCGTCCGCGACGTTGTATCGTCCGAAGGAGTATGATCATGAAGTCCAGCCTGTTCGTCGCCGCGATGCTGTTGGCCATGCCGGGTGTCGGGTTCGCGCAGCAGGCCGAGACGGGTCAGCCGCCGCAGCGCATCCGCAGCGTGCAACTGGCCGATGGCCAGCAATGTCCGCAATCGACCGGCGACGAGGTGATCGTCTGCTCGCGGGCGGGTGAGCCGTATCGTATTCCGCCAGCGCTGCGGGATACGGGGCCGGTGTCGGTGCCGAATTCGAGCTGGGCGGCACGGGCCGCCGACGGGGAGCAGACCCAGCGGGTGGCATCTGGCTTGCCCAACACCTGTTCGCCGAACGGGGTTGCGGCGCAATCCGGATGTTCGCTGCAGGCGAACCGTCGCTGGGCGGCGGAGCAGCGGGCGAAGCAGGCGGCGGAGCGGGTGGTTCCGTGATCGGCGGAGCAGGGCTTTAGGCGGATGGCGCTTTGATCTTCTGCCCTCCCCTTGAGGGGGCATCGCGGTAGGGCTCCGCTCCTGTCACCAAGCCGCCGCCCCGGCGCAGGCCGGGGTCCAGTTAGGCAACGGTTCGAGTAGATTACCGCTGACATTCCAGACTGGGCCCCGGCCTTCGCCGGGGTGGCAGGAGGAAGTTCGCGACCCTGACCCCCTAAAAGGGCAGCGAGAGTTGAGGCTATTGTCCGAATCTGCCCTCACCGGCTCGCGACACCGCTTCCCGTGCGGCGGCAAGGATGGCGCCGGCCTTGGCTTCGCATTCGCGTTGCTCGTACTCGGGGATGGAGTCCGCGACGATGCCGGCTCCGGCCTGGACGTGGATCGTGCCGTCCTTGACGACGGCCGTTCGCAGGACGATGCAGCTGTCGAGCGAGCCGTCGGGCGAGAAATAACCGACGCCGCCGGCGTAGGCACCGCGGCGTTCGGGCTCCAGTTCGGCGATGATCTGGCAGGCGCGGACCTTGGGGGCGCCGCTGACGGTGCCGGCGGGGAAGCCGGCGAACATCGCACCCAGCGCGTCGCGATCGTCGGCCAATCTGGCGGTGACATTCGAGACGATGTGCATGACGTGGCTGTACAGCTCGACCGTGTAGCTGTCGGTGACGCGCACGCTGCCGGGCGATGCGGCGCGGCCGGCGTCGTTGCGGCCGAGATCGAGCAGCATCAGATGCTCCGCGCGCTCCTTCGGGTCGGCGAGCAGCGAGGTGCGGTTCGCCTCGTCTTCCGCCGCGGTCTTGCCGCGCGGGCGGGTGCCGGCGATCGGGCGGACGGTGATCTCCCCATCGCGGACGCGGACCAGGATTTCCGGGCTGGACCCGATCAGCGCGAAGCCGGGCAGGTCGAGATGGTAGAGAAACGGCGACGGGTTGATCCGGCGCAGCGAGCGGTACAGCTCAAACGGCGGCAACGCGAAGGGTGCGGAGAAACGCTGCGCCAGCACGACCTGAAAGATGTCGCCTGCCGCGATATATTCCTTCGCGGCGGCCACCATCTCACCGTAGCGGCCGGGCGCGAGGGCGGGCGTGTAGGACGGTTCCGGCGCGTCGGCGCGGACGGGGGCGGGCAGGTGCGTGGCGGCGAGGCGCGCGGCGACGGCATCGAGCCGCGCCTCCGCCTCGGCGACGATCGCCGAGGGATCGCGCGCGAGGTCGGGCCATGCGGGCGCGATCAGGTACAGCGTGTCGGCGAGACGGTCGAACACCAGCAGCACGGTGGGCCGTACGAACATCATGTCCGGCAGGCCGAGCGGGTCGGCGGAAGGCTGCGCCAAGTCTTCGACCAGCCCCACCGTCTCATATCCGAAATAGCCGACCAGACAGGTGAGCGCGCGCGGTAGCTCCGGATCGACCTCCGCGCGGCACGCGGCAACGAGCGCACGTAGCGCGGACAGTGTCGGTTGCGGGCAGGGTTCGAAGGCGTCGCGATCATGCGGCCAGCGGCGGTTGATCGCCGCGTGTTGCCCGTGCGCGCGGAAGACGAGATCGGGGGCGAGGCCGATGATGCTGTGGCGACCACGGATCGCGCCGCCCTCGACCGACTCCAGCAGGAAGTCGCCGCGCCCCGGCTCGATCAGCTTCAGCGCGGCGGCGACCGGGGTCTCGGTATCCGCCACCTGCCGCCGCCAGATCATCGCCGGCCGGCCGGCGGCCAGCGTGTCGAGTGCCGCCGTCATGACCCGGTCAGTTGCCGGTGCCGGACAGGTCCTTGCGGACGCGGGCGAGCGCGTTGCTGTCGGTCTTGACGCCGAGTTCACTGCGCGCGGCGCGGGCGAACTGCTCCGCCAGCTCGCGACCGATCAGGCGCGAGATGTCGCCGCGGGCCCCGGCGATGGCGGCCGGGTTGCGGCTGGCGTCGGCGCGCTCGACCTGGTTGAGCTTCACGATCAGCCAGCCGGCGCCCTGCGGCGCCTCCAGCAGCTTCGCCGAACCCTGCGCCATGCTGAACATCAGCGCGAGTGCGGGTTCGGCCCCGCCCTGCGCCTGCGCGAGTTGTGCGCGGGTCGCGCTGATCGGGCGGGCCGCCGGGGCACCGGCGGCGGCGAGCGCCTGCGGCAAGGCGGTGCCGCCATTGACCTTGGCGAGGACCTGACCGGCGAGGCGGCGCGCGGCCTGACGGCGGCGATCGGCGGTGAAGTCCGCGACGACGCGGTCCCGGATCTGCGCCAACGGACGCGGCGCGGCGGGGCTGATCGCGCCGACGGCGACGACGGCGAAGCTGCCGTCCGGGTTGGTCTGCACGAGCTGCGGCGGGTCGCCGTCGGCGGCGGTGAAGGCGGCGGTGACGACGGCGGTCAGCGCCGGGTCGATCTTCGCTCCGTTGAGCGGATCGACGCCCTGTGCCGTAACCGCGGGCGTGGTCTGCGGCTGGAGCGACTGATCCTTCACGACCTCGTCGAAGGTGGCGTCGGCGACCAGCGCATCGTCCATCTTGTCGTGGATGGTCGACAGCGCGTCCGCGCCCTTCTGCTTGGACAGGGTGGCGACGATGTCGTCGCGCGCCTGCGCCAGCGTGCGGCCGGGGACCTGCTGGATCGATTCGACGCGTGCGACGACGAAGCCCAGCGGGCCCTTGACCGGACCGACCACGGCGTTCGCGGCCGCGGCGAAGACCTGATCGGCGATCGCGGCGTCGGCCTGCTTCGCATAATCGGTCTTGGTCGTGCCCTCTATCAGTGCGGCCTCCAGCCCTGCCTGCGTCGCGGCGGCGGCGATCGGCGTGCCGGCACGGACCTTGGCGGCGAGTGCCGTGGCGCCCGCCTGATCGAGGACGATGACCTGGCGGATCGTGCGCTTCTCGGTCGGCTGATACTGCGCCTTGTTCTGGTTGTACGCCTGCGCGATCTCCGCGTCGGTCGGCTTGGCGCGGGCGGCGACCATCGCGGGCGTGACGACGGCGTAGCGTATCGTACGGCGCTCCGGCACCGAATAGCGGTTGAGGTTGCGGCCGTAGAAGGTCTGCAACTCGGCATCGGTCGGGGCTGGACCGGCGGGAACGATCGCGGCCGGTACGAAGCCGATCAGCCCTGCGCGCTTCTCCAGCAACAGGCTGGCATAGGGGATCGCGACCTGTTGCGGCACCTGCGCCGCGCCGATCGTCGGGCCGGTCAACTGCGCGACCAGCGTGTCGCGGACGATGTCGGCCCGCACCTGCTTGTCGGTCAGCTTACGCTCGGCGAGGATGCGCCGGTACAGCGTCTCGTCGAACTGGCCGTTGGGGCCTTGCAGCGCGGGGATACTGGCGATCTGGCCATCGACGGCGCGCTTGCTGACGACCATGCCCTGGTCGTGGCCGAACTGCTGCAACGCGGTCGTGGTGATAAGCCGCTGCAACGTGCCGTCGAGGCCCCCGGCCGCGACGAAGCCCGCCATGTCGAGCGTCGGCTGCTGCTGTCGCGCGACCTGAAGCTCGTCATTGGCGCGGGCGGTCAGGTCGGCGACGGTGATGTCCTTGCCGCCGACTTTCGCGACATCGTTGCCGGTCAATCCGCCCGAACCGGTCGACAGGTTCGTGACGTCGCCCGCCGCGAAAGCGAGGGCGATGACGCCGAGCACCACGAAGGTGACGATGAACCCCACCCTGGAATTGATGATGCGGCGAAAGAAGCTGAGCATGGACGACCGATCTGAAGGAATGTCGGCCGCTTTAGCAGGTGACGGGGCGGCTTCAAGCTTGTGCGCGGACGCCGGACCGTTAGGGCCGTCGGGAACTGAAACAGGGAGAGCGGTGGATGCGGCGCAAGCTGGTGGCGGGGAACTGGAAAATGAACGGGACGCGGGCGTCGCTGGCGGAGCTGGACGGCATTGCCGCCGCCGCTGCCGCCGCGCCGAACGTCGATGTCGCGGTCGCGGTGCCGTTCACGCTGATCGATGCCGCCGCCGCGCGCGTGCCGGCATTGGCGATCGGCGCGGAGGATGTGCACGAGGCCGATTCGGGCGCGCACACGGGCTGCGTCTCCGCCGCGATGGTCAGGGAAGCCGGCGCACGCTTCACGATCGCCGGCCATTCGGAACGTCGCGCCGACCAGCATGAAACGAGCCACGATGCCTGGGCCAAGGCGGCGGCGGCGCACCGCAACGGGCTGGACGTGATCCTGTGCTGCGGCGAGACGGAGGCCGAACGCGACGCGGGCCGCGCCGAGCGGGTGGTGCAGGCGCAGATCGAGAAATCCGTGCCCGACAATGCCACCGGCGACTGGTTCACGCTGGCCTATGAACCACGCTGGGCGATCGGCACGGGGCGGACGCCGACGCTGGACGAGATCGCGGCGATCCACGCGATCGCGCGGGCCAAGCTGCGGCATATGGTCGGCGATGCGGCGGACGGTATCCGCATCCTGTACGGCGGCTCCGTCGTCGGGAGCAACGCGGGCGCGATCCTGCGTTGCGAGAACGTCGATGGGGCGTTGGTCGGCGGCGCGAGCCTGACCGCGGCGAAGTTCGTGCCGATCATCGAGGCGGCAGCGGCGATCGATGACTGATCCGCGCAGCCAGAAGCAGCGGATGCTGACGGGCGACCTCTACATCGCCGACGATCCGGAATTGCAGGCGGATGCGCGCGCGGCGGCGGAGTGGATGGTGCGTTACAACGCAGCGTTGGCCGATCCGGCGGAGCGCGCAGCGTTGCTGCGGGCGATGTTCGCCAGCGTCGGGCGTGGCGTGACGATCCGGCCGCCGTTCCACTGCGACTATGGGTACAATATCGCGGTCGGTGACGGCGTATTCCTGAACTTCGGCTGCGTCATCCTCGACGTGGTGCGGGTCGCAATCGGTGCGATGACGCAGATCGGGCCGGGCGTGCAGATCCTGACGGCCGATCACCCGCGCGATCCGGAGCAGCGGCGGCAGATGCTGGAGCTGGGACGACCGGTGACGATCGGCGCGAACGTGTGGATCGGGGGCGGCGCGATCATCCTGCCGGGCGTCACGATCGGCGACGACGCGATCATCGGTGCGGGCAGCGTCGTGACGCGCGACGTGCCGGCCGGCACGACGGTGGTCGGCAATCCGGCACGGGTGCGGGCAACGGGAGCTATCTGACACGCATCAGGATCGAAGCCGCCGCTTGCGAGTTGGGCTGTCCGCGGGCAAGGGAAAGATGACAACAAGTTCATCTAGCACCGATGACAGGGAGCTCATCACACGATGCGGATTTTGGCTATGGTCGCCGTGCTGGCGGCGCTCGGCGCGTGCAATACGGCGGAAGCACCGGGCAACGAGCAGGATAACGGGACGGTGGTGCTGCGCAATCTGGTCGAAACCGACGTGGCGGGGCAGGCGCCGTCCGATCTGCGGGTGAAGGGGACTCGTATTCCGACACCGTCCGACACCGCCTCGCGCTACTTCCTGCTGCGCGAGCGCAAGACCGTGACGGGCACGATCATCGCCATCATCCGTCAGGAGCGCGGCGACCGCGTCGCCTACGCCCGGACCGAGGTGGATTGCGGCAAGCGGCTGTTCCACGTGCTGGGCGTTGGCGACCGGCGTGACCGGGTGGAGGTCGACCACGCGCATGACGGGCCGCTGCGCCCGGTCGCCAGCCTGCCGCTTCGCGAGGAGATGGCGCGTTATGTGTGCGAGCGTTCGGGTACGCCGCTCGCGCCGGCGGCGTAGCGCTTCTTCAGGACGGCGAAGGCGGCGCGCAGGGCGTAGGCGTCGCCGCCCTTGGGTCGGCCGGGCTTCGCGCCCGGTCGCCACGCGAATACGTCCAAGTGCGCCCAGGCGGCGTCAGCGGGTGCGAAGCGGCGGAGGAACAACGCCGCGGTGATCGCACCCGCGAAGCCGCCGTCGGGCGCGTTGACCATGTCGGCGACGTCCGACTTCAGCATCTCGTCATAGGCGTCCCACAGCGGCAGCCGCCAGACCGGGTCCGATTGAGCCGTGCCGGCGGCGATCAGGTCGGCGGCGAGCGCCTCGTCGTCGGTGAACAGTGGCGGCAGGTCGGGGCCGAGCGCGACGCGCGCCGCACCGGTCAGCGTCGCGAAGTCGAGGACGAGTTCGGGCTTCTCCTCGCCCGCGCGGGTCAGCGCGTCGCCGAGCACCAGCCGACCCTCCGCGTCCGTGTTGGTGTTCTCGACCGTCAGCCCGGCGCGCGTACGCAGAATGTCGCCTGGGCGGAAGGCATCGCCCGCAATCGCGTTCTCGACGGCCGGGATCAGCAGGTGGAGGCGGACGGGGAGGCGTGCGGCCATGACGAGGTCGGCGAGTGCCAGCGCATGCGCCGCGCCGCCCATGTCCTTCTTCATCAGGCGCATACCTGCGGACGGCTTGATGTCGAGGCCACCGGTGTCGAAGCACACGCCCTTGCCGACGAGGGCGATGCGGGGTGCCTGCGGATCGCCCCAGTGGAGCTCGATCAGGCGCGGAGCGCGGTCGCGGGCGGCGGCTTTGCCGACCGCGTGGATCATCGGATAGCCCTGTTCCAACTCGTCGCCGCGGCGGACGACGACGTGCGCATTGTGCCGCTTCGCGAGCGCCTCGGTAGCAGCTTCGAGGTCGGCGGGGCCGCAATCGGAAGCGGGCGTGTTGACGAGGTCGCGAACCCACGCCGTCGCCTCCGCCAGCCGCAGCGTTTCCGGCAGGCCCGCGGCGTCGGCAGTGACGAGGATACGGGGCTCCACGTCCTCCGCCTTGCGGTAGCGGTCGAAACGATACTGGCCGAGCAGCCATCCGAGCTCGCCGCCCCTGTCGGAGGCGCGGTACGTGCCGGCGGGGAGCGCGGCGGGCAGGGCGGCGAGGGACCAGGGGGCGCCGAGGTCGACGGTGACGGCGACGACGCTCCACGCCTCTCCCTCTCCGGGGACGATCGCGTGGGTGCCGGGCTTGCCGGTGAAACGATGCGCGGCGAGCATGGCGCGGGTGCGCGCCGGCTGTGCGCCGAGCCATGCGTCGAACTCGGCGGGTGCGATGAGCTCGATTGCGTGGGCGGGCTGGCCGCGGTCGGCGACGAGGTGCTGGTCGAAACGTGTCATGTCATTCGCCCGGCGTTACAAGGAATTGTTCGAAGCGACCGTCCGGACCGGGTTCGGCGAAGGTGCTGATCCACAGCGACTGTTTGGGATAGGTCACGCGGAAGCCGCGCTGCACGAAGCCGCCGCGCAGGCTGGGCTTGCCGGTCGCGACGAAGCCGGTGGGTTCCCCCAGCGGCGCGAGGCTGGTCCGGTAATCCGCCTGCGCCGCCGGTGTGAAGTAGAAGTTCGCGTCGGTCGTGAGCGCCGCGCGGTCGAGGCCGCCGCGACGCAACTGGTCGTAGACGCGACGTGCCTTGGTGACGGCGGCAGCGTCCTCCGACGTGGCGGCCGCCGCCTTGGGCAGGACGATCTCCGCCAGCCCACGCGTGATACGGCCATAGGCGTCGGAGAACCACGAGTTGGTCAGGACGACGATCGCCGCCTTCTCGTCCGGGAAGACGATGTTCTGCGACAGGAAGCCGACCGCTTCGCCGCTATGTTCCAGCGTGCGGTGATCGAGCCGCCGGCCGTTGCCGATGCCGAGACCATAGCCGTTGGTGGTGCCGTCGGTCAGCTTCACCGCCGTCTCCTGCTCCGCCCAGTCGTCTGCGGGCAGCAGCGTGCGGTTCATGCGTGCGATGTCCCATTTGGCGAGGTCGGCCGCGGACATCGACAGCTCGCCGGCGGCATACAGCCAGCCGCGCGCCGCCGGCGTTTCGACGCGCACGGGGCCGAGCGCGAACCGCTTGTAACCCTGCGGGTAGCGCGGTCCGGTTGCGAGGTCCTGATCCATCGCCGCCATGCCGAGCGGGCGGAACACGCGCGCTTGCAGGAAGTCGATCAGCGGCATTCCCGCGACCTTCTCCACGATCATGCCCGCGACGACATAGCCGGTGTTCGAATATTGCCACTTCGTGCCCGGTTCGAAGTCGAGCGGCTTCTTCGCCCAGCGGTCGACGATCTGCTGCGGCGTGACGGGCGTCGCCATTGCCGCGAAGCTGTAATCCTGCGGCCAGTAATCCTGAAGCCCGGAGGTGTGGCTGAGCAATTGGCGCAGCGTGATGCTATCGCCCCCGGTGATGCCGGGGATATAGGTGGCGACGGTGTCGTCCAGCTTCAGCTTGCCGTCATCCTCCAGCAACTGCATCGCCGTGGCGGTGAACTGCTTGGAGATCGATGCGATCTGGTACGGCAGGTCGGCGCGGGCGACCGGGATCGCCTCCGACGCCTTACCGTAAGCTTTGGCCAGGACAAGCCTGCCGCCGCGCACGACCGCGATCGAGGCGGATGGTACGCCGGTATCGGCCAGCGTGCTGCGGACCAGCGTGTCGATCTTTGCCGTTTCGGCGGGCGTGAGGTCCTGTGCGAGCAGGGGAGCGGGCGTCAGCAGCGCGGCGAACGCGATCAGGCGGAGGGTCATCGCGCTACAGAACCAGAAGCGCTCCGGTCGCGCAATGGCGGCGCAGCGGACGAAGCGTCAGCGCCTTGCGGCGGCGAGCAAACCTTCAGGGAACGCGCGCGGGGAACCATCGTTGACGGGGTTCGGGAGCAGTACAGGAGCCAAGCGCATGTTGTGGACCATCGTCGTCATCCTCGTGATCCTCTGGTTGCTGGGCTTCTCCCTCCACATCGGCGCGGGCCTAATTCACATCCTGCTGGTGATCGCGCTGATCGTCGGGCTCGTCCAGTTGTTCACCGGCCGCCGGGTGTAGCTTCCCCGTCGCGTCGCGCTACAAGGGCGCGACGCGACGACAAGGGAGCGACAATGCGGGCGATGTTGATGACGGCAGTGGCAATCATGGGATTTGTTGCCACGGATGGTGCGATTGCGCAGAGCGGCACGATGACCAACGACCCGTATATCTGGCTGGAAGACAAGGACGGCGCAAAGCCGTTGGCGTGGGTGGAGGCGGAGAACGCCCGCACCCTGCCGCGATTGCAGAACGATCCGCGCTACAAGGGCTTTTACGCCGACGCGCTGGCGATCGCATCGTCCAAGGATCGCATCCCGATGCCGGAGCAGACCGGCGGACGTATCCTGAACTTCTGGCGCGATGCAGAGCATCCGCGCGGCATCTGGCGCTGGACCACGCCCGCCAGCTACGCGACCGCGACCCCGCAATGGACGACGCTGATCGACATGGACGCGCTCGGCAAGGCGGAGGGGAAGGAGTGGGTCTGGAAGGGCTCGACCTGCCTTCAGCCGGACGAGCGCCTGTGCCTCGTCGCGCTGTCGGAGGGCGGCGAAGACGCGATTTCCTATCGCGAGTTCGATCTGGCCGCGGGGCAGTTCGTTGAAGGCGGCTTCGACCTACCCAAATCCAAACAGGGCGCGACGTGGGTCGACAAGGATACGTTGCTCGTCAGCCGCGACTGGGGTGCGGGCACGCTGACCGCGTCGAGCTATCCGTTCGTCGTCAAGCTGTTGAAGCGCGGGCAGCCGCTGGCGTCCGCGACCGAGGTGTTCCGCGGCGAGCCGGGCGACCAGCTCGGCACCTATGCACAGACGATCACCGATGCGGCCGGCCACCGGCTGGTGACGATCCAGCGGCGGACGACGTTCTTCGGTGGCGACACGCTGGTGTGGACGCCGAACGGCACGCGCAAGCTCGACATGCCGGCGCGGGCGCAGCCGACGGGCATGGTCGACGGACAGGTGATCTTCACCACCAGCGAGCCGTGGGGCGACATCCCCACCGGCGCGATCGCGTCTGCGCCGCTGGGCGAGGTCGAGCGTGGCGTGCTGAACCCGCGCGTGGTGTTCGCGCCGACGCCGCGGCAGGCGGTGAACGGGGTCACCACGACCAAGTCGCGGCTGATCGTGACGTATCTGGACAATGTCCGTGGCCGGGCGGCGGTCTACGCACCGGGCGCGTCGGGCTGGACCCGCACCGAGGTGCCGGTGCCCGACAACATGGCGATCAACCTGGCGAGCGCGGACGATCGCGGCGACCTGGCGTATCTGTCGGTGACCGGCTTCCTGACGCCGACCCAATTGGTGACGATCGACGCAGCGCACCCGGCCGCGCCAAAGACCGTCAAGACGCTGCCGGCGCAGTTCGATGCGACCGGGCTGGTCGTCGAGCAGTTCGAGGCACCGTCGAGCGACGGGACCGAAATCCCGTACTTCGTCGTGCATCGGAAGGATGTGCCGCTGGACGGAACGACGCCGACGCTGATGACGGCGTATGGCGGGTTCGAGTTGCCGCGCTTGCCGAGCTATGCCGGGGTGACGGGCAAGCTGTGGCTGGAGCGCGGCGGCAGCTTCGTGCTGGCGAACATCCGGGGTGGCGGCGAGTTCGGGCCGGCGTGGCACGATGCCGGACGCAAGACCAAGCGGCAGGTGATCTACGACGATTTCGCCGGCATCGCGAAGGACCTGTTCAAGCGGCGGCTGACCAGCGCGGAGAAGCTGGGCATCTATGGCGGTTCGAACGGCGGGCTGCTGATGGGCGTGGAGATGACGCAGCATCCGGAGTTGTGGAAGGCGGTGACGATCCAGGTGCCGCTGCTCGACATGGTCCGTTACGAACAGATCGCGGCAGGCGCGTCGTGGGTGGACGAATACGGGTCGGTGAAGAACCCGGACGAGGCGGCGTTCCTGGAGAAGATCTCGCCCTATGCGCAGTTGAGGAAGGGCGTGAAGTATCCGGAGCCGTATATCTGGACGACGACCAAGGACGACCGCGTCGGGCCGCAGCATGCGCGCAAGTTCGCCGCGCGGATGAAGGAATACGGGCTGCCGTACCTCTTCTACGAGGACACCGCGGGCGGCCATTCGGGCGATGCCGATATCGAGCAGGGTGCGCGACTGGCGGCGTTGCAGACGACGTATTTCGCGCAGGCGTTGATGGGGTCGGGGAAGTAGTTCCGGCGATATCCCTTCCTGCAAAGGGATCGTTGTAAAATCCTGTCCTGCCACCCCCGCGAGGGCCGGGGTGGCGACCGGTGGCAGGCAGCGGAGCTGTTTCGCAGCGGTCCCCTCGCAGGGGAGGAGCGGTTTCAGGTGGACAGCGCCTTGGCCAGGTCTTCCTTTGTCATCGTCGATCGGCCCGCGATGTTGCGCTTCTTCGCCTCCGCGTAGAGGTCCGCCTTCGTGCGGTGGTCGCGGTACGGGGCGGTCTTCTCAGCCACGTCGGCGGGTTGAGCGGAGTGCTGGTGGCCCTTCTTCGTGTCGGCGCGCTTCTTGGCGGTGGTGCGGCGGTATTCTTCGTCGCTGAGCGCGTCGCGCGCGGCTTTCGGCAGGTAGCGTTCGTGCGTGTCGCCGCTCTTCTTGCCCGACTTGGTGCCCCAATCCTCCTCGGACCATTCGTGCAGGCTGTTATGCGGGTCCTTGTCGCCGACATAGCCGCCGCCGCGCTTCTTGTATTCGGCGACCGCCATCTGCGCCTTGCGCGCGGACCATTCACCGGGCTCGCCGCCCTTCGCGCCGGCGGTGACCGCCCGCTTTACCTCATCCCATAAATCGGGGTCGCTGCGATCCGCGGTTTCGCTCATGCTGCTGCAACCGGCGAGGCCGCCACCCGTTCCCGAAAACGAGACGTGGTCGTACCGGCGTGGGACGATCGACTGCATACGAATGTACGCTCTTGCTGCGCTGCGGCAAAAAGCGCATCACGAGGGACGTGAGTACACAGATGACCATCGAGCGCCCCGCCGCCGACGCCGGTCCGCCGCCGTCGCCCGCCACCATCTTCGAGGCGATCGTGAAGCGCCAGTGCGTCGCCGCGATCTACAATCGCGGGGAGGTGACGCTGGCGCCGCATATGATCTATACGCGCCACGACGAGCTCTACGTCGACGCGACCACGCTGGAGCGCGACGGCAAGCCGCCGAAGGAAGAGAAGATGGGCACGTTCAAGCTCGCGGGCCTCGCCTCGCTTCGCCTGACGCCGCGTCGCTTCACGCCCAGCGCGTTGTTCGTCCCCGCCGATCCCAAATATCGCGACGTCGCGCTGATGGGGGTCGAGGTCGACTGAGCGCAGTTCGTGACCCCGGCGTCGGCCGGGGTCACGGATCGGATCAGCGGCAGCGGACCTGCTGCTGGTTCTGTTCGACCGCACGACCGGCCAGCGCACCCGCCGCCGCTCCGAGCAGGGTGCCGACGGTGCGCGAGCGACCGCCGTCGATGACGTTGCCGAGCACGCCGCCAGCCGCACCGCCGACGATCAGGCCGGTGGTGCCGTCCGAACGGCGGCAGTAGTAACGGCCGTCGTAACCGGCGTAGACACGGTCGTCGCTCGACAACACGCGCTCCCGGTAGTTCGGACCGGTGCGGTAATCGCGGGCGGGATCGTACGCGCCGTCATCGCCGTCGTCATCGCCGTACGTGTCCGGCGCACGCCGATATCCGTCATTTCCTTGCGGGTACGCAGGCTGGCGATAGCCGCCACGGCTGCGGGCGGCCTGATACACGTCCACCTCCTGCCGATAGAGCTGGTATTCGCGATCGAACCGCGACTGCGCCTGTGCGAAGCGCGCGTCGTCGGCACCGGACTGGGCGAGGACGGGGCTGGCAACGGCGAGCGTCATGCCGGCAAGGGCAACGCTCATGACACGGGAAAGCATGACACTGGACCTCCTGCCCGCGAATCGGGCTCGGCACGCTCTACGAGCCGCTACCCGGACGGTTCCTGAACCGCGCAAGCAAGAGATCGCGGAACGTTGATCTGGTTTATCGAGCGGAGAACAAGTTTACGCCATAAACAATGGCAAGTGTTTGCAAGGAAACGACATTTGCAGGGTCATGGGTCTTTGTCGTTCCTGATCGAGGGAGATCGCACCTGCGGTCCCGCCGTCGCGGCCGTTATCGACCACGACTGGTCCGGCACGCCGCTGGGTCCGATCGCGGCGTGGTCGCCGCACCTGAAATGCGCCGCGACCTGGGTGCTGGAGGCGAAGCTGCCGGCCGCGCTGATCTGGGGCGCGGAGCAGATCGCAATCGTCAACGATGCGCTGCGTCCGATCCTTCGCTGCGACCGCCAAGGCGTGCGCCTGTCGGAGGCGTTCGCGCATGCCGAATGCGATGTGGGCCAGTTCGCGAAGAAAGCGATGCAGGGCCGCGCTACGCTGGTGCACGATTGCCAGCTGGCGGTGACGCGCGCAGGGTTTCGCGACGAGGCGTGGATGACCTTCTCGTGCAGTCCTGTTCGTGCGGCGGACGGCACGGTCGAGGGCGCGATCCTGACCGGCACCGAAACCACCGCAGGCGTGGAGGCGAAGCGCCGGGCCGACGTGGTTGCGTCCGAGCTGAGCCACAGGCTGAAGAACAGCATGGCAATGGTGCAGGCGATCGCGACGCAATCGCTGCGCAACGTAAAGGAACGACCGCTGGTGCGGGCGTTCACCGACCGCATCGTCGCGCTGGGCCGCGCACAGGATGTGCTGCTGCGCGACAACTGGGATCATTCTTCGATGGAGACGATCGTCCGCGAAACGCTGTCTGTGCACGCCAAATTCGCGGAAGGCGATGGCGACGGCGAGCGGATCGACACCAGCGGGCCGGAGCTGATGCTGGCACCGCGCGCGGTGCTGTCGATCGCGATGCTGATGCACGAGCTGGCGACGAATGCGATGAAATATGGGTCGCTGTCGGTGGAGGGCGGCCGTATCGCGGTGGACTGGCGGGTCGAGGGCGAGGAACTGGTGCTGCACTGGCGGGAGTCAGGCGGACCGCCGGCACGGCCACCGACACGCGAGGGGTTTGGTTCACGCCTTATCAACATGGGTCTGGTAGGAACGGGCCATGTCGAGAAACTCTATACGGCAGAAGGGTTTGCGGCGGACTTTCGGGCTCCGCTCCACCAGTTGCTGGATCCCTGACCTGGCCGGCGGGCGGCGGTCGTGAGTGCGGGACATGTGGCGACCGTGCTGGTCGTCGAGGATCAGCCGCTGCTGTTGCTGGACGCCATCGATCGGGTCGAGGCGGCAGGTCTCGGCGTGATCGGCGTCGGCGAGGCCGAAGCGGCCGTCGCGATCCTGAGCGAAAACGCGAACATTCGGGTCGTGCTGACGGGGATCGACATGGCGGGATCGGTCGACGGGCTGGCGCTGGCAGCGATCGTGCGGGACCGCTGGCCGGCGGTGAACGTGATCGTGACGTCGGGGCACTTGCCGCCGGTGCTCGACGGATTGCCGGGCACGCGGTTCCTGTCCCGTCCCTTCGGCGAGACGGAGTTGCGCGAGGCGCTGGGTGAACTTGTCTCCTGACGCGGCGCTCAGCCGATCGTGACGAAGCTGTCCATCACCCGCTTGCGGCCGGCGGCTTCGAAGTCGATCTCCAGCTTGTTGCCTTCGATCTCGGCGATCGCGCCGTAACCGAATTTCTGGTGGAAGACGCGCAGGCCGATCGACAGATCGTCGCGGCCCTTGTTGCCGAGGCTGACCGCGCTCGACCGCGCCTCGACGATGCGCTTCGGGGCGGTGGTGAAGCTGGACGTGCCCATCTGGCCCGCCGCGCGCTGCCAGCCGGGACCACGACCCGCGCCGCGCGCCACGTCCGCGAACGGATCGGCATGTTCCGACCAGTTGGCGCGCCATAGCGATTCGCCGCCCGACATGCTGGTTTCCGCATCGACATGCTCGGGCGGCAGTTCGCCGACGAAGCGGCTGGGGATCGACGAGGTCCACTGGCCGTAGATGCGGCGGTTGGCGGCGTGGAGGATGAAGGCGCGGCGGCGCGCGCGGGTGATCGCCACGTAGGCGAGGCGGCGTTCCTCCTCCAGCGACTTGGTGCCTCCCTCGTCGATCGCGCGCTGCGACGGGAACAACCCCTCCTCCCAGCCGGCGAGGAAAACCGTGTCGAACTCCAAGCCCTTGGCGGCGTGGATGGTCATGATCGTGACCTTCGGGTCGTCGCGGCTGCCCTCGTTATCCATGACCAGCGACACGTGTTCGAGGAATGCGCCGAGCGAGTCGTATTCCTCCATTGCGCGGACGAGTTCGGTCAGGTTCTCCAGCCGACCCGCGGCTTCGGCCGACTTCTCGGCCTGGAGCATCGCGGTGTAGCCGCTCTCGTCCAGCAATTGGCGCGCGAGTTCGGGGTGGGGCAGGGTGGTCGCCATCTCCCGCCAGCGGGCGATGTCGCCGACCAGACGCCCCAGCGACTTGCGCGCCTGCGCGGTCAGTTCGTCGCTGTCGAGAATACGGGCGGCGGCGGTGGTCAGCGGCACGTTCAGCGCGCGCGCGAGCTGGTGGACCTTCGCCACCGCCTTGTCGCCGAGCCCGCGCTTGGGCACGTTGACGATACGTTCGAAGGCGAGGTCGTCGGCGGGCTGATTGACGACGCGCAGATAGGCGAGCGCATCGCGGATCTCGGCGCGTTCGTAGAAGCGGAAGCCGCCGACGATCTTGTACGGCATACCGATCGCGATGAAGCGATCCTCGAACTCGCGGGTCTGGTGCGATGCGCGGACGAGGATGGCGATGTCGTCCAGCGAGGTCCCGCCGCGCTGCGCCGACTCGATCTCGTCCCCCACGCGGCGCGCCTCCTCCGGGCCGTCCCAGATGCCCAACACGCGGACCTTCTCGCCCGCGTCGAGTTCGGTCCACAGCGTCTTGCCGAGCCGTCCGCTATTATTGGCGATAACGCCGCCCGCCGCGCCGAGGATGTGCGGTGTCGAGCGGTAATTCTGTTCGAGGCGGATGACCTTCGCGCCGGGAAAGTCCTTTTCGAAGCGCAAAATGTTTTCGACCTGCGCGCCCCGCCACGAATAGATCGACTGGTCGTCGTCGCCGACGCAGGCGATGTTCTTGCGTTCCTGCGCGAGCAGGCGAAGCCACAGATACTGGACGCTGTTGGTGTCCTGATACTCGTCGACCATGATGTAGCGGAAGCGGGTCTGATACTGCTCCAGCACGTCGCGATGCGTCTTCAGCACGACGAGCATGTGCAGCAGCAGGTCGCCGAAATCGCAGGCGTTCACCGCCTTCAGCCGGTCCTGATATTGCTGGTAGAGTTCACCGCCGCGACCGTTGGCGTAGCGTTCGGACTCGCCCGCATCGATCTCGCGCGGGGTCAGCCCCTTGTTCTTCCACTCGTCGATCAGTCCCGCAAGGCTGCGGGCCGGAAAGCGCTTCTCGTCGATGTCGGCGGCGAGGATGAGCTGCTTCAGCAGGCGCAGCTGATCGTCGGTGTCGAGGATCGTGAAGTTGGATTGCAGCCCGACCAGCTCGGCGTGCCGACGCAGCATCTTCGCGCCGATCGCGTGAAAGGTGCCGAGCCACGGCATGCCCTCGACCGCTTCGCCGACCAGCCGACCGACGCGCTCGCGCATCTCGCGCGCGGCACGATTGGTGAAGGTCACCGCGAGGATCTCGGATGGCCACGCCTTGCGCGTATACAGCAGGTGCGCGAGCCGGGCAGTCAGCGCCGCAGTCTTGCCCGTACCGGCACCGGCCAGCATCAGCACCGGTCCGTCGGTGGTCAGCACCGCCTCCCGCTGGGGCGGGTTCAAGCCCTTGAGATATGGCGGGTCGGCGAGATTGCTGTCGGTCACGATCGAACAGGTAGGGAACGCGCGCGTCAGGAGCAAGCGCAACGGAGGCGAAGCCGGCCACGCGGGCTTTGCGCGCGCCGCGACCCGCCGTATAATCCGGATTGCGTCGGCATGGCGCGGGAGAAGGCCGTGGACAGACGGGATTTCCTTTCGACGGCGCTGTTCGGGATGAGCGGTATGGCTGTCGGTTCGCGGGCCGGAGCGGCCGAGCCGCGCGTGATCGTCAGCAAGGTGCAACTGCGGGGTTCTCGCGTCGTCATGGCGCTGACCATCGGCGATCAGGGGCCGTTCGACTTCTTGCTGGATACGGGCGGCGTCCTCAGTTTCATCAACGCCGACTTCGCCGAGCAGTTGAAGATGCAGATCACGGGGCAGACCGCGGCGCGTGGAATCGGCGGGCGCACGTACCTGCCGGTCTATCTGGCGAGGGACGTGGTGTTCGGTGGCGGCGCGCGGCAGACGTCGGTGGCTTTCGCCGGGTTGAATGGTGCTTTCCGGTTCGGCGGCGACGTGCACGGCGCGGTGGCGGCGGGCTTCCTGACCGCGATCGATAGCGACCTGGATTTCGAGGCGGGCGAGTGGCGCGCCTATCCGGACGGGCGACCGCCGCGCGACGGCTATGTGCAGATGAAGAATGCGCTCGTCGCCGAGGGGACCGGGCCGCGCGCCGGGTCCCGGCGGCTGTTCGGAGATGCCGCGATCGACGGTCGTGACGGCCGTTTCCTGCTGGACACCGGCGCACCGGGTGGTGTGACGGTCGACAACGCCTTCGCCAAGCGCGTCGGCCTATGGAACGACGCGCGGCCTTGGGCACCGACTCGCCCGTCCGGGATCGCCGGTGCCGCCGGCATCGCCCGCGTGGTGCGCGCCGGTTCGCTCGACTTCGCGGGGACGCGGATGGAGCGCCCGCTGGTGACGCTGCGCGCGGCCAGCGACGGCATCGGGTCTAACCAGAACGGCATCATCGGCCTGGGGGTGCTGCGCCATTTCAACTTGTCCACCGTCACCAGCACCCGCGACCTGTGGCTGAAGGAGCATCGCGTCGAGCCGCCGGTGCAGGAGCGGTACGGCATGTCCGGTCTGTGGCTGGATCGCGGCGGCGACGATCGCTGGAAGGTCGCGGCGGTCGGTACGGGCAGCCCGGCCGCGGCGGCGGGTATCGCGGTCGGTGACATCGTGGCGGCGGCGGACGGCAGCGACGTACTCCGCCAGATCGGCGGACGGACGGGTGCGATAGCACAACTGACCGTCAGCCGGGGCTCCGCACCGGCGCGACCGGTGGCGCTGACGCTCACGCCGTATCTTTGACGAATATGGGAGACAAGGAGATGGACACGAGCACGACCAGCGGCCGCTGTCATTGCGGGGCGATCCGCTATGTCGCCAGCGGGGAGCCGGCGCATCACGCGCTGTGCCACTGCGAGGATTGCCGGCGAAGCGCGGGAGCACCGATGGTCGGCTGGATCGCGTGGCCGGAGGAGCAGGTGACGGTCACCGGAACGCCGATGGTCTATGCCTCTTCGGAGCATGGCCGCCGGTCGTTTTGCGGCACGTGCGGTAGCGGGCTGTTCTATCGCAACGCCGCGATGCTGCCGGGGATCGTCGACGTACAGTCGGCGACGCTGGACGATCCGGCCGCCTTCGCCCCCTCCGCCCACATCCAGACCGCGGAACGCCTCGAGTGGACCCGCCGGCTGGAGGCGTTGCCGGAGTTCGCGCACTATCCCGGCTAGGGACGATCGCCGCCCGACATTGATTTGTGTGTCATCAAAGTGTCACCCAAGTCGAGCAGGGATCGTTGCATCATGGCAAGCACCGTTCTGACGGGCGGCGAGTCCGTCTCGCACGCCCGTGGCCCCCGGCTCGACGACCGATTCCCGTTCGCCGGCAAGTGGCTGTTCGCCGCCTTGCTGGTCGGCGGGCTCGGCTATGCCGGGATCAGTATCCTCACGGACACGCAGCAGGTCGGCGAGCAGATCGCGGGCGGAGTGTTCCTCTTCCTCGGGCTGGCGCTGGTGATCGCGCTGGGGTTCGAGTTCGTGAACGGGTTCCACGACACCGCCAACGCCGTTGCGACCGTCATCTACACCAACGCGATGCCCGCGCATCTGGCGGTGGTATGGTCGGGCGCGTGGAATTTCCTCGGCGTCATGGCATCGTCGGGGGCGGTCGCCTATTCGATCGTGACGCTGTTGCCGGTCGATCTGGTGCTGAACCTCGGTTCGGCTGGCGGCTTCGCGATGATCTTCGCGTTGCTGCTGGCGGCGGTGCTGTGGAATCTGGCGACCTGGTATGTCGGGTTGCCGAATTCATCGAGCCACGCGTTGATCGGCTCGATCCTGGGCGTCGGCCTGTCATACCAGCTGCTGTCGGACGGCGGCGGATCGGGCGTCGACATGGCGCAGGTGACGAAGGTGCTGTCGGCGCTGCTCATCAGCCCGCTGATCGGCTTCGCGGGCGCGTTCGTGCTACTGCTGGTGATGAAGCGCCTGTTCCGCAAGCCGGAACTGTACCGGGAGCCGGCGGCCGATGCGCCGCCCCCGGTCGGCATCCGCGCGCTGCTGATCGGTACGTGCACGGCGGTCAGCTTCGCGCATGGCGGCAATGACGGGCAGAAGGGAATGGGCCTGATCATGCTGATCCTGATCGGCTGCGCCCCGACCGCCTATGCGCTCAACCGTACCGTGCCGGAAAGCGCGACGCCGGCGTTCGTGCAGGCGGCGACCTCCGCCTCCGCCGCCTATGCCGCGCACGGGCAGCCGCTGACGTCGGTGGAAGCGGCGCGTGCGCGCGTCACCGCGGCGCTGCGGACGAAGAAGGTGGCGGACACCGCCGTCTATGGTGGGCTGGCGACGTTGTCGGACGATGTGGCGGAGCGGATCGGCGGCTATGGCTCGCTGGGCAAGGTTCCCGCTGCGGCGGTGCCGAACCTGCGCAACGACATGTATCTGGTGCTGGACACGACCAAGCTGGTGACCGCCGACAAGGGCGCGCAGGCGACGTTTACGGACGCGCAGGTCAAGACGTTGAAGGCGTACAACACCGAGCTGGAGCGCGGCACGCGCTACATCCCGCTCTGGGTGAAGATCACCGTCGCGCTGGCGCTGGGGCTGGGGACGATGGTCGGCTGGCGGCGGATCGTCGTGACGGTCGGCGAGCGAATCGGCAAGACCCACCTGACCTACGGCATGGGCGCGTCGGCGGAGCTGATGGCGGCCTCCACGATCCTGCTGGCGGAGCGGTTCGGCATGCCGGTGTCGACGACGCACATCCTGTCGTCCGGCGTGGCGGGTGCCTCGGTGGCGAACGGTGCTGGCCTGCAGGGGCGCACGGTGCGCAACATGGCGCTGGCGTGGATCATGACGTTGCCGGTGGCGATGCTGCTGTCGGGCACGCTGTACTGGCTGTTGCTGAACCTGACCAAGGCGCTGGGCTACTGATCGTCGATGCTCGCATAGCGTTGGCGGCGTAGGTTGCCCGCGCTACGGTCGGACGCATGACACCCGCCTCCACCCGCCGCATCCTGCTCGCCAGCCTGACGGGCACGGCGGTCGAGTTCTACGATTTCTACATCTACGCGACGGCGGCGGCGTTGGTGTTCGGGCCGCTGTTCTTTCCGGAGACGAGCGGCGCGGCGCAGGCGATGCTGTCCTATGCCACATTCGGGCTGGCGTTCATCGCGCGCCCGGTCGGGGCGGTGGCGTTCGGCCATTTCGGCGACCGCGTCGGCCGCAAGTCGACGCTGGTCGCCAGCCTGTTGCTGATGGGCGGCAGTACCGTCGCGATCGCGTTCCTGCCGACCTATGCGCAGGCGGGCTGGATCGCGCCGCTGCTGCTGTGCATCGCGCGGCTGGGGCAGGGGCTGGGTCTGGGCGGCGAATGGGGCGGGGCGGCGTTGCTCGCCGTGGAGAATGCGCCGCCGCACCGGCGATATACTTGGGGCATGTTCCCGCCGCTGGGGGCGCCCGTGGGGTTCATCGCCGCGAACGGTTTCTTCCTGGTGCTCGGCGTATTCCTGACCGATCAGCAGTTCCGCGAATGGGGCTGGCGCGTGCCGTTTCTCGCGAGTTCGGTGCTGGTGGCGCTGGGTTTGTGGGTGCGGCTTCGCCTGACGGAGACGCCGGCGTTTCAGGAAGCGGCGGCGGCGGAGGCGCTGCCGAAGGTACCGATCGCGACGTTGCTGAGCGGGCATTTGCGCGCGACCGTCGCGGGCACGGCGGCGGTGGTCGCATGCTTCGCGATCTTCTATCTCGCGACGGCCTTCGCGCTCGGATACGGAACGCGCACCCTCGGCTACTCGCGACAGGTGTTTCTGGGCGTCGAACTGGCCGCGATCCTGTTTCTCGCCGCCGGGGTGATCGTTGCCAGCGTCATGGCCGACCGTCGCCGGCCGGAACGCGTGCTGGCTTTGGGTTTCGCGGGCTGCGTACTCGTTGGGCTGGCGATGGGGCCGATGCTGGGGGCGGGATCGCTGGTGGTGATCTTCCTGTGGCTGGCGCTGGCGCTGTTCGTGATGGGCTTCGCCTATGGGCCGCTCGGCGGATGGCTGCCGGGACTGTTTCCGGCGGGCGTGCGCTACACGGGCGTGTCGATGACGTTCAATCTGGGCGGCATCATCGGTGGGGCGAGCGCGCCGATCGCGGCGGAATGGCTGGTCGCGCGGGGCGGGCTGGGGCTGGTCGGTATGTACCTCGTCGCGGCGGGCGTGCTGAGCCTTGGTGGGCTGGCGCTGCTGAGAGGACTCAAGCCGGCAGGGTGATCGTCGCGGCGAGGCCGCCTTCGGGGCGGTTCGTGAGAACGATGTCGCCACCCGCCTCGCGGACGATCGCGCGGGCGAGGGCCAGGCCGAGGCCGATGCCGCCCGTCTCCCGATTACGGGATGTCTCCAGCCGGGTGAACGGGTCGAAGACATGCTCCAGCCGGTCGGCGGGGATGCCGGGGCCGCTGTCCGCGACGACGATCGCGACAGCCGCGGGCAGCTGGTCGATCCGGACGACGGCGGTGCGTCCGTATTTCACCGCATTCTCGATCAGATTGCGAACGGCGCGGCGCATGAGCGAGGGGCGGAGCCGCATCTTCAATCGTTCGGCCTCGACGAATTCCACGTCGTCGCCAAGGTCGCGAAAGTCCTCCACGACTGCGTCCACGAGCGCGGACAGATCGACCTCGGTCGGCGGTTCGCTGGGACGGCCGAGTCGGGCAAGCGACAGGATGTCGTCCAGCGTCCGGTTCATCTCGGCGATCGTGTCGGCCATCTTGTTGCGGTCGGCATCGTCATCGACGGACTCGATGCGGACGCGCAGGGCGGCGAGCGGCGTACGCAGATCGTGACCGATCGCACCCAGCATGCGGTCCTTCTCGTCGAGCATCGCGGTGACGCGATAGCGGAGATCATTGAATGCGGTCACCAGCGCCGCGACGTCCTGTGGGCCGCGGACGGGCACCGGATCGGCCACGTCGCCCGGCCCGAACTGCTCCGCCGCCAGCGTCAGGTCGCGCAAGGGGCGGGCGATGCGGCGAATGGCGAGCAGGACCGGAATCAGGACGACGACGAACAGGATGGCGGTCTGGCCGACGAGCCGCCAGATCAGGTCGCTGTCGGTGTGGCCCCACGGCATGCGCTGGATCAGCCAGCGACCATCGAGGCGCTGAACGGCGATGACGAGTTCGTCGGCGTCGCGCAGGATGCGCTCGACCCGCTGCGGCGGCATGCGGCGAAGCATCGGATCGTTGCGGCGCAAGGGGCGGAGCGCGGTGTCGATCCGTTCGACGCGCAGACCGGCATCGTTCAACGCACCCCGCAGTGCGCGGGCCACCTCCGGCTCCGCCATGATTCCGCGCCTGATCGGGCTGACGGCCATCAGCCGGACGCGGCCGCGGTCGGCCGTGATCGGTTTGCCCGCCGCGAGCCGCTCGCTGGCATCGATGAAGCGCGTGGCGGCGGGGCCGGTGATCTGTTCGAGCGCGAACTGACGCCGCTCGCGCAGGAGCAGCGTGAAGTTGATCGCCTGCGCCACGAACAAGGCTAGCACGATCAGCAGGCCGAGTTGCGTGGCGAGACGGCGCGGCCAGAGGCGGGTGAGCACCCCCATCCTCATAGCCGCGTTACCTCGGCCGCAAGGGTGTAGCCGCCGCCCCACACGGTCTTGATGATGTCGGGGTTCTTGGCGTCCACCTCGATCTTCTTGCGGAGGCGGCTCACCTGATTGTCGATCGCGCGGTCGAAGGCGGCGGCTTCGCGACCCTGCGTCAGGTCGAGCAACTGGTCGCGGGTCAGCACCTGACGCGGCCGCGTGACCAGCGCGAGCAACAGGTTGAACTCGCCGGTGGACAGCGGCACCGACACGCCCTCGCGATCGACGAGCGCGCGTTCGCCCGATTTCAGGACCCAGCCGGCAAAGGCGTAGGAGCCGCTTTCCGGCGCGTGGTGCCGGGTCGCGCCCGCCTGTGTCCGACGCAGCACGACCTTGACCCGAGTCGCCAGCTCGCGCGGGGAGAAGGGCTTCACGACATAATCGTCCGCGCCCATCTCCAGCCCGACGATGCGATCTGTTTCTTCCGCCTTGGCGGTTAGTAGGATGACGGGTACGTCGCTGGTCGCGGCGATGTGGCGACAGAGCGACAGCCCGTCCTCCCCCGGCATCATAATGTCGATGATCGCGAGGTCGATCGCATAGGCGGTCAGCCGAGTTCGAGCGGCCTCCGCGTCGCCGGCCTGCGTGACGCGGAAGCCCTGCTTGGTCAGGTACACCGCCAGCGGTTCGCGGATCGAGCGCTCGTCGTCGACGAGCAGCAAATGCGGCTGATCTCCCATGATGTCGGGCTGTAGCATGGCCGTAGCCTCCGGAAAGCCTGTGCCTATTCGTCGGCAGGCGGCTGCGGGCGATCACCGCCGCGCATTGCGGAACGGGCAGCGGTCATTTCGGCGCGAGAGACGGTGCCGTCGTGATCCGCGTCGAGCCGGTCGAAACGCTGGGCAGCGCGGTCGCGGAAAGCGGCTTGGGTCATGTCGCCGCCGCCCATGTAGCCGCCGCCGCGGGGACTGCCATCGCGAGGGCCGCCATCCCGAGGACCATCACCGCGGGGCGGGCGGGGCGTGTCGCCGCCGGTGCGGGCAGCACGCATCGCGGCCATGCCGGCGCGGCGTTCCTCTCCAGTGAGCTTGCCGTTGTGGTCGGTGTCCATCGCCGCAAACTGCGCATCGGCCTGCGCCAGTGCTTCGTCGCGAGTGACGATGCCGTCGCTATTCGCATCCGCCTGCATCATCGCGCGGGCAGGCGGTGGCGGCGGAGCCGGCGGCATCGAGTCGGCAGAGGTCTGCGCCAGCAGCGCGGCGAGGATCAGGGTGAAGGGTTCCATGAAGCGGCTCCGGTCGACGGGGCGGGCTGCCCGTCCGTCGTCACCGTATCGCGGATCCGTGTCGCGGGCATATGTCCACTACGCAGTGTGAGTGTCGCAAGATGTCGCAGCGTCAGCCGAAGATCGCGACGCTCTGCATCTGTTCGGCGATGGGCTGTCCCGCGGCGTTCCAGATCGCCATCGCCTGACTGGAATTGCCCGCCGCGGCATGATCCGTCCGCGCCCGCAACAGCCACCACCCATCGGTCGTGGCGGGAACGGGATCGAGGAGGTTGAGCAGCCACGTCATCGAACTCACCGGGGCTGGCCCGCCGAGCAGCTTCAACGCCGCAGGGGGCAGCGCATCGGCGACGGCGAGCAACTCGATCGTGGGATCGAGCCCGGTTCGATCGGCAAGGCGAATCCAGCGCAGCCACTCTGCGGGGCCTGCTTCCACAGGCGGGTCGAACATCTCGAACTGCTGCGTGAACGGGATCGCCGGAATGCCGCGAAGCAGCGCCGCATCCGCGGGAGGTGGCGGGCACGGTGCCGCTCCGCGACGATGATCAACGCGGGATTCGATCGGCCGCATGAACACGAATGTCGCACGCAGGCCGAGCCCTGCGTCGGCGGTGACGTCGGCCTGTACGAAGGTAGCATTGCGTCCGCGTCGAAGCAGCGTGGCCGCGACCGTGACGTCGCCCGCCAACGGGCTGACGAACGCCACCTGCGTGGAGCGAAGCGGGGGCATGTCGGGAGCGCATCGCTGCGCGACATGGAGTGCGAGCGCGCTCGATAGTCCGCCATACGCCGTGCGCCCTTGCAGCCACGCATCCGGGATCGTGGCGCGCCAACCGTCCGCTGTCGGCGTCATGGCGGCGATGATATCGGCGAGGCTGTTCATACGGCGGCTTCCCTGGGCAGCCGGCGGGCGGCGACCAGTACGATCAGGCCCGATCCGGCAATCAGTGCAGCGGAGACGAGGAACGCCGCGCCGTCGAACCCCGCCAAGGCGCCGGTCGCGAGCGCCTGTGCCGCGATCAACGGGCCGATGATCTCCGCCACGCTGGTGATGCTCGACAACCCACCTTGCAATGCGCCCTGCCGGTCTGGACCGACCATGCGGCTGACGAGACCGGACAGGGCGGGGTAGGCGAACGCTCCGAACGCGCCGACGAGGAAGAATGCGTAGACCTGCCACCCCGCGGTGGCGAAGGCGAGCGCCAGCATGGCGGCAGCGGAGCAGGCCATCGCGATCGCCGCCGCACCAAGTTCGCCGAAGCGCTTCACGGCCGGTCCGGTCATCGTCGCCTGCACCAATACCGTCAGCAGCCCGACCCAGGCGAGCGACCAGCCGATCGCTCCGGGGCTCCAGCCGAAGCGGATCGCCGCCCAGAACGACCAGGTCGCAGGATAGACCATGCTGCCAAGCTGCCACAGGAACCATGCGATCAGGATCGGAGTGGCGTTGCCCGCCGCGAAAAGGGGGCGGAATGCGCCCACGACGTTGGCGTCGCGCAGGTGGAAAGGGCGGCGGTTCTCGGGAGCGAGCGTTTCCGGCAGAAACGCGATCATCGCTGCGGCGTTGGCGAAGGCGAGCATCGCGGCGAGCAGGAACGGGGCGCGCGGACCGAACCCGGCGACGAGGCCGCCGAGCGCCGGGCCGATCATGAAGCCGATCCCGAACGCCGCGCCGAGTAGGCCGAACGAGGCCGCGCGCTTGTCCTCCGGCGTGACGTCGGCGATCACCGCGCCCGCGGGACCGTAGGTTGCGCCCGCTATGCCGGCGACGATGCGGCCGACAAGCAGCCAGCCGAGCGACGGCGCAACCGCCATCAGCAGATAGTCGAGCCCGAACGCCAGCATCGACAGCACCAAAACCGGCCTGCGCCCGAATCGGTCACCGAGTTGCCCGAGCACGGGGCCGGCGAAGAACTGTGCGACGGCGAAGGCCGCGAGCAGCCAGCCGCCGATCCGTGTCGCCTCCGCCAGCCCGACATGGCCGAGTTCGGTTACGAGAGCGGGCAGGACCGGCATGACGATGCCGAAGCCGATTACGTCGATCACCGCCGCAGCAAGCACGATCGGAACGGCGCGGTGGCTGAATTGCGGCATGGACGATGCTTAACCGCCGACATCGCGTCGGAACAGGTCGCCCGATAAAAAGCGGACGAAGGGCCGGACCTTCGAAATACCCTTAACGTCCCAATGGGATACGGTCGTTTATTCACCATCTTCATCGCTATCCGGCCGCCGTCGAACCGGTCTAGCGACAGTGTCAGGGCGGAGTTTACCGCACCAACGAACGGTTCAAGGGGGATTTGACATGATGAAGCGTGGAGCAATTCTGGCGGCGATGACGCTGGCGACCGTGGCGGCTCCTGCCCTGGCGGGAACGGTCACGGTCGGCAATTACGACAGCGGCAATTGCTATCCCGTCAGCTGCTTCGCTGGCGAAAGCTATGGCGGCGGCGGCTCGCTGTATCAGCAGGTCTATACGGCATCGGCATTCACGTCGCCGACGACGATCGGCTCCGTCAGTTTCTTCAAGTCGTCAGGTGGCCTGATGGACAGCGCGACCTATGACATCGCCTTCTATCTTTCGCCGAACGCGCCGCGATCGCTGTCGACAAACGCCGCCAGCAATCGCGGCGCGCTGTTGTCGAATTTCGGCAGCTTCTCGGTTTCCGGCGCGATGCCGGACACGCTGACCTTCGACGGCAGTCGCTTCACGTACGATCCCTCGCTCGGCAATCTGCTGATGCAGGTGTCGGTCACCGGCCTGACGACCTCCGTCAGCTACTCGTCGTTCTTCCAGGCGGACGGTTCCAGGCTCCAGACCGAGCGGCTGTACCAATACGCCAACGGCGAAACCTACACGGGCGGCAATGCGCTCGTCACCAGCTTCGGTGCCGGCGCCGTGCCGGAGCCAGCGACCTGGGCGATGATGATCGGCGGCTTCGGCATGGTCGGTGGTGCGATGCGCCGCCGCAAGACCGTCGGCGTGCGGTTCGCCTGATCCCGAGCGGCCATCGGCGAACTGCCGATGGCCGTCGGTTACAGCGCCGTCCGGACGGTCAGCAGTTCCGGGAAGAAGGGCGTTTCCAGAACCTTGGCGAGATAAGCGACGCCGGCGGTGCCGCCGGTGCCGGTCTTGAAGCCGATGACGCGTTCGACGGTCTTCAAATGGCCGAAGCGCCAGAGCTGGACGCGGTAGTCAAGATCGACGAGCTTTTCGGCGAGCTCGTACAGGTCCCAGTGTCGCGCCGTATCCGCGTATACGGCGGCCCACGCACGTTCGACGTCGGGATGCGGCGTATAGGGGTTCGTCCAGTCGCGTTCGCAATGGTCTTCGGCGATTGCGAACCCACGGCGGGCGAGTAGCCGGATCGCCTCGTCATACAGGCTGGGGGCGGCGAGGTCGGCAGCAAGCACCGCGTGGACGGCGGGTTCGGCCGCGTGTGGCCCGAGCATCCCGGCATTCTTGTTGCCGAGCAGAAATTCGATGCGGCGGTACTGGTCCGACTGGAAGCCGGAACTCGTGCCGAGCTTGCCGCGCATCATCGCGTAATCGGCGGGCGTCATCGTCGCCAGCACCTCCCACGACTGGATGAGCTGCGCCATGATCCGGCCGACCCGCGCCATCATCTTGAACGCCGGGCTGAGTTCGTCGCGCGCAATGTGGTCGCGCGCGGCGTGCAGTTCGTGCAGGCACAGCTTCAGCCACAGTTCCGACGCCTGATGGATCGTGATGAACAGCAGTTCGTCATGCGCGTCCGACAAGGGCAACTGGCAGTCGAGCAGGTCGGGCAGGCGCAGATAGCTGCGATAGGTGATGCGGGTCATGACCCGACGCTATCGCGCGAGACGATCGTCGAACAGTCCGAACAACAGGGTCGATGCGTAGAGCGCGATCGCGGTCGGGCGCGGCATCGTGGTCGCCCATTTGCGCATGTCGAACGCCGCGTTCTGGAGCGCCATCAGCGCCTGCGCCGCCACCAGTGCGTCGACCGGGCGGCAGGATCCTTCCGCGATGCCGTCCATGATGATGCCCGCGAAACGGCGTGCGATCCGATCCGACCGATCGACCATCGCGCGCCGCTCCCCCGGCGGCAGGCCGCTGAGCGCTGTCGTGCGCAGCAACGGTGCGCGTTGCGAGAACTGCACGTCGAGCAACGTCGCGATCGTGCTCGACAGGCGGTGCCAGTGGGTACCCCCGACCGCGTCCGCCTGCGCCTGCGCGGCGGCTATCGTGTCGAAGCTGCGGCGATAGCAGGCGACGACCAGCTCATCCTTGGCATCGAGATGGTGGTAGAAGCTGCCCTTGGTGACGTTCAGTTCCGACGCGATCCGCTGGACCGACGCGCCGCGATAGCCGAGTTCGTTGATCAGCCGCGTCGCCGCCAGCAGGAACGCGGCGCGGCCGGGTTCGCGCTCGTCATGGTCGAGGTCGAGGATTTCAGGGTGCCAGTCCGCATCCTTGCCGGCGATACCGTGCGCGAACACGTCCATCAGCCGCGCCTCGATCCGGCCATACTGGTCGAGATCGTAGCGTTGCAGCCAGAGCGACAGCCAGAAGGTGTTTTCAAGCAGGACGTGCGCGCGTGCGCCCGCGAGGTCCTTGTGTACCCGGTCCTTCGGTTCGCCCCACAGCGCTCGCGTCTCGCGAAACACCCGCTGCCATCCCGCGAGCAGGCGCGACTTGATCGGATCCTCGGTGGCGCGCAGGTCCGACAGGACCGCAAACGCGGTTTCCTCGCCGCGCTGGATCGCGGCGAGGCGCGCCATGTTCAGGGACAGGAAGCGGGCGACGCGCGCCTGCGGCGTTGCCTCTTGCATCGCGTCCGCCAACATCTCCGACAGACGTTCGAGCGTGTTCTCGAATGCGGCGGCGGCAAGGTCTTCCTTGCGCTTGAAGTAATAGGTGACGCTGGTGGTGTTCAGACCGACGCGGCGGGCGACATCCGCGAAGGTCATGCCTTTTGCGGATTGCTCGTTGATCGCATCGGCGGCGGCGGCGAGGATCGCGTCGCGCTTGGCGCGGAACCGACGAGTTCCTGCCTCCACCTCGTCGTTCGGCTGTTCGCTGGCCCCCATCGCATCGCTTCTATCAGCATCGTTTGGAAGAAACAGTCCCTTTCGTGATGATCCATGTACGAGAGGAAATGCTTGGCCGCGACCGCTTTACCGAAGATGCGGTATGGCCTAAGTCGAAGCGCAACACGACCTTAGGAGAGGCATGCGATGGACTTCACGCTAACCGAGCGCGAGACCTGGTTCCGGGATCGGGTGAAGGCGTTCATCGACGCCGAGATCCGCCCCCGCCACGCCGAATATCAGCAGCAAGCCCATGAGGGTGAGCGCTGGAAAGTGCTGCCGGTGATCGAGGAGGTCAAGGCGAAGGCGAAGGCGGCGGGGTTGTGGAATTTCTTCATGCCACCGCGTTCCGGGCGGGCGCATGTCGATGACAGCTTCGACTTCCAGGGCACGCAGCTGTCGAACCTGGAGTATGCCCTGTGTGCCGAGGAGATGGGCAAGATCGGCTGGGCCAGCGAGTGCTTCAACTGCTCCGCGCCGGACACGGGCAATATGGAGGTGTTCGAGCGGTACGGCACGGCCGATCAGAAGGATCGCTGGCTCCGGCCGCTGATGAACGGCGAGATCCGCTCCGCCTTCCTGATGACGGAGCCGCAGGTCGCATCGTCCGACGCGACGAACATCCAGACGGCGATGGTGCGCGACGGCGACCATTATGTCGTGAACGGGCGCAAATGGTGGTCGTCCGGCGTGGGCGACCCGCGCTGCAAGGTCGCGATCCTGATGGGCAAGACCAGCTTCGAAGGGTCGCGCCACCAGCAGCAATCGATGCTGATCCTCGACATGGACACGCCGGGCGTGTCCATCGAGCGGATGCTGTCGGTCTATGGCTATGACCACGCACCGCACGGGCATGGCGAGGTGTCGCTGGTCGATGTGCGCGTGCCGGTGGAGAACGTGCTGCTGGGCGAGGGGCGCGGCTTCGAGATCGCACAGGGGCGGCTGGGGCCGGGACGCATCCATCACTGCATGCGGACGATCGGCGTCGCCGAAACCGCGATCGAAGCCATGGCGAAGCGGCTGCTGAGCCGCGTCGCGTTCGGCAAGCGCATCGCCGACCACTCGGTGTGGGAGCAGCGGATCGCCAAGGCGCGGATCGATATCGAGATGACGCGCCTGCTATGCCTGAAGGCGGCCGACATGATGGACAAGGCGGGCAACAAGGCGGCGCAACTGGAGATCGCGATGATCAAGGTCGCGGCGCCGACGATGGCGTTGCAGATCCTGGACGATGCGATCCAGGCGCACGGCGGCGGCGGCGTCAGCGGCGATTTCGATCTTGCGCACGACTGGGCCGCGATGCGGACGCTGCGCTTTGCGGATGGGCCGGACGAAGTCCACAACCGGTCGATCGCCCGCGCTGAGTTCGGGAAGCATGCCGACTGGAAGGCCGAGGTTGCGCCGCGGTGAGGTTGGCGGCGCGAGGTATCTGCTCGGCCAGAAACCGTGACATCAAGCCGCTTCGATCCGCTAGCCGTCACCCCAGCGAAAGCTGGGGTCTCCTTGAGGAGCGGTCAGCCTTCCCCGCAAGAAGACCCCAGCTTTCGCTGGGGTGACGGATCGGCGGATGATGGATCTGCATGACACACGTCCAGTGAACCGGAGTAACACAGCATGAAAGCCGCGGTCCTGTTCGAGGCGAAGACGCCGCTGGTCATCGAGGACGTCACGGTCGCGAAGCCGCTTGCGCACGAGGTGCTGATCCGCACGCATGCGGTGGGCGTATGTCGATCCGATCTGCACTTCGTCGATGGCCTCTACCCGCATCGCTTCCCCACCATTCCGGGGCACGAGGCTGCGGGCGTGGTCGAGGCGGTGGGGGACGAGGTACGATCGGTGAGGGTCGGCGACCACGTCGTCACCTGCCTGTCCGCCTTCTGTGGCCAGTGCGAGTTTTGCGTCACGGGCCGCCTGTCGCTGTGCATCGACGCGTCCGTGAAGCGGCCGAAAGGTGCGGAGGCCCGGCTGATGCTGGGCGATCGGCCGATCGCGCAGATGCTGAACCTGTCGGCTTATGCCGAACAGATGCTGGTGCACGAACATGCCTGTGTCGCGATCGATCGCGATATGCCGCTGGACCGCGCGGCGTTGCTGGGGTGTGCAGTGACGACGGGGGCAGGGGCGGTATTCAATTGCGCAGACGTGACGCCGGGAGAGACGGTGTGCGTGGTCGGATGCGGCGGGATCGGGCTGGCGGCGGTCAATGCGGCGCGGATCGCGGGCGCTGGCAAGATCATCGCGCTCGACCCGGTTGCGGAGAAGCGGTCGCTCGCGGAGAGACTGGGGGCGACGCATACGCTGGACGCGCTGTCGGCAACAGTGGCGGACGAGGTGGTGGAGATCAGCCGCGGCGGCGTCCACCACGCGATCGAGGCGGTCGGGCGACCGCAATCGGCGGCGACGGCGGTCAAGGTCCTGCGGCGCGGAGGAACGGCCACCGTGCTGGGCATGTTGCCGCCGGAGGAGAGCGTGGGCCTGTCGGCGATAGACTTGTTGTCGGGCAAGCGGTTGCAGGGCGGGTTCATGGGCGGCAACCGGTTCCCGGTGGACATTCCGCGACTGGTGGATTTCTACCTGCGCGGGCTGCTCGATCTGGACTCGATCATCGCCGAGCGGTTGCCGCTGGAGCGGATCAACGACGCGTTCGACGAACTGCGGCGGGGTGAAGCGACGCGCAGCGTGGTGGTGTTCGCGTGACCGGGATGGAGGGAACGGTCGACGTCGCGGCGAAGGATCGGATCGATCTCGACCGGCTGGCGGATTGGATGACGGCCAATGTCGAAGGTTTTACCGGGCCGTTGAGCTATGCGAAGTTCGCCGGGGGACAGTCGAACCCGACCTATCGCCTCGACACCCCGCATCGCGCCTATGTGTTGCGGCGTAAGCCGTTTGGGCCGATCCTGCCGTCGGCTCATGCCGTCGAGCGGGAGTACCGGGTGATCGCCGGTCTGCACCCCACCGGCTTTCCCGTGCCGAAGCCGCATGGCCTGTGTGAGGACTCGACGGTCATCGGCTCCGCTTTCTACGTGATGGAGATGGTGGAGGGGCGGACAATCTGGGACGGTGCGATGCCGCTCCTGTCTCCCTCCGAGCGCTGCGCGCATTACGATGCGATGGTCGACACGCTGGCGGCTCTGCATGCGACCGACTTCGCGGCGGCGGGGCTCGGCGACTATGGCAAGCCGGGCAATTATTTTGAGCGGCAGGTCGCGCGCTGGACCAAGCAGTATCGTGCTGCCGAGACCGAGCACATGCCAAGCGTCGAGAAGCTGATCGAGTGGCTGCCGCAGACGCTGCCGGAGCAGACGCGAACCTCCATCGTCCACGGCGATTACCGCGTCGACAACATGATTTTCGCAGACCAACAGCCGCTCGTTATCTCGGTGCTGGATTGGGAGTTGTCGACGCTGGGCGATCCGCTGGCGGACTTCTCGTACTTCCTGATGAATTGGGTGACGGAGCCGGAGGGGCGTTCGGGCGTCAAGGGACTTGCCGGCGCGGAGACTGGTATCCCGACGATCGAGGAGGTGGTGGCCCGCTATTGCGCCGCCACCGGCCGTGACGGGGTGCCGCAACTCGACTGGTATTTCGCCTACAACCTCTTCCGGCTGACCGGCATCGTTCAGGGCATCAAGCGGCGGATCATCGACGGCAACGCGTCGAGCGCGAAGGCGGAGGAGACGGCGGCGCGCGTCTACGGGCTGGCGGATGCGGCGTGGGGCTTTGCCGAGAACGCCATGGGACAGGGAGTAAGGGCATGAGCGCGTTGTTCGACATGGCCGGGCGGGTGGCGATCGTCACCGGCTCGTCGCGGGGGATCGGCAAGGCCGCCGCGCTGGAACTGGTACGGGCCGGCGCGTGCGTCGTGATCTCCAGCCGCAAGCAGGACGCGTGCGACGCCGTGGTCGCCGAAATCGAGGCCGAACATGGCCCCGGTCGCGCCATCGCCGTCGCGGCAAGCATCGCGGACAAGGCGGGATTGCAGGCGCTGGTCGATGCGACGATCGCCGCGTTCGGGCAGGTCGACGTGCTGGTCTGCAACGCGGCGTCCAACCCCTATTACGGGCCGCAGGAGGGGATCAGCGACGAGCAGTTCCGCAAGGTGCTCGACAACAACATCGTCTCCAACCACTGGCTGATCCAGATGGTCGCCCCGGCGATGCGGGCGCGGGGCGAGGGATCGATCGTCATCGTGTCGTCGATCGGTGGGCTGAAAGGATCGGCGACGATCGGAGCCTATTGCATCAGCAAGGCGGCGGACATGCAGCTTGCGCGCAATCTGGCGCTGGAATTCGGGCCGGACGGCGTGCGCGTCAACTGCGTCGCACCGGGGCTGGTGAAGACCGACTTCGCGCGGGCGTTGTGGGAGGACCCGGCGCGGCTGAAGGCGGTGAACGACACGGTACCGCTGCGCCGGATCGGCGAGCCGGAGGATATCGCCGGCGCGATCGTTTACCTCGCCGGGCCGGCTAGCCGGTTCATGACCGGTCAGACGATCGTAGTCGACGGCGGAGCGGTGGCATGATGCGGTTCGAGGGCAAGTCGGTGATCGTCACGGGTGGCGGATCGGGCATCGGCCGCGCCGCTGCGATCGCCTTTGCCGAAGAGGGGGCAAGCGTGATCGTCGCGGACCGGACGGAGGGGGCGGACGAGACCGCGGCGATGATCGGCGGGGCGGCGCGTGCGGTCCGTATGGATGCTGGGTCGGAAGAAGACGTGATCCGCACGGTCGCGCTGGCGTGCGAAACGCATGGTGGCCTGGACGTGATGTTCGCCAATGCAGGCATTTCCGGCGGGATGGCGAACATCTTCGATACCAGTGCGGAGCTGATCGCGGAGGTGCTGCGTGTGAACCTGATCGGGCCGTTCCTGGCGATCAAGCATGCCGCACCGCGCATCGTCGAGCGGGGCGGCGGGGCGATCGTGCTGACCGCCAGCGTCGCCGGCCTGCGTTCCGGCGCGGGATCGCCGGCCTATTCCGCGTCGAAAGCGGGGGTCATCAATCTGGCGCAGGTGGCGGCGCAGCAGTTGTCGGGATCGAACGTGCGCGTCAACGCGATCTGCCCGGGTCTGACCGAAACCGGCATGACCAAGCCAGTGTTCGATTTTGCGCGCGATGCCGGCAAGATCGAACGGGTCGGTCGCCTCAACCCGCTGCATCGCGGCGCGCAGCCGGAAGAGCTGGCGCGGGCGGCGCTGTTTCTGGCGTCCGACGAGGCCAGCTACGTCAACGGGCAGGCGCTGGCGGTGGATGGCGGCCTGTCGTCCAGCCACCCCGTCACGCGACAAGATTATGGAAAGACAGCCGCTTAGGGTTACCCGACTTTAACCGAATCGCGATTAGCTACGGAGAATGCAACCGCTGCCGATCGATATCAGCCAAGCCACCCGGGAGGCGAGTCACTGGAAGGCGATGAACCGGTCGCAATTGTTGATCGAGTTCGCATTGGACGGCCACATCCGCTGGGCGAACCAGGGCTTCCTGAATACGGTCGGCTACAGTCTGGAAGCGCTGGTGGGGCAGCATCACCGCATTTTGTGCGATCCCGATTATGGACGCTCGTCGGCGTATGCGGCGTTCTGGCAACGACTGGGCAGCGGGCGCAACGATATCGGCGAGTATCGACGCATCGCCGCCGATGGCAGCCCGGTGTGGTTGCAGGCGTCCTACACACCGATGCTGGACGCACGGGGAGCCGCGACCGGCGTCCTGAAGGTGGCGAGCGACGTCACGGCGCGACACGTGGCGGATGCCGAGGCGAATGCACGCTGTGCGGCGATCGACCGATCGCAGGCAGTGATCGAGTTCGACATGGACCGACAAATTCTCGCCGCCAACGATATATTCCTGGCGCTGTTCCGCTATCGTCGGGACGCCGTGATCGGCGGTTCGCACCGTATGTTCTGCGATGCGGACCATATCGCTTCTGCCGAATATGCTGCGCTATGGGCGCGACTGCGCGCGGGCGAGTTCGCGGCAGGACGGTTCCATCGCATTGCCTCGGACGGGACATCGCGCTGGGTACAGGCGATCTACACGCCGATCCTCGATGCAGGCGGCAAGCCGTACAAGGTCGTGAAGTTCGCCTCCGACATCACGGCGCAGGTGCGGATGGAAGAGCAGATTGGTGGCCGTCTCGATGAAAGCCAGCGTTTCCGTCGCGACGCGGAGGATCGCCGGAGCGAGATGGAGTCGGTTCTCGACCGGCTGGGCGACGTGGTCGACGTCATTGCGGGGATTGCCGCGCAGACCAACCTGCTGGCGCTGAACGCGACGATCGAGGCGGCACGGGCGGGGGATGCCGGGCGGGGCTTTTCGGTGGTGGCGAGCGAGGTCAAGACGCTGGCCGCGCGGACGCGTGACGCGACACGAACAGCCCGGGCGATGCTGGGCACCTAATGGACGACGGCAGGCCTGGCGCGAACGTCATCCTCGTTGCCGCATCAGCCCTTCCTGCGCGGTGCTGGCGACGAGGCGACCGTCGCGCGTGAAGATCCGACCACGGTTGAGGCCACGGGCGTGGCCGGCCCACGGACTATCCATCGTGTACAACAGCCAGTCATCGGCGCGGAATGGCTCGTGCAGCCAGATCGCATGATCGAGGCTGGCGACCTGCATGCCCGGCGTCAGCCAAGCGACGCCGTGCGGTACCATCGCGGTGCCGAGCAGCCGCATATCGGAGGCATAGGCCAGCACCGCGCGGTGCATGGCGGGATCGTCACCGATCGGCGCGGCGAGGCGGAACCAGACGTGCTGGATCGGCGGGCCGGGCACGGGCCGGACGCTGCTGCGTTCCGATACCGGCCGCATCTCGATCGGGCGCGGGCGCAGCAGGACGCGGTGGTATTTCTCCGGCACCTCGGCGGCGAGCGCGTGGCGCAGGTCGTGCTCGCTGGCGAGCCCCTCCGGCGGCGGCACGTCGGGCATCGGGTCCTGATGCGTAAAGCCGTCCTCGGGTAACTGGAACGAGCAGGCCATGTTGAGGATCGGCTGCCCGCGCTGCATCGCGATCACGCGGCGGGTGGCGAAGCTGCGGCCTTCGAAGTCGCGGACGATGCGGAAGACGATCGGGAAGTTCTCGTCGCCTGGGCGCATGAAATAGGCGTGGAGCGAATGCGCCACTTTCTCGCCGTCGGTCGACCTTTGCGCTGCCTGAAGCGCCTGCGCGATCACCTGACCGCCGAAGACGCGCCCCTCGCCGCCAGGCTGGCGTGCGCCGCGGAACAGGTCAACGTCGATCTGTTCGACGTCGAGGAGCTGGACGAGCGCGGCGGCGAGTTCGTCCGGCGTGGCGTCGTGAGGGGTGTTCAGGTCCATGTGCCTCCCTTCGCCGCCCCGCCGCGCCGGATCAATAGCCCGCGGCGAGCGCCAGCCGGTCGGCGTGGAAGTTGGCGTCGCCCCACAACTCCGCCAGAACGCGGGCGCGCTTCATGAAGAAGCCGATATCGTATTCATCGGTCATGCCGATGCCACCGTGCATCTGCACGCCTTCGTTGACGCTGAGTGTCGTGGCCATCGCCGTCATCGCCTTGGCGACGGAGACGGCTTCGTCGGCCCGGTCGCTGCCGGCGTCGAGCAGCTGCTGCGCGCGGAGCACGGCGGCGCGGGCGACCTCCATTTCGCTGTAGAGATGCGCGGCGCGGTGCTGGAGCGCCTGGAAGCTGCCGATCGTGACGCCGAATTGCTTGCGCTGCTTGAGGTAGCCGACGGTCATGTCCATCGCACCGCCGCCGACGCCGAGCAGTTCGGCGGAGGCGCCGGTGCGGCCGGCACGCAGCAGGTGATCGAGCGGCGCGCGGCCGGCGTCGACCTCTCCGATCACGGCGTCGGCATCGACCTCCACGCCGTCGAAGTGGAGGTGCGCGGCGATGCTGGAGTCGGCGAGGCGTTCGGGCCGGATGTCGAGCTTCGCGGCGTCGCGCGGGACGGCGAACAGCGTGAGGCCGTCGCGGTCGCTCGCACTCCCGGCAGTGCGGGCGGCGACGATCAGCAGGTCGGCGACGTGCGCGTGCGTCACGAACTGCTTGCGGCCGGTCAGCCGGAAGCCGTTACCCGCGCGCTCGGCCTTGAGGTCGATGCGGTCGCGGTGCTTGGCGGCTTCGTCGGTCGCCAGCGCGGCGACGGTCTCGCCCGCAACGATGCCGGGAAACCAGCGGTCGGCCTGCGCCGTGCCGCGCAGCGCCTCGACCGCGGCGACGGCGGTGGTGAGGAAGGGGGAGGGTGACAGGTTGCGGCCGATCTCCTCCAGCACGACGCCCGCCTCGACATGGCCCATGCCGAGGCCGCCCTGATCTTCGCCGATCAGGATGCCGGTGAAGCCCATCTCCGCGAACTGCCTCCACAGGTCGCGGGAGAAGCCGATGGGATCGTCGGCATCGCGGAGCGCACGCAGGTGCGAGACGGGCGCGGCGTCGGCGACGAATTCGCGGATCGTATCCTGAAGCGTCGTCTGGTCTTCGGTGAGGTAGAGGGGCATCGATATCTCCTTCTCCCTCTCCCATCGGGAGAGGGTCGGGGTGAGGGCAGGGCGCGAACGCTGTCGGTGACCCTCACCCTTCCACCGCGCTGCGCGGCTCCTTCCCTCTCCCAAAGGGAGAGAGATTCTCGGTTAGGACGGTAGATCCAGGATCCGCTTGGCGATGATGTTGAGCTGGATCTCCGACGTGCCGCCTTCGATCGAGTTCGCCTTGGTGCGGAGCCATGCGCGGGGCAGGGCACCGGTGCGGCCGGCGTCGCTCTCCCACTCCAGCGCGTCGGAGCCGCCGCCCGCCATCTGCAATTCGTGGCGATCCTTGTTCAGCTCGGTCCCGTAATATTTCATCATCGACGGCTGGGCGGGGTGGGCGCGGCCGGCCTTGAGTTCGTCGATGAAGCGCTCCGACATCGCCGCGAAAGCCTTCGCGCGGACCTGGAACTGCGCGATCTGGGCGCGGAGCAGCGGGTCCGCGAGCCGGCCCTGTTCGTCGGTGCCGATCGTCGCGAGCGCGCCCGCGACCAGCAGGTCCTTGCCCTCGCCGAGACCCATGCCGGATATCATCTCACGCTCGTGGCCGAGCAGGTATTTGGCGACGTCCCAGCCCTTGTTCTCGTCGTGGATGCGATTGGCCTTGGGTACCTTCACATCATCGAAGAACGTCTCGCAGAAGGGCGAATAGCCGCTGATGAGCAAGATCGGCCTGGTGGAGACGCCGGGCGACTCCATGTCGAACAGCACGAAGCTGATGCCGCCCTGCTTCGACGTTTTGTCGGTGCGGACGAGGCAGAATATCCAGTCGGCCTTGTCGGCATAGCTGGTCCAGACCTTTTGCCCGTTGACGATATAATGGTCGCCGCCATCCTCCGCACTGGTCGCGAGGCTGGCGAGGTCGGAGCCGGCGTTGGGTTCGGAATAGCCCTGGCACCAGCGGATCTCGCCGCGGGCGATCTTCGACAGATGATCAAGCTTCTGCTCCTCCGTGCCGTATTTCAGAAGCGCCGGCCCGAGCATCGAGATGCCGAAGCTGTTGAGCGGCGACCGGGCGCCGATCGCTTTCATCTCCTCGCGCAGGACCTTGGTTTCGGCCGGAGAAAGCCCGCCGCCGCCGTATTCCTTCGGCCAGTCGGGCACGGTCCAGCCGCGCGCGGCCATCGTGTCGAGCCACTGTTTCTGCTCGGGGCAGGAGGGTTCGAAGCGGCGACCGCCCCAGCACACGTCCGCTTCCGAGCGCACGGGCTTGCGCATCTCTGGCGGGCAGTTCGCCTCCAGCCAGGCGCGGGTGTCGGTGCGGAAGGTGTCGAGGTCGGTCATGATGTCCTCTTTCTTGAGCCTCCCCTGCAAGGGGAGGGGACCAGCGAAGCTGGTGGAGGGGTTGAGCGCTCTCGTTGGCGCATCACCCCTCCGTCAGGCCTGCGGCCCGCCACCTCCCCTTGCAGTGGAGGATTGCAGTTACTTCAGCCGTCCACCCGATGACGCCGCGTCCTTCAGCGACCGGGCGACGGGGAAGCCGTATTGCTCCAGCCCGGCGACGACCTTTGCCAAGCCTTCGGACTGCGCCCAGAACATCGGACCGCCGCGGTATACGGGCCAGCCATAGCCGTAGATCCAGACGACATCGATGTCGGATGCCCGCTGCGCCTTGCCTTCCTCCAGGATCAGCGCGCCTTCGTTGACCATCGTGTAGAGGGTGCGGGCGACGATCTCGTCCTCAGTGATCTCACGCGGGGTGACGCCCTCGCGCTTGCGGAAGTCGTCGATGATCTCGGCGACGCGGGCGCTGTTCGAGGGGGTGCGCTTCTCGTCATAGTCGTAGAAGCCCGCCTTGGTCTTTTGACCCCAGCGGTTCTCGGCGGCGAGCGCGTCGCGGATGTTCTCGATCCGGGTCGGGTCGCGGTGCCAGCCGATGTCGACGCCGGCGAGGTCGGCCATCTGGAACGGCCCCATCGGCATGCCGAACGCGACGTGGACGCGGTCGATCTGCTCGGGCGTCGCGCCTTCGAGCAGCAGCTTGGTCGCCTCCACCTGACGCGGCATCAGCATGCGATTGCCGATGAAACCATAGGTGACGCCGGCGACGACCGCGACCTTCCGAATTTTCTTGGCGAGCGCCATGACGGTCGCGAGGACATCGCCCGCAGTCTTTTCGCCGCGCACGACCTCGAGCAGTTTCATGACGTTGGCGGGGGAGAAGAAGTGCATCCCGACCACGTCCTGCGGACGCGAGGTGACGGCGGCAATTTCGTCGATATCGAGATAGGAGGTGTTCGACGCGAGGATCGCGCCGGGCTTGGCGATGCCGTCCAGCTTCGTGAAGATCTCCTTCTTCACGTCCATATTCTCGTAGACCGCCTCGATGATGAGGTCGCATTCGGCCAGATCGGCGAAGTCGAGCGTCGGCTTCAGCGCGGCCATCGCAGCTTCGACCTGTTCGGGCTTCATGCGGCCCTTGGCGGCGGTCGCCTCGTAATTCCTGCGCATCGTGCCGGTGCCGCGGTCGAGCGCCTCGGCCTGCATCTCGACGATCGTTACCGGGATGCCGGCGGACAGGAAGTTCATCGAAATGCCGCCGCCCATCGTGCCGGCCCCGATCACGCCGACGCGGGCGATCGGCCGCAGCGGGATGTCGGCCGGCACGTCGTCGATCTTCGACGCCTGACGCTCGGCAAAGAAGATGTGGCGTTGCGCGGCCGACTGGACGCCCATCATCAGGCGCATGAATTCCTGCCGTTCGAAGGCGATGCCGTCGGCGAAGGAGGAGGTCGTCGCCTTCTCGACGCAGGCGATATTGGCGGCGGGCGCCTCGAAGCCGCGGAAGCGGCGGGCATTGTCCTTCCTGAAGGTGGCGACGGCGTCGGCGTCGGCGGCGACCTCGCGCTCCGACGCGCGGGGGATCGGGCGCTTCGCCTTGACCTCGTTGGCGAAGGCGATCGCATCCGCCTCCAGCGAGTCCTCGCCCGCGAGCCGGTCGATCAGGCCGGCGTCGAGTGCCTTCTTCGCCGGGATCGGATCGCCCTTGGCGGTCAGTTCCAGCGCCAGTGCGACGCCGGCGAGGCGCGGCAGCCGCTGCGTGCCGCCCGCACCGGGGAGCAGGCCCAGCTTCACCTCGGGCGTGCCGAGCTTCGCGGAGGGAACGGCGATCCGGTAGTGACAGCCGATCGCGACCTCGCACCCGCCGCCGAGCGCGGTGCCGTGGATCGCGGCGACGACGGGCTTGGACGACGCCTCGATCATGTCGACCAGCGTCGGCAACAGCGGTTCGACCGGGGGCTTGCCGAATTCGGTGATGTCGGCGCCCGCGAAGAAGGTGCGGCCGTCGCAGCGTATGACCATCGCGGCGATCGAGGCATCGGCGACGCCCTGCTTGATCGCGCCCTCCAGACCCGTCCGTACCGCCGCACCCAGCGCGTTCACGGGCGGATTGTCCGAGATGATGACGAGGATGTCGTCGTGGCGCTCGGTACGAATGGGCGAGGTCATGCACGTCTCCTGTGGATGGGCCGGCGTGTCATCGTTTCGCCATACCCTGAATTCTAATCGTTCCCCGCTCTATCGCCTTGAGCGACGCGTGAATCAATCCTAAACCGCCGGACCCGATATTCGAGTCAGTGATGAAGGACGTGTTGCATGGCCAGTCAGCCGACCATTTCCGTCGACCCGAACTGGCCCGCCATGCCCTTGGCGCAGGCGAAGGCGCTGCTGACCGCGCCGGGTGCGCCGTTCGAGATGGACGAAGTGGCGATCCGCGGTGTGCCGACGCGCATCTGGAAGAATGCGCCGCCGTCGCTGCCGTGGTTCATCGGCGCGTCGCGCGCGGCGGGCGATCAGCTGTTCGTGATTCACGAGGACGAGCGGGTGACGTACGAGGCCAACCACCGGGCGGTGGCGGCGCTGGCCGCGCATCTGGCGGGACTGGGTGTCGGGCGCGGCGACCGCGTCGCGCTGGCGATGCGGAACCTGCCGGAATGGCCGGTGGCGTTCTTCGCGATCACCGCACTGGGCGCGATCGCGGTCCCGCTCAACGCGTGGTGGACGGGGGCGGAGCTGGAATACGGGCTGACCGATTCCGGCGTGAGGGTGATGATCGTCGACGACGAACGGCATGCGCGGCTGGCGGAGCGTTATTCGGCGGCTCCGGCGATGGAGCATGTGCTGGTCTCGCGCGCCTCGACGCCGCTGGACGGCATTGCGGATCGGCTGGAGGATGCGATCGGGACGCCGCATGACTGGGCGCGGTTGCCGGATGCGCCGCTGCCCGATGTCGCAGTGGTACCGGAGGACGACGCGGCGATCTTCTACACCAGCGGTACGACGGGCGCGCCAAAGGGGGCGCTGGTCACGCATCGCAACCTGATGAGCAACGTGCTGTCGAACGGTTATTCCTCGGCACGCAGCGCGCTGCGGCGGGGGGAAACGCCGGCGCCGCCGAGCCCCCGAGTGCTGCTGACGGTGATCCCGCTATTCCACGTCACCGCCTGTTCGGCGGCGCTGATGCCGGCGATCGCGACGGGGAGCACGATGATCTTCATGCGCAAATGGGACACCATCCGCGCGTTCGAGATCATCGAGCGCGAACGCGTGAACATCACCGGCGGGGTGCCGACGATCGCGTGGCAGTTGCTGGAGCATCCCGACCGGGGCCGGTACGATCTGTCGTCCCTCGAATCGATCGCCTATGGCGGCGCGCCGTCCGCGCCCGAACTCGTCAAGCGCATCCACGAGGAACTCGGCGCGCTGCCCGGCAATGGATGGGGCATGACGGAGACGTGCGCGACGCTGACGCATCATAGCGGCGAGGACTATCTGATGCGGCCGGACAGCGCCGGGCCGCCCGTCGCCGTCGCGGATTTGAAGATCGTCGCGGAGGACGGGGTCACCGAGCTGCCGGTCGGCACGATCGGGGAGCTATGGGCGCGCGGGCCGATGATCGCGCGCGGCTACTGGAACCGGCCGGAGGACAGCGCCGCGACCTTCGTCGACGGGTGGGTGCGAACGGGCGATCTGGCGCGGGTGGACGAGGAGGGTTTCCTGTTCATCGTCGACCGCGCCAAGGACATGGTCATCCGCGGCGGCGAGAACATCTATTCGATCGAGGTCGAGAACGTCCTGTACGCGCATCCCGCCGTCACCGACTGCGCGCTGGTCGGTATCCCCCACCGGACGCTGGGGGAGGAGCCGGCGGCGGTGGTCCACCTCTGCCCCGGGTGCGAAGCGAGCGAGGCGGAGTTGCAGGAGTGGGTGCGGGCGCGACTCGCCGGGTTCAAGGTGCCGGTGGCAATCCGCTTCGTCGCCGACACGCTGCCCCGCAACGCCAATGGCAAGATCATGAAGTCCGAGCTGAAGGCGCTGTTCGCCGTCTGACCGGCGCTTTCGTCCCGGCGGGGGACATGGTGAGCAACGGTTAACCGTGTTGCCCGAGCAATCGGCGGATGCGGTGGGCGTTAACCGCCTTCGTGGGTGGCGCAGCGTTAAAGGCCGTGGCTGGGTCGCGGTCGATGACGATGATCGCTGCACGACTGGAACGGCTGTTGATGGCGCGCTGGGTCGTGCCGGCGCTGTTGTTGCTGGCCGTCGGGCTCAGGCTCGCGTTCGTGCTGGCGTTTCCGCAGGTGCCGTCGTCGGACGGCGAATGGTATCTGGTTCGCGCCGCCGAGATGGCGCGCGGGATGGGGTATCAGGAGGCAGGGCATCCGACCGCGTTCTGGCCCGTCGGCTACCCGGCGCTGCTCGCGGCGAGCCTGTGGCTGTGCGGGCCGTCGCTGGCGGGGCCGATCGCGCTGAACCTGATCGCGGCGGCGGCGATCCTGGCGCTGGTGCTGCGGTGTGTACGGCTGGTCGGGGCGGACGAGGCGGGTGCCCGCGTCGCGGGGCTGCTCTACGCGATCTATCCCGCGGCGATCGTCTATACCGGCACGACCACGTCGGAGGCGACGTCGACGGCGGTGACGATGGCGGCGTTCGCGCTGCTGGTCGGAGGACGACGGCGCGGCCTCGCGCTGGTCGCGGCTGGGCTGTTGTTCGGCGTCGCCACGCTGATGCGGGCGCAGATGCTGATGTTTCCGGCCGGGCTGCTGATCGCGATGACGATCGTCTGGCGCGACTATCGCTGGCGCGACGCGCTGAAGGCGGCGGTGATCGTGCATGTGGCGATGGCGGTGGTGGTGCTGCCGTGGACGGTCCGCAACTACCGTGCGTTGGGAGCGGTCGTGCCGGTGTCCGCCAATGGCGGCGTGTCGCTCTATTATGGCGCGAACCCGCATGCGACCGGGGGCTGGTATGCGTGGGAGCGGACGCCGGAATGGGACCGCGTCGTCGGCATTCCCTACGGTGAGCGCGTCGCCCGACAGGTGGAACTGGACCGGCGGTTCAAGAGGGCGGCGAAGGAGTGGATCGTCGCGCATCCCGCCGCTTGGGTGGCGCTCGGCCCGACCAAGATCGCGCTGTTATGGGCCAAGGACGGCGATGCGTTCTGGAACCTCGACGCCAGCTACCCGCAAGCTGGCCGCACGTTGACGCTGGTGCGGGCGGCCGATCAGGCGCTGTACATGGCGATGCTCGCGTTGGCGGTGATAGCTTTCGTGGTGGCACTGCGGGCGCGGTGGCGGGCGCGGGATGCGCCGATGCTGCTGATGGGGGCGATGCCGGCCTTCGCGACGCTGACCGCGTTCGGCTTCACGGGGCAGACGCGCTATCACTATCCGGCGATGCCGTTCGTCATCGTTGCGGCGGGGTGGATGCTGGCGATGCTGATGCGGAGCGCCGCCCGAGCCCCGGAACCCCAAGCCTCTGAACCCAAAGCCTCTGGACCCAAAGCCTCTGGACCCAAAGCCTCTGGACCCAAAGCCTCTGGACCCAAAGCCTCTGGACCTAGTCATATCGTCGATGGCGGAGGCCTGGAAACCGCGTAGAGTGGCGGGATGGCCGATCGCGAAGACCTCCCTGACCTCGACCCTTCCGACATGGTGCCCGACGACATGATGGGCATCCCCGCCGGGGTGGGCGCTGACGATGCGCTGCGCATCGCGATGCGGCGCGACCGGCTGCTCGCCGCGTTGACGCTGACGGCGGGAGCGGGACTGGCCTTCGCGCTGCCCTTCGCCCTGAAGGAAGGGGCGGAGTTCTTCCTACCGCTGACCACCGCGCTCGTGATCGCCGTGGCGCTGGTGCCGCTGCTGGAGTGGCTGGAGCGGAGAAGGGTGCCGTCGCCGATCGCGGCGATCATCTGCCTGCTGCTGTTCCTGATCGCCGCCAACGTCGCGATCGCGGCGATCGTGGTGCCGGCGACCGACTTTTTCCGGCTGCTGCCGACACGGCTTGACCGGATCCAGGACAATTTGCAGCCGTTGTTCGACCTCTATTCGAACCTCGAATCCTATGTGAACAAGACGCTGAGGCAGATCGCGTCGACGCCGGTGAAGCGGTCCCCAACCGCCGCCGTCGCGCCGCCCAGCTCTATTCTGGAGCTGGCGGCGACATCCGCCCCCGCGGTCATCGTCCAGTTCCTGTTCGCGGTCCTGATCATCTTCTTCTTCCTGTCCGGCTGGACGCGGATGCGGCAGAAGACGATCACCGGGCGGACCAGCTTCGACGGGGCGATGGCGACCGCGCGGGTCATTCAGGACGTGGTCGACGACGTGTCCGCCTATCTGGGCACGATCACCGCGATCAACGTGGTGCTGGGGATCGTCACCGGGCTGGCGCTGTACTTCATCGGCATGCCCTATCCGGCGATGTGGGGCGGGATCGTCGCACTGCTGAACTACATCCCCTATTTCGGGCCGGTAATCGGCGCGTTCCTGCTGGCGCTGGGCGGGCTGATGACCTTCTCCGACATCTGGATGGCACTGCTGCCGCCCGCCCTGATGTACGGGCTGCATCTGGTGGAGGCGAACGCGATCACGCCGTTCGTCGTCGGTCACCGCCTGACGATCAGCCCGCTGCTGATCCTGATCTCCCTGAGCTTCTGGGGGTGGGTGTGGGGCACGCTGGGCGCGCTGCTGGCGGTGCCGCTGCTCATCATCATCCAGACCGTGCTGCAGGCCGCGGGCAAGCCCGATATCGCCGGTTTCCTGTTCGAACACGGCACGCTGGTGCAGCAGCGTCGCGGGCGCCGAAAAGGCGCCGATCGGGAGGCGTGACGCGAATTCGTCAAAAAGGTCGTTGACAGGGTGGGGCCCCCCGCCTAGTTGGCCGGCCTCGCTTCCAAGCGGGTGTAGCTCAGTTGGTTAGAGCGCCGGCCTGTCACGCCGGAGGTCGCGGGTTCGAGCCCCGTCACTCGCGCCATTCCCCTTGTGTGGATGGCGTAAAAATGAAGCGGTTTCCGCTGGATAGCCTATCAGGGCGACTGGAAGGTTAGGCCAATGCGGCGTTTCGTCGCGATCGCTTTTCCTCCGATGCTTCCCTATGCCACGGCCCGTCGGCTGTAGGACAGCGTCATCGCCAGCGGCCGGTTTCCATCCACAGCAGCAGCGGCTTCATCGGTGCGATCCAGACGATGCCGGTGAAGACGTAGAACGCCAGTTGCAGCGTCCAGTGCCACGCGCCGACCGTCTGCGAGAAGCTGGCCACGACGATCGCCCAGACCGCGATCAGGGCGAGGATGGCGAAGATGCCTGCGGGTTTGCGCCAGCTTGGGGTCATGGGGCGGTCACGATCCATTCGGTGTCGGTGGCGATGGCGTGGAGCGGAACGTCCCACGGGTCGGGCACCAGCCTATCCACCTCCTGCACGGCCAGCGCCAGCCCCACGCGCCACGCGTTCGGATAGGCGGCGAAGGCGCGGTCGTAATGGCCGGCACCCTGACCGATGCGATTGCCGTGGCGATCGAAGCCGACCAGCGGCGTCAGGATGATGTCGGGGGCCAGGTCGCGCGCGTGTGAGGGCGGCTGCGAAAGGCCGAACGGACCGTCGGCCAAAGCAGCCTCCACATCCCATGCCAGGAACCGGAGCGGCGTGGCGCGATCGACGACATGCGGCAATGCGAGCACGCATCCGATTTGCGTGGCGGCCGTGGCGAAGGGCGCGGGGTCGACCTCGCTGCCGACGGGCACATAGCTCGCGACGATCAGGCCGGGTTGCAGCCGCTCGCGAAAGGCGGCGGGGACGGGGAGCGGCGTGCGCGGCGCAGCGGCGCGACGGGCGCGCAGGTCGGCGCGGATCGCGCGCTTGTCGCTCATTCAGAACGGGGCGGGGTGGCGGGACCGCCGTGGCCGTGTGCCGGTTTATCCACTGACGCACGGTACGTCAGGTGGGAACCATATACGTCGGACCAGGGTCCGGGCAGGGACAGTTCCCTATGGATGATGAATAGCCTCAGGGATAATATGAGCTCGTACCGGGCAGAACCCGCCGCGCACTATTTAGGGTGTGGGTCGGGTGGCGGCAATGGGGTCTGCGTGGGTCGATTGTTTCCGAACCCGCGCGCCATCCCGGCGAAGGCCGGGGTCCAGTTGCTGCTCAGCGCCTGAGACTCACTGCGTTGGCCGGACCTGGACCCCGGCCTTCGCCGGGGTGGTATGAGAGGCGGGGCGTCGGATGCAGCAGGAAGGCGCTGGCCCCCGCCTTCGCGGGGGAGCGGGTGTGGCTTGCCTTGCGAGTTGAATTAGCAGTCTGGCCCTAGAACCCGGTTACCCGATCTTCGGCGACTGTTCCAGCGCGTCGGCCAGGTCTTCGAGTCGGTCGGCGATCCGCAGCAGGGCGGGTTCGCTGACCGCGGCGCCGGCGGGGGGGCGGTTCTGCGACTCGTCGAGCGCGTCGGCGAGCATCAGCGATACGAGCAGGAACGCGCGTTCGGCGCTGCCGCCGGAAGCGCGGTCGGCAGCGGCCCAGCGTTCGTCGATCATGCGGCCGAGCATCTGGACGCGCGCCTCGCCGCCGTCGCGGGTGGCGATCTGGTGCGGACGACCGCCGATGTTGAGCGTTACGTTCGCCATGTCAGCGCACCGCCCCGCGCGCGATCACGTCGTCGAGCGCGGCGACCGCCTCCGCCATCCGCGCCTTCAGGGCGGCGTGGCGGCGGGACAGGGCATCGCCGCTGGCGGCGCGCGCGGCGACCGCCGCTTCGATACGGGCGATCGCACGATCGATCCGCTCTGCGGCCGTATCGGAAGGATTGTCACTCATATCCGGTCGATTAGGCTTACCCCGTGGGCGCGGCAAGGCGGTTCACCGGAGCTCGCGGGCGGACCGGCGCAGCGAGGAGAAGCACCGTGGCGGTTGACGCCGCTGGCCTGCACCCGCAAAGGCTCGCCGCAAGTTCTCCAGCCGCGTTTCAGGCTATTACGTCAGGCCCCGGTCTGCCCGTTCATGGTCGGGCTGCGCGGCCACCATCCAAGGAGCAGGTGCGATGACGGTGAAGGTTGCGATCAACGGGTTCGGGCGTATCGGTCGCCTCGTCGCGCGGGCGATCATGGAGCGCGGCGCGGGCGATCTGGAGCTGGTGGCGATCAACGATCTGGCGGACGCGAAGTCGAACGCCTGGCTGTTCAGCCGCGACAGCGTCCACGGCCGCTATCCGGGCGAGGTTTCGGCGGACGGCGACGACATCGTCATCGACGGCAAGCGCATCCGCGTGACCGCCGAGCGCGATCCCGCGAACCTGCCGCATGCCGAGCTGGGCGTCGATCTGGTGCTGGAGTGCACCGGCTTCTTCACCGACAAGGCGTCGTGCCAGAAGCATATCGATGCGGGCGCGAAGAAGGTGCTGATCTCCGCCCCGGGCAAGGGCGTCGACCTGACCGTCGTGTTCGGCGTCAACGACGACAAGCTGACCGCCGAGCACACGATCGTGTCGAACGCCAGCTGCACGACCAACTGCCTCGCCCCCGTCGCCAAGGTGCTGAACGATGCGATCGGGATCGAGCGCGGGCTGATGACCACGGTCCACGCCTATACCAACGATCAGAAGATCCTCGACCAGATCCACCCGGACCTGCGCCGGGCACGCGCCGCGGCGATGAGCATGATCCCGACCACGACCGGCGCGGCGCGCGCGGTGGGCGAGGTGCTGCCCGAACTGAAGGGCAAGCTGGACGGCTCCGCGATCCGCGTGCCGGTGCCGGACGTCAGCCTGGTCGACCTGACCTTCACCCCCGCCCGCGACACGACGCGCGACGAGGTGAACGCGATCCTGAAGGCGGCATCGGAATCGGGCCCGCTAAAGGGTGTGCTGGTCTATTCGGACGAGCCGCTGGTTTCGATCGACCTGATGCACACGCCGCAGTCGTCGACGGTCGACAGCCTGGAGACGGCGGTCATCGACGGCAAGCTGGTGCGTGTCGTCAGCTGGTACGACAACGAATGGGGCTTCTCCAACCGCATGGTCGACACCGCGACGGCGATGGCGCGGTTCATCTGAGGTGAGTGGCCGGATCGCCGGCATCGCGCGGCACGGGCGACCCAAGGGGCCGATGGAAAGCATCGACCATGCCGAGGTCTCGCTCGACGGGGGTATTGCTGGCGATTTCCGGGGTGCGCGCAAGCCCGGCGGGCTGGGCCGGCGTCAGGTGACGTTGATGGAGGCGGGCGACTGGGATCGCGCGATGACGGAAGTCGGTCGCACGATCCCGTGGTTCGAACGGCGCGCGAACCTGCTGGTCGAGGGGCTGGACCTGCCGCAGACGCCGGGGATCCGGCTGGCGATCGGCGCGGACGTGGTGCTGGAAATCACGCGTGAGACGGACCCGTGCGAGCGGATGGAAGTGCTGGCCCCCGGGCTTCGCGCCGCACTGACGCCGGACTGGCGCGGGGGTGCGTGTACGCGTGTTCTGGCCGGCGGCAGGATTGCCGTCGGTGATCTCATCAGGATCGAGGAATCATGAGCAAGCCATTCAAAACGCTGGACGATTTGGGCGATGTTCAGGGCCGGCGCGTGCTGGTGCGCGAAGACCTGAACGTACCGATGGCGAACGGTCAGGTGACCGACGACACGCGGTTGCGCGCAACGCTGGCGACCGTGACCGAACTGGCCGATCGCGGGGCCATCGTGCTGGTGCTGGCGCATTTCGGGCGGCCCAAGGGCGTGCCGAGCGCAGACATGTCGCTAGCGATGGTCGTGCGGCCCTATTCGGCGGTTCTGGGCCGCGATGTCCGCTACATCGACTGGGAGGGTGCGGACGAAGCGGTCGCGACGCTGCGGGCCGGCGATATCGCCGTGCTGGAGAATACGCGCTTTTTCGGTGGCGAAGAGAAGAACGATCCGGCGGTGGTCGAGCGGTTCGGCCGGCTCGGTGATGTCTACGTCAACGACGCCTTCTCCGCCGCGCACCGCGCGCATGCGTCGACCGAGGGTCTTGCGAAGGTCCTGCCGGCCTATGCCGGGCGGGCGATGGAAGCGGAACTCGACGCGCTGGAGAAGGCGCTGGGTAACCCCGACCACCCGGTCGCAGCCGTCGTCGGCGGTGCGAAGGTATCGAGCAAGCTCGACGTGCTGAAGCATCTCGTCACGCGCGTCGATCACCTCATCATCGGCGGCGGCATGGCGAACACCTTCCTCGCGGCGCGCGGCGTCGATGTCGGCAAGTCGCTGTGCGAGCATGAACTGGCGGCGACGTGCGAGGAGATCATGACGGCGGCGGACAAGGCGAACTGCACCGTGCACCTGCCGTACGACGTCGTCGTCGCCAAGGAATTCCGCGCGAATCCCGAAACTCGCACGGTCAATGTGCACGAGGTGGCGGCGGACGAGATGATCCTCGACGTGGGGCCGGCGGCGGTCGAGGCGCTGGGCGACGTGCTGAAGAATTGCAGGACTCTGGTGTGGAACGGGCCGCTCGGTGCGTTCGAGACGCCGCCGTTCGATACCGCGACGGTCGCGCTGGCGAAGACCGCGGCGGCGCTGACCAAGGATGGGTCGCTGGTATCGGTCGCGGGTGGCGGCGATACGGTGGCGGCGCTGAATCATGCGGGTGTGGCCGACGATTTCACCTTCGTGTCAACGGCGGGCGGTGCGTTTCTGGAGTGGATGGAGGGGAAGACCCTGCCGGGAGTCGCGGCGTTGTACCGCTGATCGGGATGGTCTGCCGGAGCGGTTGCGCGCGGCCCTTGAACGGAATGGCTCGCCGAGCTATCGTTTAACGCGTTAAACGGAGGCTCGTGGTGCTCGGCGTCAGGCTCGACTCGGAACTGGAGGAACGGCTGGCGGCGGTGGCGCGCACGCAGGGGCGCAGCAAGAGCGACATCGCGCGGGAAGCGGTGCGCCGCTATGTCGACCTGCACGACGAAGCCTATCGGCGCGAGGCGCGGCGCCAGTCGCTGCGCGCATCGAAGCGCGATGTGGCGGGCGACTATGCGTTCTGGGACGGCATCGCGCGCGAGGATGCGGCGTGGAGCTGATCCGGGGCGCCATCGTGCTGGTCGCCGGGCCGGATGGCGGCAGGGCCGCGCGGCCGAGCGTCGTCGTGCAGGCGGAACTGTTCAACGACTCGCACGCGACGATCACGCTGTGTCCGCTGACCGATATCGTCGGCGGCGAGGCGCTGTTCCGCGTCGCGATCTCCCCGCAGGAGCATACCGGCCTGCCGGTCGAGTGCGAGGTGCAGGTCGATCGCATCACCTCCGTCCAGCGTCATCGCATCGTCACCGTCATCGGTCATGCCTCCGCAACGCGGATGGAACAAATAGATCAGGCGTTGCGTCGCTGGCTTACTCTTTAAAATACGTAGCTTAGGACACGATCATGACACCAGCAGTGAAGACGATCCTCGACAAATACGAGGGCACGAGCCCGGCGGTGAAGGCGAACCTGTCGCGCATCCTGATGCAGGGCGCGCTGGGCGGCACGGGCAAGCTGGTGATCCTGCCGGTCGATCAGGGTTTCGAGCATGGCCCGGCGCGGTCGTTCGCGATCAATCCGCCGGCGTACGATCCGCACTACCACTACCAGATGGCCATCGACGCCGGGCTGTCGGCATTCGCCGCGCCGCTGGGAATGCTGGAGGCGGGCGCGGATACGTTTGCGGGACGCATCCCGACGATCCTGAAGCTCAACAGCTCGAACAGCTGGGCGACCTCGATCTCGCAGGCGCAGACCGGCAGTGTCGAGGATGCGCTGCGGCTGGGCTGCGCGGCGATCGGCTTCACCATCTATCCCGGGTCCGACGGCATCTTCGACGCGATGGAGCAGATCCGCGAGCTTCGCGAGGAGGCGTCCGCGGCCGGGCTGGCGACGGTGATCTGGAGCTATCCGCGCGGCGGCGACCTGTCCAAGGCGGGCGAGCTGGCGCTGGATGTCGGCGCCTATGCGGCGCACATGGCGGCGCTGCTCGGCGCGCATATCATCAAGGTGAAGCTACCGACCGACCATATCGAGCAGAAGGATGCGGTGAAGAGCTACGAGGGAACCGACTGGTCGAAGCAGGCGGACCGGGTGAAGCACGTCGTGCAGTCGAGCTTCGCGGGGCGGCGGATCGTGGTGTTCTCCGGCGGCGCGGCGAAGGGATCGGACGCGGTGTATCAGGACGCGCGCGACATCCTGGCGGGCGGCGGCAACGGCTCGATCATCGGCCGCAACACGTTCCAGCGGCCGCGCGACGAGGCGCTCGCGATGCTCCAGAAGATCATCGCCATCTATAAGGGCGAGGACGCCTGATTGGACGACGGCGTCGCCTTCACCTGTCATCGCGCGATCGCGCCGATGATGTGGGTGGCGGTGACGCTGTCGCTGGTGGAGCTGGTCGTCGTCCATGCTTTGCTGGCGGTGTGGTGGCCGCGGGTGGCGATCGTGCTGTCGCTGGCGAGCGTGACGGCGATCGGATGGCTGGTTTGGGCGATCGGCACGCTGCGATCGCGGCCGAGCGTGGTCGCGCACGACGTTGCGCTATTGCGCGCGGGCGCGATCAAGCGCGTGACGGTGCCGATCGCTGCCATCGACAGCTTACATCCCGGCGGCTGGACCGATGCCGAGGTAAAGGCGCGCGCTACGCTGAACCTCGCGCTGATCGCGTGGCCGAACGTCGTGGTGCGGCTTCGCGAGCCGATCATGCTCGGACGGCGGCGGATCGATGCAATCGCGCACCGGCTCGACGATCCCGATGGTTTCGCTGCGGCGCTGGAGCGGGTACGGGCAGCGGATGACTGACGATCCTCTCGGCCCGCTCGACCCCGATTTCGCCGTGTCCTTCACGCGCGACCAGCGCCGGCCGCCGTGCCAGCTCTATCTCGTGTCGCCGCTGGAGGTGGGAGGCGACTTCCCGGACCGGCTGGCGCGGGCGCTGGATGCGGGGCCGGTGGCGGCGTTCCAGTTCCGGGTGAAGAACGTGGACCAGCATATCGCCGCGAAGCTGGCGGAGCCGTTGCAGCGGCTGTGCAGCGACCGCGAGGTGGCGTTCATCGTCAACGACTCGATCGCGCTCGCCAAGCGGCTGGGCGCCGACGGGGTGCATCTGGGACAGGATGACGGCGACCCGCGTGAGGCCCGCGATGCGCTGGGCCCGAATGCGCAGATCGGTGTGACCTGCCACGACAGCCGGCATCTGGCGATGGAAGCGGGGGAGGCGGGGGCCGACTATGTCGCGTTCGGCGCCTTCTATCCGACGACGACCAAGGAGGTTCAGCATCGGCCCGAGCCGGTGATCCTGTCGTGGTGGTCGGCGGTATTCGAACTGCCTTCGGTCGCGATCGGCGGGATCACGCCCGCCAATGCCGCGCCGTTGGTGGCCGCGGGCGCGGATTTCCTCGCGGTGTCCGGATCGGTGTGGGGTGGAGACGAGGCTGCGGCGGTCCGAGCGTTCGGCGAGGTGCTCGCCAGATAATAGGGCTTCGGCGCCGGTCGTCGCGACGTGGAATCAGGAAAGGGGCGTTTCGGTCGTGACCGAAACGCCCCTTTCTTCAAACGGCCGGCGGCGAGCCGCCGGCGCGCTCGATCAGGCTGCGACCAGCTTGCTGGTGCGACGGCGCATCGCGCCACCGACCATGCCGAAGCCGCCGATCATCATCGCCCACGTGGCGGGCTCAGGCACCGCGCCGCCGATGGCGATGTTGTCGATCTCGAACGAGTTCTGGTCCGACGAGAACGTCACGCCGGCGATGCGCTCTGCGCCGTCGGCGGTGAAGATCGCGCGGAACGTCTGGCCGACAACGCCCGAGCCGTCGAACGTCTGCGACGTGCCGCCGAGATAGTTGATGGTCAGGAAGTTGTAGGCGTCGAGCGAACCGGCGTCGAAGCTGAAGGACGAAACCGGCTGCGCGAAGGTGTAGGTGGTGAAGCCGCCGCCGAGAACAGCGTAGAAGTTGCTGGGCATGTTGCCGTCGATCGGAGCAGCCTGGCCGGACATGCCGGTCGGGCCGAACACCGAGCTGTTCGAGAACGCGGAGGGGGCGGGGGTCAGCGTGTCGTAGTCAGCGAACAGCGTACGGCCGGTTTCGACCTGGCCGAGCGTGCCACGCGTCAAGGTCGCCGCCGAAGCCGAGCCAGCAACGGTCATCAGAGCGCCGGCCAGCAGGATAGCTACAGTCTTCATCGTGGATAAATCCCTTTAGTAACAATGGTGTCGATCCCGCCGATGTACGCCGCATTAATCCTTCGTCAATCAATCAAAAACGAATTCTGTTCTTTGTGTCGCAATTTGGGACACCGGGTAATTCGACCCGCGGCGGGAACTTGGAAAGTATCGGTGGCCGGGGCGCAGTTGCCGTAGGGTCAACCCGGCGATTTGCAGGATGCAACCCCGGAGGGCGCTAGCGAGTTGATCTGCCAGCGTAACGGTAAAAAGGGACCTGATGATGCATCCGATTCGGCGACTCGCTCTGGCGGCAACGATGTTCGGGGGGGTCGTAGCGGTCCAGGCCGGCGCCCAGGCGCCCTCCGGCGCGGCGAAACCGGCCGTCGATCTGGACATCCTGCGGGTGCAGGTGATCCTCGATCATCTCGGCTTCGGGCCGGGCGTGCTGGACGGGCGCGGCGGGATCGCGCTGGTCAACGCACTGAAGGGCTTTCAGGAATCGCGCGGACTGCCGGTGACGGGCAAAACCGATGCCGCGACGGCGCAGGCGCTGTCCGCGTATCGCAACGTCAAGCCGACGGTGACGCTGGCGCTCAGCAAGGCGGCGCTGACCGGGCCGTTCATCGATCCGCTCCCCAAGGATTACGCGCTTCAGGCGAAGCTGCCGACGCTCGGCTATCGATCGCCGATGGAGAAGCTGGCGGAAATGTTCCACACCACGCCCGCCGTCATCATGGCGCTGAACTCGCCGCAGACGATGCTGACGGTGGGCACGAAAGTGGTGTTTCCGAACGCACTGCCGTCCAGCCGCGCCTATGACGCGAAGTTGACGAACGAATGGCGCGCGACGCTGAACATGCTGAACGTCGACGCGAACCAGCCGAAGGCGGACCATATCGTCGTCGACAAGTCGGACGGGGTGCTGCGCGTCATGGACGAGAACGACAAGCTCATCGCGCAATTCACCGCGACGATGGGGTCGGAGCATGATCCGCTGCCGTTGGGCAACTGGACGATCAAGGGCGCGGATTACAACCCGAAGTTCCATTACAATCCGGCGCTGTTCTGGGATGCCAAGAAGGGCGACGACAAGGAATTGCTGCCGGCCGGGCCGAACGGGCCGGTGGGCGTCGTGTGGCTGGACCTGTCCAAGGACCATTACGGCATTCACGGTACGCCCAATCCGGAGACGATCGGCCGGGCCGAAAGTCATGGCTGCATTCGCCTGACCAATTGGGATGCGGCGCGACTGTCGGTGATGGTCAAGCCCGGGACCAAGGCGGTATTCCGGGCGTAACGGCGGATGTCGCGGGTCGGTTGGGTCATTCTCGCGCTGATCGTGATCGGCGCGCTGGCGTTCGGGTCGATGCTGTCGTTCGGGTCCGGCGGCGGCCGGACCGTTCGGGAGCGGGTCGAGCAGGTGCTGCCGTTCGGTCGCAAGCCGCCGGGCAAGCTGGTGGTGCCGGTCGCGGGCGTTCCGCGAACGGCGATCGCCGACAGCTTCGGTGACGCGCGGGGCGGCGGCACGCGCGGTCATCATGGCACCGACATCATGGCACCGGGCGGCACGCCCGTGCTGGCGGCGGCGGACGGTACGGTCGAGAAGCTGTTCGAGAGCAAACTCGGCGGCACGACGCTCTACGTCCGCTCGCCCGACCAACGCTGGGTGTATTATTATGCCCACCTGTCGGGCTACGCTCCGGACATCGCGGAGGGTCGCCGGGTCAGGGCCGGGGAGCGGATCGCCTTCGTGGGCGATACGGGCGACGCCGGCGCGGGCAATTACCACCTCCATTTCGGTGTCCAGCGCATGGCGGCAGGCGAGCGCTGGTGGCAGGGGGAGGACGTCAATCCCTACCCCCTGCTTGCCGGATCGGGCGCGTCTCGCTAGATCGCAGGGTACGGAGGCACGGCTTCCAGGCTCTTTCCAGTAGGTCTATCCCATGAAGATCAGCGGCGTGGACATTCGTCCCGGCAACATCATCGAGTATGAAGGCGGCATCTGGCGCGCCGTGAAGATTCAGCACACCCAGCCCGGCAAGGGCGGCGCGTATATGCAGGTCGAGTTGAAGAACCTGATCGACGGGCGCAAGAACAACGTTCGTTTCCGTTCGGCCGAGACGGTCGAGCGCGTTCGGCTGGATACGAAGGACTTCCAGTTCCTGTTCAAGGACGGCGAGGCGCTGACCTTCATGGACAAGGACAATTACGAGCAGATCACGCTCGACGCGGGCATCCTGGGCGACGCCGCGGCGTTCCTTCAGGACGGGATGGACGTGGTTCTCGAACTGTATGACGAGCGGCCGATCTCCGTCGAGCTGCCGTCGACGATCGAGGCGACCATCGTCGAGGCGGACGCGGTGGTGAAGGGGCAGACCGCCTCGTCCAGCTACAAGCCCGCGATCCTCGACAACGGCGTCCGCATCATGGTGCCGCCGCACATCGCCGCGGGGACGAAGATCGTGGTCGACGTGTACGAGCAGACCTACGTGCGGCGCGCGGAGTGAGACGGACAGCGGAGCTGTTCGCACACTCCGCCGCCCGGCTGGCGCGCACGGCGCGACCGACGACGCGGGCTTTGCCCGCGGCCTGATGCCGAGGACCTTGCTGTCCTCACCCTCCCATCGCTGAAGAGCGATGGGCCCCTCCCTCTCCCAAAGGGAGAGGGGCGAAGGAAGTATGATGCCCTCCCATTCCGGTCTCTTCACCGTCATCGAGCGTGCCGCCCGCAAGGCCGGGCCGCGGCTGCGGCGCGACTTCAACGAGGTCCAGCATCTGCAGGTCAGCCGCAAGGGGCCGGCCGACTTCGTGTCGATGGCCGATCAGCGCGCCGAGCAGACGCTGTACGAGGAATTGAGCCATGCCCGGCCCGACTGGGGCTTCCTGATGGAGGAGCGCGGCGAGGTGGCGGGCGACCCGTCGAAGCCGCGCTTCATCGTCGATCCGCTGGATGGCACCTCCAACTTCCTGCACGGCATCCCGCACTTCTGCATCTCGATCGCGGTCGAGGAGCCGATGCCGAACGGCAAGCGCGAGATCACGACCGCGCTGGTCTATCAGCCGCTGACCGACGAGAGCTTCTGGGCCGAGAAGGGCCGGGGCGCTTGGCACACCGACCAACGGCTGCGCGTGTCGGCGAGGCGCGACCTGTCGGAGGCGCTGATCGCGACGGGCATCCCGTTCCTGGGGCATGGCGACTTCGCGCAATGGAGCCGCATCTTCGGCGCGGTGGCTCCGGAAGTCGCGGGCATCCGGCGCTTCGGCGCGGCGGCGCTCGACCTCGCATGGGTCGCGGCGGGGCGGTATGACGGGTTCTGGGAATCCGGGCTGAAGCCGTGGGACGTCGCGGCGGGCCTGTTGCTGGTGAAGGAAGCGGGCGGCTTCGTCACCGACTTCCGCGGTGGCGACCGGCCGATGGAGCGCAACGAGTTCCTCGCGGCGAACGACGGGCTGCACTCCAAGCTGCACAAGCTGGTGGCGGGGGCCTTGCGCTGAGGGGCCGACCCTCGTCGAAGCAGGGCTAAAGCTCCTCCATCCGCGGGGTGGGCAACACAGGTGTGCTTCCGAGCATCGCATGCCTCTTGCGAGTTATTCTCACACCCTCCCAGCCTTGCCCGTCCCGGCCGGCGGGCCTAAAGCGGACGCCATCCGTTCGCACTTGCGAGAAGCCCCTTGGTCGACCTGTCGCAATATCTTCCTATCCTGCTGTTCCTGGGCGTCGCGATCGCGCTGTCGAGTGCGTTCGTGTTCCTGCCGATGTTGGTCGGTCGCCTGACCGGCACGCACCAGCCCAACGAACAGAAGCTGTCCGAGTATGAGTGCGGCTTCCCCGCGTTCGAGGACCCGCGCAGCCAGTTCGACGTGCGTTTTTATCTGATCGCCATCCTGTTCATCATCTTCGATCTTGAGGCGGCGTTCCTATATCCTTGGGCAGTAAGCGTTTTTTCGCTCGGCTGGACCGCCTGGATCTCGATGATGATCTTCATCGGCGAATTGGCGCTCGGCCTTGCCTATGCATGGAAGAAGGGAGCACTCGAGTGGGAGTGACCGCACATTCCGGGCCGATCGGCCTCGTCAACAATCCGGAACCCGGTACGTCGATCATCCAGCCCGATCAGGGCTTTTTCGACGGACTGAACGGGGAGCTGACCGACAAGGGTTTCCTCGTCACCTCGACGGAGGAACTGTTCCAGTGGGCGCGGACGGGCTCGCTGTGGTGGATGACGTTCGGATTGGCGTGCTGCGCGGTGGAGATGATCCACGTCAACATGCCGCGCTACGATCTGGAGCGCTTCGGTGCCGCCCCGCGCGCGTCGCCGCGTCAGTCGGACGTGATGATCGTCGCGGGCACGCTGTGCAACAAGATGGCACCGGCACTGCGCAAGGTCTACGACCAGATGTCGGAGCCGAAATACGTCATCTCGATGGGTAGCTGCGCCAATGGCGGCGGCTATTATCACTACAGCTATTCGGTCGTGCGCGGCTGCGACCGGATCGTGCCGGTCGACATCTACGTGCCGGGCTGCCCGCCGACCGCGGAAGCCCTGCTGTACGGCATCATGCAGTTGCAGCGTAAGATCCGTCGCAGCGGGAGCATCGAGCGTTGAGGGCTCCCGCTCCCGCCTATGCCGTCGCGCTGAACGACGAAACGATCGAATTGGCGACGCAGGCGATCGGCAGCGCGCTGGTGCATGCCGTCGAACTGGTCGGCGAGGTGCAGTTGCACGTTCATCGCGACGGGCTCGTGCCCGCGCTGACCGCGCTGCGCGACACGCCGGGGCTGGAGTACCAGCAACTGATGGAGATCGCCGGCGTCGACTATCCCAGCCGCGCCGAGCGGTTTGACGTCGTCTACAACCTGTTGTCGCTGACCCGGAACCACCGCGTGCAGGTGCATGTCGCCACCGACGAGGATCATGCGATCCCGTCCGTGACCGGCATCTGGCCCGTCGCGGGCTGGCTGGAGCGCGAGGTGTACGATCTGTACGGCGTGCTGTTCGAGGGTAATCAGGACCTTCGTCGCATCCTGACCGACTACGGCTTTCGCGGCCATCCGCTGCGCAAGGACTTTCCGATGACGGGCTATACCGAGCTGCGCTACTCCGAGGAGGAGAAGCGGGTGGTGTACGAGCCGGTGTCGCTGGCGCAGGATTTCCGCAATTTCGACTTCCTGAGCCCCTGGGAAGGCGCGGCGTACGTGCTGCCCGGCGACGAGAAGGCTGCCCAGCCACAGGCGAAGGGTGCGCAGACGCCGGTGACTGCCGACGCCCTGCAGAAGGCGGACGCCAAGGCGGGGGGTGCGAAGCCTGGTGGTGAGCCCGCCAAGGCGTCGAGCGAACCCTATGCGAAGACGACGGCGGATTCGACGGCCGATACCGGCAAGGGCGCTCCCGAAGCGGACGCCGTGCCGAAGCCGAAGGACCCGGATGTGATCCCCTCGAAGCCGGGAGGGCAGAACGAATGAGTGCCGATCCAGGGCTGGCGCCCGCGACCACGACGGTCGACCCCTATATCGACGACGTGCTGGACACGACCGCGATCGAACGGTCGGGCGGCGACGGGTTCAGCAAGGGTGGCGACGTCACCATCAGCAACTACACGATCAACTTCGGGCCTCAGCACCCGGCCGCGCACGGCGTGCTGCGGCTGGTGATGGAGCTGGACGGCGAGATCGTGACGCGGATCGATCCGCATGTCGGGCTGCTCCACCGCGGCACCGAGAAGCTGATCGAGTACAAGACCTACGCGCAGGCGATCCCGTATTTCGATCGGCTCGATTACTGCTCGCCGATGTGCATGGAGCACACGTTCGTGCTGGCGATCGAGAAGCTGCTCGATCTGGAAGTGCCGATCCGCGCCCAGTATCTGCGCGTGTTCTTCGCGGAGCTGACGCGCATCTCCAACCACATGCTGAACCTGGGTTCGCACGTGATGGACGTGGGTGCGATGACGCCGAACCTGTGGCTCTTCGAAATCCGCGAGGACTGCTACAATTTCTTCGAGCGTGCGTCGGGCGCGCGGATGCATCACAACTATATCCGCCCGGGCGGCGTCCATCAGGACGTGCCGCTGAAGCTGCTGGCGGATATCGGCGACTGGCTGGACACGCGCCTGCCGCGCCTGTTCGAGGATGCGATCTCGCTCGTCGCGGACAACCGCATCTTCAAGCAGCGCAACGTCGACATCGCCACGGTCAGTCGCGACGACGCGATCGCGTGGGGCTTTTCCGGGCCGATGATCCGGGCGGCGGGCATTCCCTGGGACCTGCGCAAGTCGCAGCCGTACGAAGTCTACGACCGCATGGATTTCGACATTCCCGTCGGCACGCGCGGCGATTGCTACGACCGGTTCATGGTGCGCGTCGAGGAGGTCCGCCAGTCGGCCCGCATCATGCGGCAGTGCCTGCGCGACATGCCCGAGGGGCCGATCGCCAGCGACGATCGCAAGGTGGTGCCGCCGAAGCGCAGCGAGATGAAGCGTTCGATGGAGGCGCTGATCCACCACTTCAAGCTCTACACCGAGGGCTATCACGTGCCCGCGGGCGAAGTGTACGTCGCGACCGAAAGCCCGAAGGGCGAGTTCGGCGTGTATCTGGTGTCGGACGGCACGAACAAGCCGTATCGCTGCAAGATCCGCCCGACGGCGTTCAGCCATTTGCAGGCGATGGACTTCATGAGCCGCGGCCACATGCTGGCGGACACGACCGCCATTCTGGGCGCGATGGATATCGTTTTTGGTGAGTGTGACCGCTGATGGCCGACGCCGTTCATATCCCTGACGAGGCCGAGACCCGCGCGCGCTGGGGCGCGTTCGCGTGGAATGACGAGAATGCCGAGAAGGCGAAGATCGTGCTCGGCCGCTATCCGGCCGGACGCGAACAGTCGGCGTCGATCCCGCTGCTCGATCTGGCGCAGCGTCAGGTCGGGGCGGAGACGCACACGCAGGGCTGGTTGCCGGTGCCGGTAATCGAGTTCGTCGCGCGCCAGATCCGCGTGCCGTACATGCGCGTGTACGAGGTCGCGACCTTCTACACGATGTTCAACCTCGCGCCGGTTGGCCGCTATCACGTGCAGGTGTGCGGCACGACGCCGTGCATGTTGGCGGGTAGCGACGACGTGCTGGCGGCGTGCAAGAACCGCGGGCTCGTAAAGGGCGGGACGACGCCGGACGGCCTGTTCACGCTGACCGAGGTCGAGTGTCTGGGCACCTGCGCCAACGCGCCGATGGTCCAGATCAACGACGATAACTACGAAGACCTCGATTACGATCGCACCGTCGCGGTGTTGGAAGCGCTGGCCAAGGGCGACACGCCCGCGCCGGGGTCGACGACCGGCCGTCGTGCGAGCTGCCCGGCGGGCGGGCCGACCACCCTGAAGGAGATGGTCGACGCGAACCACGATTACCGGGGGGAGTGGGCCTGATGCTCGCCGACAAGGACCGCATCTTCACGAACGTCTACGGGTTCCAGCCGTGGACGTTGCAGGCGGCGCGCGCGCGTGGCGACTGGGACAATACCAAGGCGCTGCTGGAGCTTGGCCAAGACAAGATCATCGACGTCGTCAAGGCGTCGGGCCTGCGCGGACGCGGTGGCGCGGGCTTCCCGACCGGTACCAAATGGTCGTTCATGCCGAAGGAGCCGAAGGCGGACCGCCCGAACTTCCTCGTCATCAACGCCGATGAATCCGAACCCGGTTCGTGCAAGGACCGCGAGATCATCCGCCACGATCCGCACAAGCTGATCGAGGGGGCGCTGGTCGCCGGCTTCGCGATGCGTGCGCGGGCGGCGTACATTTACATCCGCGGCGAATATATCCGCGAGGCCGAGACGCTGTTCGCCGCCGTCGCCGAGGCATACGAAGCCGGGCTGGTCGGCAAGAACGCGTGCGGCTCGGGCTACGACTTCGATGTGTTCGTTCACCGGGGCGCGGGCGCGTATATCTGCGGCGAAGAGACGGCGATGCTCGAATCGCTGGAGGGCAAGAAGGGCCAGCCGCGCTTGAAGCCGCCTTTTCCGGCGGGGGCGGGTCTCTATGGTTGCCCGACGACGGTCAACAACGTCGAATCGATCGCGGTCGCGCCGACGATCCTGCGCCGCGGGGCCGAGTGGTTCTCCAGCTTCGGCGCGGAGAATAACCGTGGCACCAAGCTGTTCCAGATCAGCGGCCATGTGAACACGCCATGCGTGGTCGAGGAGGCGATGAGCATCCCCTTCCGGCAGTTGATCGAGGAACATTGCGGCGGCATTCGCGGCGGCTGGGACAATCTCCTCGCGGTGATTCCCGGCGGGTCGTCGGTGCCGCTGGTGCCCGCGGCGCAGATCATGGACGCGCCGATGGACTTCGACGGCCTGAAGGCGGTCGGATCGGGGCTCGGCACCGCGGCGATCATCGTCATGGACAAGTCCACCGACATCGTCCGCGCGATCAGCCGTATCTCGTACTTCTACAAGCACGAGAGCTGCGGCCAGTGTACGCCGTGCCGCGAAGGCACCGGCTGGATGTGGCGGATGATGGAGCGGCTGCGCACCGGCGACGCCGACATCGGCGAGATCGACATGCTGCAACAGGTCACGAAACAGGTCGAGGGCCACTCGATCTGTGCGCTCGGCGACGCCGCGGCATGGCCGATCCAGGGCCTGATCAAGCATTTCCGTCCCGAACTGGAGCGGCGGATCAACGAACGCGGGGGCGACCTCGCACCGATGCAGGAAGCGGCAGAATAATGCCAAAGCTGAAGGTCGACGGGATCGAAGTCGAGGTGCCGCAGGGCGCCACGGTGTTGCAGGCGTGCGAGGCGGCCGGGAAGGAAATCCCGCGCTTCTGCTATCACGAACGGCTATCGATCGCCGGCAATTGCCGCATGTGCCTCGTCGAGGTGAAGCCGGGGCCGCCCAAGCCCCAGGCGTCGTGCGCCCTTCCGGCCGCGGACAATCAGGAGGTCTTCACCACGACGCCGATGGTGAAGCATGCCCGTGAGGGCATCATGGAATTCCTGCTCATCAATCACCCGCTGGATTGTCCGATCTGCGATCAGGGCGGCGAGTGCGATCTTCAGGACCAGTCGGTCGCGTACGGACGCGGCCAGAGCCGGTTCCAGGAGAACAAGCGCGCGGTCACCGAGAAATATATGGGGCCGATCGTCAAGACGATCATGACCCGCTGCATCCAGTGCACGCGCTGCATCCGCTTCGCCGAAGAGGTTGCCGGCGTGGAGGAGATCGGCGCGATCTATCGCGGCGAGAACATGCAGATCACGTCCTACCTCGAAGAGGCGGTGACGAGCGAGCTGAGCGGCAACGTCGTCGATCTGTGCCCGGTCGGGGCGCTGACCTCGAAGCCCTATGCGTATGAGGCGCGCCCTTGGGAGCTGCGGCGGACGCTGACGATCGACGTGATGGACGCGGTCGGCACCAACATCCGGCTCGACAGCCGCGGTCGTCAGGTTTTGCGCTGCGTGCCGCGGATCAACGAGGACGTGAACGAGGAGTGGGCGTCGGACAAGACACGCCACGCCGTCGACGGGCTGGTCCGCCGGCGTCTGGACCGGCCGTTCGTCCGCAAAGGCGGCAAGCTGGTCGAGGCGACGTGGGACGAGGCGTTCGCGGCGATCGCGGCGGTGGACGCCGGGTCGAGCGTCGCGGCGGTCGCGGGCGATCTGGTCGATTGCGAGACGATGTACGCGGCGAAGGCGCTGCTCGCCTCGATGGGCTCGACGCTGCTCGAAGGGCGGCAGACTGGCATGGACTATGACACGTCCAGCCTGGCGGCGGTGAACTTCAACACGACGATCGCGGGCACCGAGGAGGCGGACGCGATCCTGCTGGTCGGCACCAATCTGCGCTGGGAAGCGCCGCTGGTGAACACGCGCATCCGCAAGGCGATCAAGCGCGGCGCGAAGGTGTTCGCGGTCGGGCCGGAGACGGACCTGACCTACAAGGTGCAGTGGCTGGGGGCCGACCTGTCGGTGCTCGGCGACTTGCCGGACGCGGTGACGACGGCGTTCGGCGAGGCGAAGAAGCCGATGGTGATCGTCGGCGGTGGCGCGCTGAAGGGCGGCCAGGGTGCGGCGCTGAAGCTGGCCGAGACGCTCAACCTGGTGCGGGACGGCTGGAACGGCTTCAACGTCGTTCACATGGCGGCGTCGCGGATGGGCGGGCTGATGCTCGGCTACGCGCAGAAGGGCGGTATCGCCGATCTGGCGGATGCGAAGCTGACCTTCTTCCTCGGTGCGGACGAAGTCGACTTCTCGCGGTTCGGCGGGTTCAAGGTCTATGTCGGCCATCACGGCGACAAGGGTGCGGCGGCCGCGGACGTGGTCCTGCCGGGTGCGACCTATGCCGAGAAGTCTGGCACATGGGTCAACCTCGAAGGGCGCGTGCAGCGCGGCGAGCGCGCGGTGTTCCCGCCGGGCGACGCGCGAGAGGACTGGACGATCCTGCGCGCGCTGTCCGAAGTCGTCGGCACGAAACTGCCGTTCGACAGCCTCGCCGGCTTGCGCGAAGAGATGTACACGGCCGTACCGGCGTTGCGGCATGAGGGGCTGGCGCGCTTCGAATGGAACGCGCCTGCGCTGGACGCGACGGCGTCGGGCGTGATGGACGGCTATCCGATCAAGGATTTCTACCTGACGAATGCGATCTGCCGCGCGTCGCCGACGATGCAGCGCTGCTCGGCCGAACTGATCCACGGACAGGATTTCGCGGAGGCGGCGGAGTGACGGGTTTCTTCAATACGACCGTCGGCATGAGCTACGAATGGTCGTGGTTCCTGGCGACGATCATCGGCATCCTCGTCATCGCGTTGCCGCTGATGCTGGCGGTGGCGATGATCATCTACGCCGATCGCAAGATCTGGGCGGCGATGGCGCTGCGGCGCGGGCCGAACGTGGTCGGGCCGTTCGGTTTGCTCCAGTCGTTCGCGGACGGCCTGAAGGTTTTCCTGCAGGAGACGATCGTCCCCGCCGCGGCCAATCGCGGGCTGTTCCTGCTGGCCCCGATCATCACCTTCACGGTCGCGCTGATCGTATGGGCGGTGGTGCCGTTCCAGGCGGGCGTGGTGCTGGCCGACATTAATGTCGGGTTGCTGTACGTGCTCGCGGCGTCGTCGCTGGGCGTGTACGGGATCATCCTGTCGGGCTGGGCGTCGAACTCCAAATATCCGTTCTACTCCGCGCTGCGTGCCGCGGCGCAGATGGTCAGTTACGAAGTCGCGATCGGGTTCGTGCTGATCTCCGTCGTGCTGTGGGCGGGCAGCTTCAACCTGTCGACGATCGTGCTGGCGCAGCGCGCGGTGTGGCCGATCATCCCGGTCAACGGTTTCGCGTTCAATCCGCTGCTGTTCCCGATGGCGGTGGTGTTCCTGATCTCCGCACTGGCCGAGACGCAGCGTGCGCCGTTCGACCTGACCGAGGCGGAGTCGGAGCTGGTTGCGGGGTACCAGACCGAATATTCGTCGATGAGCTTCGCGCTGTTCTGGCTCGGTGAATATGCCAACGTGCTGCTGATGTGCGCGCTGAACGCGACGCTGTTCTGGGGCGGGTGGCTGCCGCCGATCGACTGGGCGCCGCTGTATGTGGTGCCGGGCATCATCTGGCTGTTCGCCAAGATCCTGTTCTTCTTCTTCGTGTTCAGCTGGATCAAGGCGACGGTGCCCCGGTACCGCTATGACCAGCTGATGCGGCTGGGCTGGAAGATATTCCTGCCGCTGTCGCTGTTCTGGGTGTTCCTCGTGTCCGGCGTGCTGATGTTCATGCGGGTGGGAATCTGATTATGTCTATCGCGCAGACCATCAAGGCGTTCACGCTGTGGGAGTTCGTCAAGGCGCACGCCCTGACCCTGAAGTATTTCTTCAAGGCCAAGGCGACGATCAACTACCCGTACGAGCGCAACCCGGTCAGCCCGCGGTTCCGCGGCGAGCATGTGCTGCGTCGCTATCCGAACGGCGAGGAGCGGTGCATCGCGTGCAAGCTGTGCGAGGCGGTGTGCCCGGCGCAGGCGATCACGATCGAGGCAGAGCCGCGCGACGACGGTTCGCGCCGTACGACGCGCTACGACATCGACATGACGAAGTGCATCTATTGCGGGCTGTGCCAAGAGGCATGCCCCGTCGACGCGATCGTCGAGGGTCCGAACTACGAATTCTCGACCGAGACGCGCGAGGAGCTGATCTACGACAAGGCCAAGCTGCTCGATAATGGCGACCGCTGGGAAAGTGCGATCGCGGCGAACCTTGCCGCCGATGCGCCGTACCGTTAATGCGCCGCCTCATCCTTAACAGCGCGGGCAAGGGGGCCGTCGCGTGATCCAGGCCATCGCCTTCTACCTGTTCGCCGCCGTCGTGATCCTGTCGGGTGCGATGACGATCTCGTCGCGCAACCCGGTGCATTCGGTCATGTGGCTGATCCTGGCGTTCTTCAACGCCGCCGGGCTGATGGTGCTCGTCGGTGCCGAGTTCATCGCGATGCTGCTGGTCATCGTGTATGTCGGCGCGGTCGCGGTGCTGTTCCTGTTCGTCGTGATGATGCTCGACATCGACTTTGCCGAACTGCGGGCTGGCGTGATGCGCTATGCCGGCATCGGTCTGGCCGTCGCGGTTGCGCTGGCGGCGGAGGTCATCATCGCGGTCGGGGCTTGGAGCGCGGGGACGCTGGACCTGACGCGTCGTGTCGCGCCGATCGATCCGGTCGTGCCGAACATCCAGGCGATCGGTAACCTGCTGTATTCGCGCTACGTCTTCATCTTCGAGGCGGCCGGCTTCGTGCTGCTCGTCGCGATGATCGGTGCGATCGTATTGACCCACCGCGAGCGGTCGGGCGTGCGTGGGCAGAACATTGCACGTCAGGTGAACCGTCGCCCGCAGGACTCCACGCGCAACACGCAGCCGCCGGTGGGGCAGGGGGTGTCGCTGTGATCCTTCGGCAGGCTCAGGACGAGCGGAACAGCGGAGTGCCGCGCACGTGATCGGGTTGGTCCATTACCTCGTCGTATCGGCGATCCTGTTCACGATGGGGGTGCTCGGCATCTTCGTGAACCGGAAGAACCTGATCGTCATCCTCATGGCGATCGAGCTGATCCTGCTCGCGGTGAACCTGAACCTCGTCGCCTTCTCCGCCTATCTGCACGATCTGGTCGGGCAGGTGTTCGCCATGTTCGTGCTGACCGTGGCGGCGGGCGAGGCGGCGATCGGTCTGGCGATCCTCGTCATCTATTTCCGTGGCCGGGGCACGATCTCGGTCGACGACGTCAACCGGATGAAGGGGTAAACGGTTGATCCTCGCTATCGTATTCCTGCCGCTGCTCGCGGCGATCGTCGCAGGTCTTGGCAACAAGGTGCTGGGGGCGTTCCCGGCCAAGGTGCTGACCACGGCCGCGCTGTTCGCGTCGTGCGCGCTGTCGTGGCCGATCTTTCTGGGCTTCATCGCCGGATCGAACGTCGCGACGGTCACGCCGGTGCTGACGTGGATCGTGTCGGGCGGCGTCGACGTCGCCTGGGGCTTCCGAGTCGATGCTCTGACCGCAGTGATGCTGGTCGTCATCACGTCGGTGTCCGCGCTCGTCCATCTGTATAGCTGGGGCTATATGGAGGAAGACCCGGACCAGCCCCGCTTCTTCGCGTATCTGTCGCTGTTCACCTTCGCGATGCTGATGCTGGTGACCGCGGACAACCTGATTCAGATGTTCTTCGGTTGGGAGGGCGTCGGACTGGCGTCGTACCTGCTGATCGGCTTCTGGTTCCGGAAACCCTCGGCCAATGCGGCTGCGATCAAGGCGTTCGTGGTCAACCGCGTCGGCGATCTCGGCTTCATGCTCGGTATCTTCGGCACGTTTCTCGTCTTCGGCACGGTGTCGATCCCGGCGATTCTCGCCGCGGCGCCCGGCATGGCCGGATCGACGATCGGCTTCCTGGGGTATCGCTTCGACACGATGACGGTGCTGTGCCTGCTGCTGTTCGTGGGCGCGATGGGCAAGTCGGCGCAGCTCGGCTTGCACACTTGGCTGCCCGACGCGATGGAAGGTCCGACCCCGGTGTCGGCGCTGATCCACGCGGCGACGATGGTCACGGCGGGCGTGTTCATGGTGTGCCGCCTGTCGCCGATGTTCGAGGTGTCTCCGGTCGCGCTCCATGTCGTGACGTTCGTGGGTGCGGCGACGTGTCTGTTCGCGGCGACGTGCGGCGTGGTGCAGACCGACATCAAGCGCGTCATCGCCTATTCGACCTGTTCGCAGCTCGGCTACATGTTCTTCGCCGCGGGCGTCGGCGCGTACGGCGCGGCGATGTTCCACCTGTTCACGCACGCCTTCTTTAAGGCTCTGTTGTTCCTGGGCGCCGGTTCGGTGATCCACGCGATGCACCACGAACAGGATATGCGCTATTATGGTGGCCTTCGGAAAAGCATCCCGCTGACCTTCTGGGCGATGATGATGGGCACCCTGGCGATCACCGGCGTCGGCATCCCGGGCATTGTCGGCCTGCCGCAGATCGGCTTTGCGGGCTTCCACTCGAAGGACGCGATCATCGAGGCGGGTTGGGCGTCGGGGAATGCCGGCGTGTGGTTCGTCGGCGTCCTCGTCGCGGCGATCACCAGCTTCTATTCGTGGCGGCTGATGTTCCTGACCTTCTGGGGTCAGCCGCGCTGGGCGGCGTCGGAGCATATCCAGCACGCGCTGCACGACGCGCACGGACATCATGACGAACATGCTCGCGATCCCGGGCACGATCACGCTCATGACGCGCACCACGCCGATGAAGCGCATGGCAATCCGGCGCAGGCCGAGGACGGTGGCCATCGTCCTTCCGTGCACGGTGCCTCGCAGCAGGACCTGCCGGTCGGCACCGGTGGCTATCACCCGCACGAGAGCCCGGTTCCGATCCTCATCCCGCTCGGCGTCCTGTCGCTCGGCGCGATCGCCGCGGGCTTCGCGTTCCACGGCGCGTTCATCGAGCCGGAGGCGGGCGAGACCTTCTGGAAGGGCGCGCTGGCGTTCCGCGAGCATCTGATGCACGCGATGCACGAGGTGCCGACGATCATCAAATTGTCGGCGTCGATCGCGATGCTGCTCGGGCTGTTCACCGCGTGGTTCGCCTATATCCGCAAGCCGGAATTTCCGGCGATCGTCGCGGACCAGTTCAGCGTCCTCTACCGCTTCCTGCTCCACAAATGGTATTTCGACGAGTTGTACAACCTGCTGTTCGTCCGTCCCGCCTTCGCCATCGGCCGCCTGTTGTGGCACCGCGGCGACGAGAAGACGATCGATCGTTTCGGCCCGAACGGGTCGGCATGGCTGGTGCAACTGGGATCGCGCGGGGCGGCCAAGCTACAATCGGGGTATGTCTATTCCTATGCCTTCGTCATGTTGATCGGGCTGACCGCCGCGGTCACCTGGGCCATCGCGGGTTGATCGGGTGATGGAAGGCTTTCCCATCCTGTCGCTGATGCTCGCGGTTCCGGCGATCGCCGCCGTCGCGTGCCTGTTTCTGCCGGCGCAGACCGCGCGTGTCGTGGCGCTCATCGCGACGCTGATCGACTTCGCGCTCGGCATCGTCCTGTGGACCAGCTTCGACATCGGCGGCGCTCAGTGGCAGTTCGTGGAGCAGGGGCCGCGCCTCGGCTTCTTCGCCTGGGACCTCGGCATCGATGGGTTCGCGCTGCTGCTGATCATGCTCAGCGTGTTCCTGATGCCGATCTGCATCGGCGCGAGCTGGCGTTCGGTGACGAACCGCGTGCCGGAATACATGGCGGCGTTCCTGCTGACCGAGGTGCTGATGATCGGCACGTTCGCGGCGCAGGACCTGTTCCTGTTCTACCTGTTCTTCGAAGCCGGCCTGATCCCGATGTACCTCATCATCGGCATCTGGGGCGGGGCGAACCGCATCTATGCGTCGTACAAGTTCTTCCTGTACACGCTGCTCGGGTCGCTGCTGATGCTGATCGCGATGCTGTACATGGTGCAGACCGCAGGCACGTCGAGCATTCCCCGGCTTCAGGCGTTCGACTTTCCGGCGCATGTGCAGACATGGCTGTGGCTGGCGTTCTTCGCATCGTTCGCGGTGAAGATGCCGATGTGGCCGGTCCATACCTGGCTGCCGGACGCGCACGTGCAGGCGCCGACCGCGGGGTCGGTGATCCTGGCGGGCGTGCTGCTGAAGCTGGGTGGCTACGGCTTCCTGCGCTTCAGCCTGCCGATGTTCCCGGAGGCGTCGGGCCAGCTGACATGGCTGATCTTCGCCTTGTCGAGCATCGCCGTCATCTACACCTCGCTCGTCGCGCTGGTGCAGGCGGACATGAAGAAGCTGATCGCCTATTCGTCGGTCGCGCACATGGCGATCGTGACGATCGGCCTGTTCGCCTTCAACCGGCAGGGCATCGAGGGCGCGATGATCATGATGCTCAGCCACGGGCTGGTATCGGGTGCGCTGTTCCTGTGCGTGGGCGTGATCTACGACCGGCTGCATACGCGTGAGATTTCTCGCTACGGCGGGCTCAGCATCAACATGCCGCGCTATGCGATCCTGTTCCTGTTCTTCACAATGGCGTCGATCGGCCTTCCCGGCACCAGCGGCTTCGTCGCCGAGTTCCTGTCGCTGATGGGTACCTATCAGGTGTCGACCTGGACTGCGCTGCTGTGCACGACCGGCATCATCCTCGGTGCGGCGTACATGCTCTACCTCTATCGTCGGGTCGCCTATGGCGAGATCCCGTCGGAAGAGGTGCGGGCGATGCCGGACCTGAGCAGCCGCGAATTGTGGCTGCTGGCACCGATCGCGGCGGTCGTGCTGTGGATGGGCGTCTATCCCGAGAGCTTCATGGCGCCGATGCGGACCGACGTCGCGACGCTGCTGGCACGGATCGATCGCGCCGCACCGCCGGGCGACTCCAAACCTACCGCCGGCAATCCGGCTGCCGCCGCCAAGGCCGCGGCGGAGCATGGCGGCGAGCACGGGGCTGCGGCCGCCGGGCATGAAACGACGCCCGGGGAGGCGCACTGATGAGTTACGCCGCCAACCTCGCAATGACGCTGCCCGAACTGGTACTGGGTGTCGGCGCGATCGTCCTGATGCTGGTATCCGCCTGGGGCGGGCCGGGTTCGACACGCCTCGTTTCGTGGGCCTCGGTCGCGATACTCGCGGGTGCGGGCATCGCCCTGACGGGTCCGGCTGGCAACGGCGGGCCTGCGTTCGACGGACTGTACCGCGCCGACGCGTTCGCCGCCTTCTCCAAGGTGCTGATCTATATTGCCACGGCCATCGCCATCCTGATGGCGCCGGGCTTTTTCCAGCGCACCAGCGGCGACGATCTGCGTCCCGAATACCCGGTGCTGATGCTGCTGTCGGCGGCGGGCATGGGGATGATGGTATCCGCGACGGACATGCTGACGCTGTATGTCGGTCTGGAGTTGCAGAGCCTTGCCGCCTACGTGCTGGCCAGCTTCATGCGGCGCGACGCGCGTTCGGCGGAGGCGGGGCTCAAGTATTTCGTGCTCGGTGCGCTTGCCAGCGGCATCCTGTTGTACGGCATCAGCCTCGTCTACGGCTTCTCGGGCACGACATTGTTCGACGGCATCGCCGCGGCCTATGCGGGGCAGCGCTCGATGGGCCTGTTGTTCGGGCTGGTGTTCGTGTTCGCGGGCATCGCGTTCAAGATCTCGGCGGTGCCGTTCCACATGTGGACGCCCGACGTGTACGAGGGCGCGCCGACACCAGTGACGGCATTCTTCGCCTCCGCGCCGAAGGTTGCGGCGATGGGTCTCGCGGTGCGCGTCGCGATCGAGGCGATGGGGCCGGCGACGGACCAGTGGCGCCAGATCGTGATCTTCGCGGCGCTGGCGTCGATCGTGCTCGGCGCGGTCGCCGCGATCGGGCAGACCAACATCAAGCGGCTGCTGGCCTATTCCTCGATCAACAATGTCGGCTTCGCGCTGATCGGCCTTGCCGCGGGTACGCCCGCAGGCGTGGCCGGCGTGATGACGTACATGACGATCTATATCGCGATGACGCTGGGGTCGTTTCTCGTCGTGTTGCAGATGCGCGACGAGGACGGGCAGCCGGTCGAGACGATCGCCAGCCTGTCGGGCATGTCGCGGACGCGGCCAGCGCTGGCAGCGGCGATGGCGATGTTCATGTTTTCGCTGGCCGGTATCCCGCCGCTGTTCGGCTTCTACGCCAAGTTCGCGGTGTTCGATGCGGCGGTCGCGGCGGGGCTGTTCCCGCTGGCGGCGGTCGGCATCGCGGCGTCGACGATCGGCGCCTATTACTACCTCCGCGTCGTCAAGACGATGTACTTCGACGAACCCGTGACGGCGTTCCCGCGCTTCGAGGGCGAGGTGCTACAGGGCGGTCTGATCGCGGTGGCGGCGGTGTTCATCTCGCCGCTCGGCTATTTCGCGATCCCGCTGCTGGGTAGCTGGACGATGGCTGCGGCGCGGGCGCTGTTCTGACGCAGCACCGGACGGTCGCGGAGACGGGGTCGACCAACGCCGATCTCGTCCTGCTGGCGAGGGCGGGCGCGGCGGAGGGGTTCTGGCTCCGGGCCGAGCGCCAGACGGCGGGACGCGGGCGGCAGGGTCGGACGTGGGTGTCGCCTCCGGGGAACTTCTATGCGTCGACGCTGGTGCGGTTGCGCGGGAGCGATCCCCAGGCGGCAACGCTTGCGCTCGTGGCGGCGGTGGCGCTGGAGGAGGCGGTTGGAGTCTTCCTCGGTGCTTCGCCCATCTTCTCCCAAGGGGGGAAGGACCTGAGACTCAAATGGCCGAATGATCTGCTGCTGGATGGGGCCAAGCTGTCCGGCATCCTGCTCGACCGGGTGGACGAAGCAGTGATCGTCGGGATCGGCGTCAATCTAGCGCATCATCCCGATCTGCCGGATCGCGCCACGACCAGTCTGGCGGCGCATGGCGTCGATGTCGATCCGGCCGCGTTGCTCGACGTGCTGGCGGAGGCGTTCGCACGCTGGGTCGAGCGGTGGCGGGGTGAGGGCATTGCCGCAGTGCGCGCGCGGTGGCTGGAGCGGGCGCATCCGGTCGGCACGGCGCTGACGGCGCGGCTGGCGGACGGCACGGTGATCGACGGGCTGTTCGACGGCCTCGATCCCGACGGCGCATTGACGCTGCGCTTGGCGTCGGGCGAGCGGCGTGTCATCCACGCCGCCGACGTTTTCCTGCTCTGAAGGACAGGCATGCTACTCGCGATCGATGCCGGCAACACGAACGTGGTCTTCGCGCTGGTCGAGGACGGTACCGTCCGTGCCCGCTGGCGGATTGCGACCGATCCGCGCCGCACCGCGGATGAATATGCGGTGTGGCTCAGCCAGTTGCTGGCGCTGGAGGGATATGACCGCAGCGTCGTGGAGGGGGTGATCGTCGCCACCGTCGTGCCGCGCGCGCTCCACAACCTCCAGGTGCTGAGTTCGAAGTATTTCAGGACGGAGGCGCTGATCGCCGGCCGTGCGCCGGTCGAATGGGGCATCGCGATCGACGTCGACGAACCCGCGTCGCTGGGGGCGGATCGCGCCGTCAACACGATCGCCGCACATGCGCTGCATGCGGGCGACCTGATCGTGATCGACTTCGGCACCGCGACGACGTTCGACGTCAGCGATTATACCGGCGCGTACAAGGGCGGGATCATCGCGCCCGGCATCAACCTGTCGCTCGATGGGCTGGTCACCGCCGCCGCCAAGCTGCCGCGCATTGCGATCGAGGCGCCGGCGACGGCCAGCGTGATCGGCCGCAACACCGTCGACCAGATGCATATCGGCATCTATTGGGGCTATATCGCGATGATCGAGGGCCTCGTCGCGCGGCTGAAGGCGGAGGTCGGACGCCCCGTGAAGGTCATCGCGACCGGTGGTCTGGCCGACCTTTTCAAGCAACATACGACCGTGTTCGATGCGATCGAGCCCGATCTGACCATTCAGGGGCTGGCGATGATGTGGGATAAGGCCCATATCCGCTGAACCACGCCCGCGCCGGGCGACCATCCGGCGCTCCCTTTTTTGAAAGTATTGAATGACTCCGAAGAACGAACTGCTTTTCTGTGCGCTCGGCGGCTCCGGCGAGATCGGCATGAACGTCAACCTGTACGGTTGTCGCGGCAAATGGCTGATGGTCGACTGCGGCATCACCTTCGCGGACCCCGCATATCCCGGCATCGACGTGATCCTGCCGGACCTGCAATTCATCGAGGACCGGATCGACGATCTCGTCGGCATCGTCCTGACCCACGGGCATGAGGACCATATCGGCGCGCTGCCGTATCTGGCCGAGGACCTCGGCGTGCCGCTGTACGCGACGCAGTTCACCGCGGGCCTGATCCGCGGCAAGCTGGACGAGGAAGGCATCGCCGACCGCGTCAAGCTGAAGATCATGGAGCCGAGCCGGCGGTTCGACGTGGGCGGTTTCGGCGTGACGTTCGTGCCGCTGTCGCACTCGATCCCGGAATCCTCGGCGCTGCTGATCGAGACGCCCGAGGGCACCGTGTTCCACACGGGCGACTGGAAGCTGGACGCCACGCCCGTCATCGGCACGCCGTTCGACCCCAAGCAGCTCGCCGCGATCGGCGACAAAGGCGTCGACGTACTGGTGTGCGATTCGACCAACGTCTTCAATTTCGAGGCTTCGGGGTCGGAAGCGAGCGTGCGTCAGGGCATCGCGGAAACCGCCGCCAAGGCGCGCGGGCGTATCCTGGTCACGACCTTCGCATCGAACGCGGCGCGGCTGGTGACGCTGGGCGAGGTCGCGCGCGAGACCGGACGCAAGCTGTGCGTCACCGGCCGCTCGCTCGACCGCATCCTGAAGGTCGGTCGCGCGTGCGGCTACTTCAAGGATTTCCCGGAGACGGTCGATCCCGAGACGGCGATGAAGCTGCCGCGCAACAAGGTGCTGATCGTCGCGACCGGTGGTCAGGGCGAGCCGCGCGCGGCGCTGGCACGGGTGGCGAACAACGACCACACGATCAAGCTGGACGCGGGCGACACCGTGATCTTCTCGTCCAAGCAGATCCCGGGCAACGAGGTGGCGATCGGCCGCATCCAGAACCAGCTCGCCGCCAAGGGCGTGGAGATGGTGACGGAGCGTCAGGCGCACGTTCACGTCTCCGGCCACCCCGGTCGGCCCGAGCTGAAGCGGATGTACGACTGGATTCGTCCCGACGTGCTGATCCCGGTCCACGGCGAGATGCGCCACATGATGGAGCATGCCCGCTTCGGTATCTCCGAAGGCGTGCCGCAGGCGATCGTTCAGGCGGACGGCGATATCGTGCGGCTGCGGCCGGGCGCCGCCAAGAAGGTCGGGCATGCGACGGTCGGCCGGCTGGTGCTGGACGGCGACGTGATCCTGCCGTCGGACGGGTCGACGATCAACGAGCGCCGCCGGATCGCGCTGCACGGCCAGATCTCCGTCGCGGTCGCGGTGGGGCAGGGCGGGCGCCTGCTCGGCGTGCCGCAGGTCAAGCTGCAGGGCGTGCCGGTCGAGGACGAGCGCGAGGCGTTCATCGCCGACGCGGTCGAGGCGGCGGGGGATGCCGCCAAGGGCAACCGTCGCGGCATGGACCGGATGCGCGAGGACGTGCGCCTCGCCGTACGCCGCGTCGCGACGCGCTGGACGGGCAAGAAGCCGATCGTCGACGTGCTGGTGATCGAGGCCTGATCTGATGCGCTGGACGTCCGCCCTGGCGATCTACATCCTGTTCTGGGCGTTCAGCGTATTTCTCGTGCTGCCATTCGGCGTGCGGACCACGCACGAGGCCGGGGGTGACTACGTCCCCGGCCAAGCCGAGAGCGCGCCTCACGAGTTCCGGCTCGGCCGCGTCGTGCTGTGGGTGACGGTGGTCGCGACGACGCTCTTCGTGCTGTTCCAGCTGAATTATTACTATGGGTGGATCACGCCGCAGACGATGGATATCGCCGGGCGGATCGAGGCCGAGCGGGCGCGGTAGAACCGGACTTTCGCGCCTGCGAAAGTCCGGTCCCTTCTCTGTCCGCCTGATCCCTACGTACCAGGGGTCATCGCCTGCCTTGAAACGCAGCGAGCAGGTCGCGTCGATCAGCCGATCTGCTGTGCCTGCGCGCCGCTGTCGGGGCGGGCGGGGCCGAGGATCGGTTCCTCGCCCAGCGGTTCGTTGCGGAAGACGGTGAACTCGCCCTTGCCATCCGGCGTCGGACCCTGCGTCCAGCGGCCTTCCGGATAGGTGCCGTCGAGCGACGTCACATAGAAGTTATAGTTGTTCTGTTGATCCTCCATGTCCTGCGGGAAGCTGTTGGGGATCGGCAGGTTGTTCGGCTCCGCGCCGAGTTCCTCGATCACCGCCAGCCATTGCTGCTGGTGCATCGTATCGCGTGCGATCATGTAGTGGAGCATCTTCTTCATGCCCTCGTCATGCGCGGCGTTGAACAGGCGCACCGCCAGCACGCGCCCGGTACTCTCCGCCGCGACGTTACAGTACATGTCGGCGGCGACATTGCCGCTGGCGTAGATGTGGCTCATGTTGAACGGCACGCCGTCCGAATCCATCGGCATCGCCGCCAGACCGCCCGACAGCAGGTTCTTGTGGATCAGCCCCTCGATCTTGTGACGTGGGTTCTCGCCGCCCATCACCGCCCCGACGATGCCGTCCTTGACGCCTTCTTCCTGAAGTTTCGCCGGTGCCTTCTCCAGGTTCAGCGCGACGGCGGTCGCGAGCATCTCGATGTGGCCGATTTCTTCGGTCGCCGTGTTCAGCAGCATGTCGCGATATTTCGTCGTCGGCGCGCGGTTGCCCCACGCCTGGAAGAAATACTGCATGCACACGCGGATTTCGCCTTCCACGCCGCCGATGGCCTGTTGCAGCATTCGCGCGAAGGCGGGGTCGGGCTCGGTCACCTGAACGGGATACTGGAGCCGTTTGTCATGATAATACATCGTCTGCCTCGCTATCGGTTATGGCGATCGCGCCGCTGACGTAACGGTTAACGACCGTCGGGGTTTGTTGCCCTCGCAGAACAATCGCCAAATTTCTCAATAACCTACGTCAAATGACGTGTGCCGCGGAGGGATCGGCGTACCGCATCATCGCGTTCGGCCGGGATGATCGAGACAGGTCGGAGGACAAGATGACGAGCGTTGCGAATGTCCGCGGCGGAAGGGCGACGACGCCATTGGTGCTGGGTGCGATCGTTGCCGGCGGGGCGATCGGCTGGGCCTATTGGGCCCGTCGCGAGCCGGCGCTGGCGGAACGTACCCGGCGACGGCTTGCCGAGGGAGGCCCGGCATGAAGATCCATCATCTGAATTGCGGCACGTGCTGCCCGCCGGGCGGGCGGCTGTTCGACGGGCGGAACGACGGCGGGGCGGGGCATCTGGTCTGCCATTGCCTGCTGATCGAAAGCGACGCCGGGCTGGTGCTGGTCGATACCGGGTTCGGGACGAAGGACGTGGCGCGACCGCACGACCGGCTGTCCGACTTCTTCCTGGCGCTGAACCGGCCGCAGCTGAAGGTGGAGGAGACGGCGGTCGCGCAGGTGCGGGCGCTGGGGTTCGATCCCGGCGATGTGCGGCATATCGTCGTCAGCCATCTCGACTTCGACCATGCCGGTGGGATCGAGGATTTCGCCAATGCGCGCATCCACGTCACCGCACGCGAGAAGGAAGTTGCCGATGCGCAACGGGGCGGCGCGTTCGTGTCGCGCAAACGCTATCGGCCGCAGCAGTGGGACGAGGCGACGAACTGGTCGCTCTATCCGTTCGGCGGCGGCGAGCGGTGGTTCGGGTTCGAAGCGGTGCGCGATCTGGAGGGGCTGCCGCCGGAGATCCTGCTGGTGCCGCTGTCGGGGCACACCTGGGGCCATGCCGGCGTCGCGATCCGGCAGCAAGGCGGACGCTGGCTGTTCTATGCCGCCGACGCCTATTTCTACCACGGCGAGGTCGGGTCGGAGCGGCGATCCTGCCCGCCGGGGTTGCGCGGCTATCAACGGCTGATGCAGGTCGACGCGGCGGCGCGGGTGGCCAATCAGGCGCGGCTGCGGGCGTTGTCGGTCGAACACGGCGCCGAGGTGCGGATGTTCTGCGCGCACGACACGACGGAGTTCGCGGCGCTGGCGGAGCCACCAACGCCGCGCTGATTCCCTTTCCGCTCCGTCCCGACGGGGAGGGAGCGGAAAGCTGCACCGTCACATCATGTGCACGGTCTTCGTGACGAGGTGCGCCATCACGCCCTCGGGGCCGTCCTCCGATCCGTGGCCGGAATCCTTCACGCCGCCGAACGGGCTGTCCGGCCAGCTGAGGCGGACGTTGTTGATCGCGACCATGCCGGCCTCGATCGCGTCTCCGAGCAGGTTCTGGCGCCGGCCATTCTCGGTGAAGCAATACGCCGCGAGGCCGAAGGGCAGGCGATTGGCCTGTTCGATCGCGTCGTCGACCGTGGCGAAGGGGCGCAGCAGGGCGATCGGGCCGAACGGCTCGTCGTTCATCGCACGCGCGTCGAGCGGCACGTCGGCCAGCACGGTCGGCTGGAAGAAGAACCCGCCTTCTCCACCGCGCTCGCCACCCGCGAGCAGCTTCGCGCCGTGCCGCTGTGCGTCCTCGACAAGTTCGCCGATCGCCTCCGGACGGCGCGGATTGGCCATCGGCCCCATCTGCGTGCCGGCATCGAGCCCGTCGCCGATCTTCAAGGCGCGCGTGCGCTCCGCGAAGCCGGCGGCGAAGGCGTCGTAGATACCTTCCTGTACGTGGAAGCGGGTCGGCGCGATGCAGACCTGTCCGGCGTTCCTGAACTTGTGCGCCACCAGCGTGTCGAGCGTCTTGTCGAGATCGCAGTCGTCGAACACCAGCACGGGGCCGTGGCCGCCGAGTTCCATCGTCGTCTTCATCATCGTGTCGGCGGCTAGCTTCATCAGATGCTTGCCGACCGGGACCGAGCCGGTGAAGCTCAGCTTGCGCGTGATCGGCGAGGCGAGAAGCTGGCGCGACACCATGTCGGGCACGCCGAACACGCACTGCGCGACATCGCCGGGCAGCCCCGCGTCCTGGAAGCAGCGCAGCACTTCGACCGCGCTGCCCGCCGTCTCCTCGCTGGGCTTGATGATGATCGAACAGCCTGCGGCGATTGCGGGCGCGATCTTGCGGACGACGTTCATGATCGGGAAGTTCCACGCGCAGAACGCGGCGACGGGGCCGACCGGCTGGTGCAGCACCAGACTGCGCGTGCCCGCCGGACGCGGCAGGACGCGGCCATAGATGCGCAGCGCCTCGCCCGCATGGAAATCGAGCAGGGCGGCGGCGAACAGCGCCTCGCCCTTCGCTTCGGCGAGGATCTTGCCCTGTTCCAGCGTGGCGATGCGCGCGAGGTGGTCGGCGCGCTCGCGGATCAGTTGCGCGGTCTTCTGCAGCACGGCGGCGCGTTTCTCGGACGGGGTGCCACGCCACAGCACGAAGCCGCGCTGCGTCGCCTCCAGCGCCGCGTCGAGATCGGCGGCGGTCGCCAGCGGCAGCGCCGCGTGGCCCGCACCCGTGGCGGGGTTGAGGACGTCGTGCGTCTCGCGTCCCTCGGTGCCGAGCCACTCGCCGCCGATATAGAGGCCGAGTTTCGCGTCGTAGGTCGTCGCCATTCTACTCTCCTTGGATCGTCCCCAACTAGGGATCGCCCGCGTCGGTGTCATCACTTGCCGGGGACGAAGCATTTGTTTCAAATCTCCATGCATCTACTTAGGTATCGTGTCTGCCGAGGAGGAACGGCATGACAGGTACGGCGATCGGCGAAGCGGCAGGCGGGTTGCGATCGGCCCGTGAGGCATGGCGCGCGCGGCAGCCCGAGGGGCGTGACGTCGCGAGCTTTCCGTCGCGCGCGGTCGTCGAGGATGTCGTCGCGCTGCTGGCCGCGGCGCTCTATCCGCGGCGTTTGGGCCAGTTCCGCGGCAAGCCGGTCGACGAGGACAATTTCGTCGTCGCCAAGCTGCTGGCGGCGTTCACCGCGCTGGAGCGGGAGATCGGCAACGAACTCGGCTATTGGCAGGCGGAGGCGCGCGGCGCGTTCGAGAAGGACTTGCCGGCAACGATCGTGCGGCTGTTCGGCGCGACACTGGGCGACATCCGCCGCCTGATCGACAGCGACGTGGAGGCGGCGTTCCTCGGCGATCCGGCGGCGCGCAGCGTCGACGAGATCCTCGTCAGTTATCCCGGCGCGATCGCCAGCCTGCACCACCGGATCGCGCATCAGCTCGATGCGCTGGGTGCGCCGATCGTCGCGCGGCTGATCTCGGAAATCGGCAACGAGCGGACCGGGATCGACATCCACCCCGGCGCAACGATCGGCGAGGAGTTCTTCATCGATCACGGCACCGGCGTCGTCATCGGCGAGACCGCGATCATCGGCGCACGCGTCCGCCTCTACCAGCACGTCACGCTCGGCGCCCGCAGCGCGCTGGGTGCGGCTCGGCGCAAGGGCGAGGGGGGCAGCCGCTACGCCCGCCACCCGATCGTCGGCGACGATGTCGTCGTCTACGCCGGCGCGACGATCCTGGGGCGGGTGACGATCGGCGCGCGGTCGACGATCGGCGGCAATGTCTGGCTGTTGAGCGACGTGCCGCCCGACAGCGTCGTCGTCCAGCCGGAGGCGCGATTGCTCGACCGCTCCTCGGCGGGGCAGCTCAGGGACGAACTGGCGTAATCGACCGAGCAACGGCGCGCAGCACGTGCGCGCCCAGCGCGTCGGCGTCGCGGTTGAGAAAATGGCCGCCCGGCATGCCGATCACGTGCGCGCCACGGACGTGCAGCAGCGGGCAGAGGCTGTCCGTCTCTTCGACCCCGTAGATGCAGGTGAGCGGCGCCCAGTCGAGCGTCCGCGCGGTCGTCACGGCCATGCTGTCGGGTGTGCCGCGATAGACGAAGCCGGACGGGTCGGCGCGCAGGAACACGGTATTGCCGGGCACGACGAGGATGATGCCGGCCACCCGCGCCCGCAGGTCGGCCGACAGTCCCGCGAGCCCGGTTTGAAGCACGTCGGCGCCGTAGGACTGGCCGATCAGCACGATCCGCGGGCTACCGGTGCGGGCCAGTGCCTGCCGCACGGCTTCCGCGATCAGCATGTTCGTCTGGGTCAGCGTCTGTCGGGTCCGGAACATCGTCGACGAGTTGAACCCGACCGTTTCGATCCCGTGCGCCGCCAGCAGCTTCGTCGTCGCCGCGCCCATGCCGAAGCGCAGCCCCGTGTCGCCGGAGAAGTAGAGCGCCGCCACCGGCGCGCGCGGGCCCTGCGCATCGAACATATGCACCGGATCGCGGTCGAAGATGCCAGCGCTGTAGAGATAGCCGAGCAGCGCCGCGAGCACGACGCCCGCGACGATCAGGACGGAGCGGAGCCGGTTGCGGCGGCGGGGTAGAGTGGACATGCGGCGTGGCTCCTCGATTGCCGCCGCTGTGCCGTGCGCTGCCCGTCCGCCGGGCATCCGGCGCATGAACGATCGGTCACGCGCGGCGTAGCGTGAAGGTGACCGCCAGCCCCGGTCGGGCATCCGACAGCGTCAGCGTACCACCGTGCAGATGCGCGACCGCCGCGACCAGCGACAGGCCGAGCCCCGCGCCGCTCTCCCCCCGGGCCGTATCGAGCCGACCGAACCGCTTCAGCGCATCGTCGCGGCGATCAGGGGGGATGCCCGGCCCGCGATCCGTGACGGTGATCGCGATCAGGTCGCCGGCGACCGCCGCGCTCAGCGCGATCTGCCCGCGCCCGTATTTCAGCGCGTTGTCGACGATGTTGGCGAGCGCCTGACCCAGCATCTCGCGATTGGCGGGAGCGCGCAGATCGGCTGGGGCCCCGACACTCATCGTCATGTCGCGATCCTCCGCCAGCGGTTCGAACATCTCCGCCAGTCCGTGGAGCAGCGCGGCGATATCGGTCTCCGCGAACGCCTCCCGCCCCAAGCCTGCCTCGGCGCGGGTGATGCGGAGCGCGGTGTCGAGCATCGACAGCAACCGGTCGCCTTCGTCCATCGCCCGCACGATCGCGGTGCGCGAGGCCTCCGTGTCGGCGGCGGCGAGCGCGCGCTCCAGCGTCGCGCGCAGGCGGGTGAGGGGCGAGCGGAGATCGTGCGCCAGCCCGTCCGTCGCGACCTTCAACTCGCCGACCAGCAACGCAATGCGGTCGAGCATGGCATTGACCGCGCGGCCCAGCGCCTCGAACGCGTCGTCGCCGCCGTCGCTTTCCACGCGGCGGCCGAGATCGCCCGCCGCCACCGCCTGCGCCGTGGTGACGGTGCGCCCGACCCGTGCGTCGATGATCCGCGCCGCGATCCACCCCGCGAGGCCCGCCAGCACCAGCGCGACCGCCATCGCCACCGCCATCGCTTCCTCCATCGCGCGCGCGAACCTGAGTTCGCTCTCGATCACATGCCCGGTCAGCAGGCGTTCGCCGCCGGGGAGGGTGGTGGTCAGCACCCGCATCCGCTCCGGCACCTCGCGGTCGATCCGGAACAGCTCGATCGTCGTCGCGCCGCTATCTACGGCGGCCGTGGGCGGCCAGTCGGCGATATTGCCGGCCAGATAGCGCCCCGCCGCGTTGGTCAGGATCAGCACGGTCTGCGGCGGCTGGCGACGCTGCACCCGCTGAGTCACCGCCGCGCGCAGGGCATCGGTCCCGCCCGCGTGATAGGCGGTCAGCAGGTCGCCGCGCACGCCGCGCGCCATGTCCTCCGCTGCGGCGGTGATCTGGCTGCGGGTGATCTGGCGCACGGTGACGAGGGTCGTCGCCGCGCCCGCGAGTTGCAGCGCGAACACCAGCGCGGCGATTCGGACGGTCGCCGACCGGGGCAGGCGCAACCCGGCTATCGCTCGACGCCGAGCTTGTAGCCGGACCCGCGCACGGTGTGCAGCAACGGCCGTGCAAACCCCTCGTCGACCTTTTTACGCAGGCGGCTGATATGCACGTCGGTGACGTTGGTGCCCGGATCGAAATGGTAATCCCACACGCCCTCCAGCAACATCGTGCGGGTGACGACCTGTTCGGCGTGGCGCAGCATGAATTCGAGGAGGCGGTATTCGCGCGGCTGGAGGTCGATCGGCTTGCCCGCGCGCTTCACGCGGTGACCGAGCAGGTCCATTTCCAGATCGTCGCACACCAGCTTCGTTTCCGGCGCGGTACCGCCGTTCTGACCGCGCCGCACGAGCAGCCGCACGCGGGCGAGCAGTTCGGCGAACACGAACGGCTTGGTCAGGTAATCGTCGCTGCCCGAGGTCAGGCCGGCGACGCGATCTTCCGGCGTGCTCATTGCCGACAGGATCAGCACGGGTGTCTCCACGCCCGCCGCGCGCATCGCCGCCAGCGCGGCCATGCCGTCCATCCCCGGCATCATCCGGTCGAGGACGATGCAGTCGTAGCCGCCGTCGGTCGCGTGGAACAGGCCGTCGCGGCCGTTCGCGGCGCGATCGACGACGAAACCCTGTTCCTTCAAACCGTTGGCGACATAGTCTGCGGTGGCGTCGTCATCCTCGACGAGCAGGATCTTGGTCATAGTCGCCCTCCCTGATCCGGATGTAGCAGCGTCAGCGTCAACGGGGCACCCCGGCGGTCGACGACCAGACTTACGGGGCCCCGTTGCGCTTCCTCGCGCCGAAGCGTGCGCAGCGACGGGGCGGATGTTCCGTTGACCGCCGTGACGACGTCCCCAACCCGAAGGCCCGCCGCGGCCTCCGGCCCACCGGTACGCAGGCTGGTGACGACCAGCCGCCCCTGCCGGTCGCCAACCAGCGTCGCGAAGGTCGCGCCGCCGACCGCCCCCCGCAACGGTGGCGCGGACAGCCAGCCGGGGATCAGCGCGATGCCGGCGCTTCCCGCGACGGCGCTGCCGATCGCCGCCCAGGCGACCGCGACCAAGCCCCTCATCGCGCCTCTTCCCGCGCACCGATCCGATCCCGATCCGCGATCAGGCGATCGAGTTTCTCGTGCAGGCGCAGGATCTCCAGTTCGGCCCGCAGGTTGACCTCGTAGTCGAGGCTGGCGGCGACGCGGTCCTTCGCGGCCTGCCTATTCTGGCTCATCATGATGACGGGGGCCTGCACCGCCGCCAGCGTCGACAGCATCAGGTTCAGGAAGATGTAGGGGTAGGGGTCGAACGCATCACCCCAATGCGCCAGCACGTCGGTGTTGAGCAGCATCCACCCGAACAGCACCGCCGCAAAGGCGATGATGAAGCTCCACGAACCGCCCACCGCCGCCACCCGGTCGGCCAGCCGATCGCCGAACGAAGACCGTTCGTCGGCGACATCGGCGGCATCGCGCGAGACGGTCAGCGCCAGCTCCATATGATCGAGGACGCGGCGCTCCTCCGGCTCCAGCGCGCGGCTCTGTTCGCCGAAGATGTGCCGGAACAGGCGGTGCTGGGGCGGTGTCGTCATGATCGCACTCCTGCCATCGCCCGGTTTGGCACGCGGTGGGCGAGAGGTGACGATTTCGTCATGCGGGCGGGCAGCCAGGGGCGTCGCGCCAACTCGCCCTCCCTTCAGGAGAATGCCCGGGGGGGCTTGGTGACAGGTAGTTGAGCGAGTGCGCAGCCATTCCCTGACGGGGCGGGGACAGTAGGTCCTTCGCAATCCGCAGCCGAAATGAGCGCTTCGTCATCCCGCGGACAGCTTCCGCACCGGTCACCGCGCGTACCCGGACGTCATGATCCGACCTCTTGCCTTTATCGCCGTGCTGGCGCTGCTCTCCGCGAGTGCGCAGGCGCAGGACGCCAGCCCCGCCACGCCGCCACCCGCGGTCGATCCGGGTGCCGATCGGCTGACGATCGGCGTCGGCCCGGCGGTGGTGCCCAGCTATACCGGGTCCGACCAGTACGGCATCGTCCCCGGCATCGCGATACAGGGTCAGGTGCATGGCCTGGCGTTCGCATCGCAGGGAACGGCATTGTGGCTGGACGCGATCCGCGGCAGCGGCGGCGTCGGGTGGAAGGCGCAGGCGGGACCGATCGCGGCACTGCGACTGGACCGGACGAGCCGCATTCGGGACTCGCGGGTATCCGGCCTCGGCGAATTGCGGTCGGCGTGGGAGGTCGGGGCATGGGCCGGCATCCAGCGCACCGGCGTCGTCACCAGCCCCTACGACAATGTCAGCGCCAGCGTGTCGTATCAGGCGGATGTGCACGACGCCCATCGCAGCTATGTCGTCAGCCCCAGCGTCAGCTATTCGACGCCGCTGTCGCGCAAGGATTATGTCAGTCTGTCGGCGGGCTCCGACTGGGTCGGGCGCGGCTTCGGCGACTATTATTACGACATCTCCGCCGCCGGCGCCGCCGCCAGCGGGCTGGACGCCTATGATGGGGCCGATCGTGCAGGGTGGAAGGACTGGAACGCCAGCCTGCTGGTGGCGCACGCGATCACCGGCAACCTGACGCACGGGTTGGGGCTGTTCGCGACCGGCGGGTACCAGCGCCTGCTCGGCCGCTACGCGCGGTCACCGATCGTCGCCGATGCGGGCAGCCCCGACCAGTGGAACGGTGCGGCCGGTATCGAGTGGACGTTCTGACATGACCAAAAGTTCAGGACGCCCACAGCCTGCGGCCACCCCGCCGGGTCCAATGGCGGCCGGAAGCGGAGCGGGAGCGATGGGGATGTGGTGGAAGACAGCGGTCGCGTCGGCGGCGCTTGCGATTGCGGGACCGGCCGTCGCGCAGCGGCCCGCGGATGCGGTGGCCGGCCTGTGGATGAACCCGCACGGCAGCGTCGTGGTGCGCGCGGGCGATTGCGGCAGCAAGCTGTGCGGCTGGATCGGCTGGGCCAATGGTCAGGCGAAGCAGGACGCCCGCGAAGAGGGAGTCGACCCGTTGATCGGCGTCGCGCTGCTCCAGGATTACGAACCTGACAAGGCCGGCACGTGGTCGGGCACGATCTACGTCCCCGACATGGGCCGGCGCTTCTCGTCCACGATCGCGCTGGTCGATCGCAACCAGTTGAAGGTGAAGGGGTGCCTGATCGGCGGCTTCATCTGCCGGTCGCAGCTTTGGCACCGGGTCGAGCATCTGCCCGATGCGTGACCGGCTCACCCGGATCGTTGCGGTTGCGAAGGCGCGACGCGCGTGGCTGGCGTCGGCGCTGGTCGTCATGCTCGTGGGACTCGGACTGGTCGCGCTGCACCATCTGACGCGCGAGATCCGGCTCGCGGATGTCGCCGTCGCGTTCGACCGGATCGGGCGAGGGCAGGTGGTGACGGCGCTGATGCTGACCGTCCTGAGCTATCTGGCGTTGACGCTCTACGACGTACTGGCGCTGCGTATCGTCGGGCGACCGCTGCCGTGGCGCATGGCGGCGCTGGGGTCGTTCACCAGCTATACGCTCAGCCACAATCTGGGGCTGGCGCTGATCACCGGCGGGTCGGCCCGCTACCGCGTGTACACCGCGGCGGGACTGGACGGCCCGGACGTGGCGCGCGTCGTTGCGATCGCGGGTGCGACCTTCTGGATGGGCGTGCTGGCCGTGGCGGGCGGGGCGTTGCTGGTGCACGCCGGTCCGCTGTCGATCGCGTCGCTGGTCGTGCCGGAATGGGCGACGCGGCTGATCGGCGCGGGTATCGCAATGTCCGCGGCGGCGTTCGTGGCGCTGTGCGCTGCGGGGCCGCGACAGCTCGGGTGGCGCGGGTGGAGCGTACCCCTGCCGACCGCCCGCCAAGCGCTGGCGCAGATCGGCATCGCCACACTCGACCTGTCGGCGGCGGCGGCGGCGCTGTTCGTTCTGATCCCCGGCGCGGCCCCCGATCTGCTTCCCTCCTTCGTCCTCGCCTACGCACTGGCCATCATCGTCGCGCTCATCAGCCATGTGCCGGGTGGCGTCGGCGTGTTCGAGGCGGTGGTGCTGGCGGCGGTGCCGGTGGACCGCACCGCCTTGTTCGCGGCGCTGATCGCCTACCGCGTCCTGTATTACCTGTTGCCGCTGGCGCTCGGCATCGTCGCGCTGGTGTGGCACGAGGGGCGACGACGCCTGCCTGCGAAAGCGATGGCGGGCGCGCGGATGCTGGCGGACGGGATCGCGCCGCCGCTGCTGAGTGCGGCCTGTTTCGGCGGTGGTACGGTGCTGCTGCTGTCGGGATCGCTGCCCGCGGTGCCGGGCCGGCTGCACGACCTGACCGAATGGGTGCCGTTGCCGTTCGTCGAAGGATCGCATCTTGCCGCCAGTCTGGTCGGCACCGGCCTGCTGCTGATTGCGCCCGGGCTGTACCGGCGGCTCGACGGTGCCTTCCACGCGGCGCGTGCGCTGCTGGTGGCGGGTGCGGCGTTCAGCCTGTTCAAGGGCATCGATTACGAGGAGGCGGTTGTCTGTTTGACGATCGCGGCGCTGCTGCAATGGACGCGCGGGGCATTCTACCGCCGCACCGCGCTGGTTGCGCGTCCGCTGTCGCCGGCGTTCGTGGCGAGTGTCGCGATCGTGATCGGCGGTGCGATCTGGGTGGGGTTCTTCGCGTACAAGCATGTCGATTACAGCCAGCGCCTGTGGTGGCAGTTCGCGGTGGGCGACGACGCGTCGCGGTTCCTGCGCGCCAGTCTGGGCATGGGCGTGGTGCTGGGCGGGGCGGCGTTCCTGCGGCTGTTCCTGCCCGCCCCCGTGCGCGACGGCGAGACGGCATCCGACGAGGAAGTCGCCGCCGTGCTCGCAATCGCCGAGCGCACCGACGCGATGCTGGCGCTGACCGGCGACAAGCGCTTCCTGTTCTCGAGCGCCGGCGACGCGTTCGTGATGTATCAGGTGCGCGGGCGAAGCTGGATCGCGATGGCCGATCCGGTCGGTGCGCGGGCGGCTTGGCCCGACCTGCTGTGGCGGCTGCGCGCGATGGCGGACGCCGCTCAGGGTCGGATGCTGCTCTACCAGATCGGTGCCGGAACGCTGGAGATTGCGATCGAGATGGGTCTGGAGATCGTCAAATACGGGGAGGAGGCGATCGTCGACCTCGCGGCCTTCACGCTCGAAGGCAGCGCGATGCGCTCGCTCCGCCAGACGCACCGGCGGCTGGTGCGGGACGGCGTGACGTTCGACATCGTCCCGGCGGCGGAGGTTACTACGCTGCTGCCGCAGCTCGGGCCGGTATCGGATCACTGGTTGATGGCGAAGAGCCAGCGCGAAAAGGGGTTCAGCCTCGGCCGGTTCGATCCCGCCTATATGGTGCAGTTCGACTGTGCCGTGGCACGCATGAACGGCCGGATCGTCGCGTTCGCCAACGTCTGGGCGACGGCCGACCGCAGCGAACTGTCGGTGGACCTGATGCGGCACGACGATGCCGCCCCGTCCGGCGTCATGGACTTCCTGTTCGTCAGCCTGATGCTGTGGGGGCAGGCGAATGGCTATCGCCGCTTCGCGCTGGGTCTCGCACCCCTGTCGGGGATCGATGGCCGAAGGAGCGCGCCTGCCTGGGGGCGGATCGCCGGATTGCTGTTCCGGCATGGCGAGAAGCTCTACGGCTTTCGCGGGTTGCGGGCGTACAAGGAGAAGTTCCAGCCGCTCTGGGCCCCGCGCTATATCGCCGGACCGCGCGGATTGGCGCTGGTACAGGGCCTGCGCGATCTCAACGCGCTGATCGCCGACCCGCCCGTGCGCCGGCTCAGCCCGGCAGGCGGACCACCACCACGCTGACATTATCCGGCGCACCGCGTGCCAGCACCGCGCGGACCAACGCGTCGCAGGCGGCTGCCGGCGCAGCGTCGAGCAGCGCTGCTATCTCGGCATCCGACAGGCATTTGTTCAACCCGTCGGAGCACAACAGGAACACGTCGCCCGCCACCGCCACGTCCTCGACCACGTCGAGCGCCAGGTCGGGTTCCCCGCCGATCGCACGCGTGACGACATTGGCCAGCGGGTGGTCCGCTGCCTCCTCCGGGCGGATGATGCCCGCCGCGACGAGTTGATCGACCTGGCTGTGATCGCGCGTCATCTGCCGCAACATGCCGCCGCGCAGGCGGTAGACGCGACTGTCACCGACCCAGAGGCAGGCGCAGCGTCCCTCCGCCAGCAATAGCGCGGCGACCGTGGTGCCGATCGTCCGTCCGGCGACGCGGCCGGCCTCCACTACCTCCGCATTGGCGGCGGCGAGCGCGTCGGCGATCGCCTCGCAATCATGGTCCAGACCGCCCGTGAGCGACACGGCGTGGAGGCGCGCCGCGACGGTCTGTGATGCCCAGTCCCCGCGCGCATGTCCGCCCATGCCGTCCGCCACGGCCCAGAAAATGCCGCCGGGATGCGTCATCACGCTGTCTTCGTTGGCGGTCCTGACGCAGCCGACATGGCTGAGCGCGGCGGCCTCTGCGTGATCGTTCATGAGTGAGGAGTCATCCGCCGACCAGAACGGTCGGCAGCCCGAGGATGATCGCCCCGCCGTGCGCGCAGGAGTCGCCGATTCGGACCTGCGGCTTCTTGCCGGTCAGCACCGTGGCGCTCCCCTTGATGATCGAGTCCGGTGGACCGACGCAGGTGCAGAGATCGCCCATGACCGCAGCCGGAAGCTTGCCGATCAACACGGTAGGGACGCAGGGTCCGGTGATCGGTCCGCCGACATGGGGCACGGGCCCCGTCGCGGCGGGGCAGACATGCATATCCGTCTGGCGCGACGCCGGCATCCCCATCGGTCCAACCCTCCCTGGCTATTCGTTCGAGCTAGCACGAACGATGCTTGCGAGAAAGTTGCTGTCGAGGCAAAAAAGGCGCGTGCAACGGCGCAGGCGGGGGCCTATCGAGTCGTCATCGGGGCGGGAGGAAATATTCAGTGATCATCGGCGATGGCATCGACGCTGATATTCTTGCGCCCATCGCTGATGGTCCGGGTATCGACGGTCGCGCCGATGAGGGCGAAGTTGGTGATCTCTTTCGAGAAATCCGATTTCAACGCAAGGCGATCTTCCGCATCGAGCAAAAGGCGGCGATGGGCGAAGATGTCGGAGATGGCGACAATTGGAGCTGGGACCAGATCGCAGAAACCGCCGTCGATTACCTGAAAGAACACGGCAAAGACCTTGAGATCATGGCAATCCTGGTCGAGTCCTGCGCGCGGAGGGACGGCCTGGCTGGGTTCGACCGGGCCGTGATGGTCATGTCCGAACTGGTCGAAACATGGTGGGACCAGGGGCTTTACCCGGCGGAGGACGAGGAAGACGGCGTAGAAGCTCGATTCCAGCCGCTTTCCGGCCTCTCGGGCGGTGGTAGCGACAAGGATGGGACGCTGATCGGTCCCCTGCGCAACCTCGTGCTCGCGGGCGGCGGCGACGAGTCCTTGCGGTACATGGACCGGGTGGTGGCCGAGGGGATGCTGGCGTCCGCCCAGACGGTGAAGCCGGAACAGCGCGCATCGCTGCAGGCGCAGGCCGAAGAAGCGATGGCCGCATCCGAGGCGCTGGCGAGGCGGGTCGGCGGCAAGCCGCTGCGCATCGCGGTCGTACACCTGTCGTCGGCGGAGGCGGCGTGGCGGCGGACGGTGAGTTTCATCTCGGAACGGACCAAGCCCCGGTTCCCAGCGGCATCGCGCGTCAGCGACGAATTGCGGTCGATCCGCGAGTGGTTGGAGGGGCTGTTGCGGCTCCTGCCGGACGACAGCGCCAACGATGTCGAGGATCCGCCCGAGCACGTCGCGGGCGCCGCCGGGGACGATGCGGTCGTCGTAGCCGGGGGTGCGGCCAATGCGCCATTCTCGATCGGCAAGATCACGCGACGGGAGGACGCGCTGCGGGCGGTCAACGCCGCCGCCGACTATTTCGAGAAGTACGAACCTATTTCGCCGATCGGCTCCGCGTTGCGCGATGTCGATCGTCGGGCGCGGATGAGTTTCGACGACCTGCTCGTCGAACTGATCCCCGACGGATCGAGCCGCGAACTGTTTTACTGGCGTTCGGGCATCCGCCCGCCGCCGGAGTGAGCGTAATCGCCGGGGCATGTCGCCCCGGATCGTAATACGGCGCGACGGCGCGCCTTGGAGGGTGGGATATGGCTGACTCGGTACATGACAAGCTGAAGCGGGTGCGCAAACCGCGCGTGCACATCACCTACGATGTCGAAACCGAAGGTGCGCAGGAACTGAAGGAGCTGCCCTTCGTGGTCGGCGTCCTGGGCGATTTCTCGGGGGACTCGGCGATCGCCAAGAAGGCGCTCAAGGAGCGCAAGTTCGTCGACCTGAAGAAGGACAAGTTCGACCAGGTCATGGCCCGCATCGAACCGGCCGTGAAGCTGAAGGTGGACAACACCGTCGAGAAGAACGGCAAGGAATTCGAGGTCAACCTCAAGTTCCGCTCGATGGAGGACTTCGAGCCCGAGCAGATCGTCCAGCAGGTCGAACCGCTCCGCAAGCTGATGGAGACGCGCAACGCGCTGCGCGACCTGATGGCGAAGGCCGACGGCTCCGAGCAGCTCGAAGGTCTGCTCGAGAAGATCCTTCAGGACAACGGCTCGCTGGCCGAATTGCAGCAGCAGCTCGGCGTGTCCGACGCGCCCAAGGAGTAAGTGACGATGGCCGATACCGATACCCAGACACAGGGTGGCGCGCAGACGATCACGACCGAGGAGACGGGCCTGAGCCTGCTCGATCAGGCGATCAGCGTCACCAAGCAGACCGAGCCGAGCCGCGTCGAGGAACTGATGCGGACGCTGGCCAACGAAGCGATGAGCGGCACCGTCCAGTTCCAGAAGAACATGACGGTCACGCTGCGCGAGGCCATCGCGAAGATCGATGCCCAGATCTCCGAGCAGCTCGCCGCGATCATGCACGCCGAGAAGTTCAAGACGCTGGAGGGGAGCTGGCGCGGGCTCAACTACCTCGTCAAGAACAGCGAGATCGGCGAGGGCCTGAAGGTCCAGTTGCTGAACGTGACGAAGAAGGAACTGGCCGCAGACCTCGAAAAGGCGACGGATTTCGACCAGAGCAATTTCTACAAGAAGGTGTACGAGGAGCAGTTCGGCACGGCGGGCGGTGCGCCGTTCTCCACGCTGATCGGCGATTTCTACTTCAACAAGTCGTCGTCGGACGTCGAGTTGCTGACCAACATCTCGTCGGTCGCGGCGGCGGGTTTCTGCCCGTTCATCTCGGCGGCGGATGCCAACGTGTTCGGCATGGACAGCTTTACCGAGCTGGCCAATCCGATGGACATGAAGCAGCTGTTCGAGACGGCCGACTACATCAAGTGGAACAGCTTCCGGAACACCGAGGACGCGCGCTTCGTCACGCTGACGATGCCGAAGGTCCTGTCGCGCGTGCCCTATGGCAAGGACACCAAGGCGGTCGACGCGTTCGATTACGAGGAAGCGCCGCGCGATGCGAACGGCAACGCCAAGCCGATGCAGCATGACGATTATGCGTGGATGAACGCAGCCTACGCACTCGCCGCACGCCTGACCGACGCGCATGCCCAATATGGCTGGTGCACGGCGATTCGCGGTGCAGAGGGCGGCGGCAAGGTGACGAACCTGCCGACGCACGTCTTCCATTCGGACGACGGCGACCTCGATGCGAAGTGCCCGACGGAAATCGGCATCACCGATCGCCGCGAAAAGGAACTGTCCGACCTCGGCTTCCTGCCGCTCTGCCACTACAAGAACACCGATTTTTCCGTGTTCTTCGGTGCGCAGACGATGCAGAAGCCCAAGAAGTACGATCGGCCGGAGGCGACGGCGAACGCCGCCATTTCCGCGCGGCTGCCGTACATCATGGCGACCAGCCGTTTCGCCCATTATCTGAAGGTGATGGCGCGGGACAAGATCGGCTCCTTCATGGAGGCGAGCGATACCGAGCAGTGGCTGAACCGCTGGATCGGCCAATATGTCAACGCCTCGGAAGGGGCCGGTCAGGAGTCGCGGGCCAGGTATCCGCTGCGCGAGGCCAAGGTCGAGGTGAAGGAAGTGCCGGGCGCTCCGGGCAGCTACACCGCGGTCGCGCATCTGCGCCCGTGGTTGCAGTTCGAGGAGCTGACGACGTCGATGCGGCTCGTCGCCCGCATTCCGGGCAAGGCCGGCTGATCCGACCGGATCGGATCGGATCGATGGAACTGGACGGCCCTGGAGCCGAAGCCCTGCTCGACAGCATTGTCGAGCAGGGCGAGGTCGCGGATCGTCCGGTTCCACGGTCGCCCGATACCGACCGGGCGGAGCGATCCCGGCTAGATGTCGTACGCCGCCGTCAGGTCGGCCGGGCCGGTGCGGCGATCGCGGCCGTCGATCGGCTCCTGGGCGAGCAACTCGATGCGATCCTGCACCACCCGCGATTTCAGAAAATCGAAGCGCTTTGGCGCGGCACGCACTGGCTGGTCGAGGGAATGGCCGGCGACAGCGGCCTGAAGCTGCGCATCCTGGATGCTCGCTGGGCGGAAATCGCCCGCGACATGGAACGGGCGGTGGCGTTCGACCAGACCAGCCTGTTCGAGAAGATCTACAGCGGCGAATTCGGGACGCCGGGCGGCGAGCCGTTCGGCATGCTCGTCGTCGATCACGCGCTCTGGCATCGGCCATCGGGACGGGAGCGCGTCGACGATCTCGCCGCCGTGTCGAGTCTGGCCGAGGTAGCGGCGGCGGCGTTCTGTCCGATCATCCTGGGCGTCGATCCGCGTATGGTCGGGCTCGATGGATATGACGAGATCGACCTTCGGCAGGATCTCGCCGCCAGCCTGAACGGACCGGAACTGGCGCGATACGAGCGTCTGCGAGGAGAGAATGACTGCCGCTTCATCGGTGCGGTGGTGCCCCGCCTGCTGATGCGCCAACCTTATCGCGGGCGGTCGATGCCGCGGCTGGGCTTCGTCTATGACGAGGCGGTCGCCGGTCCCGCCGACCTGTTGTGGATCGGCGGCGGCTTCGGTCTGGCTCGCGTGGCGGCGCGCGCGATGCGCCAGCATCGCTGGCCGGCGGACGTACGCGGCGCGATCGCGGCGGACGAGGGCGGCGTCGTCGATGGCCCGGTCAAGCTGATGCTGCGGCCAGACCGGCCGGGCACCGTCGCCCGGTTCGCGACCGAGAACGCGATTTCGGAAGAACAGGAGGTCGCACTGAATGCCGCCGGGTTCATCTGTCTGCGCCAGTTGCACCTGACCGGATCGGTGGCGTTCCTCAATCTGCCGACGCTGCATCGTCCGCCGGAATACGACAACGAGGCGGCCCGGATGAACGCGAAGATGAGCGCGATGTTGAATTACATCATGTGCGTGTGTCGGTTCGCGCATTACGTGAAGGTGATCGCCCGCGACTGGGTCGGGAAATACGCGGATGCGCGCGAGTGTCAGCGGCTGCTGCAGACGTGGCTGTCCGCCTATGTCACGGGTAACGACGATGCGAGTCCGGAGATGCGGGTCCGCTATCCGCTGCGTCAGGCGAACGTCGTCGTGACCGAGGTGGTCGGCAAGCCCGGCACCTATGCCTGCGAGATCGCGATCCAGCCCCATTACCAACTCGATCAGATCGCGTCGGAGTTCCGGCTGGCGACGCAGATCGGGCGGGAGGTCGGGGCGTGACCGACACGACGCGGCCGCTGCTGTCGCTGTTCGATCGCCTGATGGACGATGCGCCCGACGAGACGATCGAGGAGCAGGACGACGACGATGCCGCCTTCCGCCGGGTGAAGCTGGGGATGCGACGCGATCTGGAGGGCTTGCTCAACGGCAAACGTCCCTATTCCAAATGGCTGGGCTCGCGACCGGGACTGGGGGACACGGTGCTGGGCTTCGGGCTCGCCGATCTCAGCACCGAAGACTTCAGCAGCGAAGCGGTGCGGGAGCGGCTGCGACGGATGATCGCGCAGGGCATCCGGACGCACGAGCCACGCCTGCGGCGCGTCGAAGTGGAGGTGGACGGTGCGCCGACATCGGCCGGGGTCCGCTTCAGGATCAGCGCGGTCATGGTCCTGGACATGATCGAAGAGGCGGTGGTCTACGATGCGCGACTACGGCCATCGGATCGCGCGATCGACGTCAATCTGGCACGATAGCGAATGATCGACGATCTCATCCCCTATTATCAGCGCGAACTGAACTTCCTGCGGAGTTCGGCGGGTGCTTTTGCGGATGCGTATCCCAAGATCGCGTCGCGACTGCGGCTGACGCGCGATGCGACCGAAGACCCCCATATCGGCCGGCTGATCGAGTCCGTGGCGTTCATGAACGCGCGACTGCGGCACAAGATCGACGACGAGTTTCCGGAACTGTCCGATGCCCTGCTGCTGACGCTGTATCCCCATCTAATCCAGCCGGTGCCGTCATTCTTCGTGTCGCGCCTGATGCCGGCACCGGCGCTGGACAAGCCGGTGGTCGTACCGGCGGGCACCGTGCTGACGACCGAACCCGTGACGGGCGAGCCCTGCCGCTATCGCACGTGTTGGGACACGACCTTGCTGCCGCTCAGGATCGAGGAGGCGGCGCTGGGCGGGTTGCCGCTGGACGCGCCGGCGCTGGGCGTGGCCCAGGCGAAGGGCGTCCTCCGGATCGCGCTGACGACCACGGTAGTCGACCTCGAAATGGCATCGCTCGGCCTCGATCGCGTCCGGCTGTTCATCAAGAGCGATGCGCGGCGGGCGCAGATCCTGATCGAGCAACTTGGGGTCAACCTGTTGGGCATCGGCGTCGGTACGGGCCCGACGGACCCGCGCGCGGTGCTGCTGCCGCCAGAGCGCCTGCGGATCATGGGCCTCGAGCGGGACGAACTGCTTCTGCCGCAGACGGAGGTCGCGGCGACCGCGTACGCCGTGGTGCAGGAGCATTTCGCGTTCCCGCAAAAGCATCTGTTCGTCGAGATCACCGGGCTGGCGGCTCGGACGCTCGACATCTCGGGTGGCCGGCTGGAGCTGTTCTTCTACCTCGACAAACCGGCGGCCGAGTTGGAGCGCGTGGTCAGGGCGGAGGATTTCGAGCTGTTCGCCGTGCCCGTGCTGAACCTGTTCGAGATGGAGTCGGAGCCGATCCAGATCGATCAGACGGAGATCGAATACCGGATCGTGCCCGATGCCAGGCGCGACGACGCGCTGGAGGTGCATTCGGTTCGCGAGGTGCGGTTGCAGGATGCGCAGGGCGAACAGGTCGATGCGCCGATGTTGCATTCGATTCACGGCGGCGGTGAGCGTGGACGTTTCTTCCACGCGACGGCGCGACGCGGAAGCTTCGCTCCCGGGGGCGGCGACGACGTCTTCCTGTCGATCGCCGACCTGGACGGGCGGATGATCGGCGACGACTCGACGGTCGCGCTGACGCGGGTGAGGGTGACCAACCGCGATCTGCCGATGCGCCTGCCGTTCGGTGGCGGCCGGCCGGGACTGGAGGTCGACGAGCAGGTTCCCGGACTCGTCGGCGCCACCGCCCTGACCAAGCCGACACCGACCCGACGACCCGCCCGGCGCCGCGCCGCGGTGTGGAAACTGGTCGGTCAAATGGCCCTCAACCATCTCAGCCTGTCCGGCGGCACGAAGGGCGCTCAGGCGCTGCGAGAGGTGCTGGCGCTATACGACATCGTCGATACGGCGGAGAGCGTACACCTTCGCGACCGACTGGTCGGCGTGACGTCGGAGCCGGGTGTCGCGCGGATGCGGTTGCGAGGACATAGCGCCGTCGCGGCGGGCGTGGATGTGACGCTGGAGATCGATGACGAGCGGTTGTCCGGGTCCGGCGCCTTCCTGCTCTGCGTCGTGATCGAGCACTTTCTGGCGACCGCCTGCGCACTCAACAGCTTTACGCGGACGTCCGCCAAGTTGCGGCGGGAGCCGGGGCTGTGGAAGACGTGGCGCGCGCGCGTCGGTACGCGCGACCTGACATGACCGCGTTGGCGCGTTTGCGATCGCGGGCAACGCGAACGTCGCTGGTTCAGGCGGCGCGTCTGATCGAGCAGGCAGCGCGGCGCGAAGGTCGTGGCGCGCCGCTCGGCGAGGACGCCGCGATCGAGGAGGAGCCGCTGCATTTCGTCGCGTCGGACCGCATGGGCCTCGTCGCGACGGAGTTGGCGGCGATCGACGACGATGGGCGGCAGCCGCGCGTAACGACAAACATCCTGGGTCTGGTCGGCGCGACGGCGGCGATGCCGCCGTTCTACAGCGAGATACAGCTTCAGCGACGGAGATTGCGCGATCGATCGGTGGCGGCGTTCCTGAACCTTTTCGACCACCGAGCCCTGTCGTTCTTCTACCGGATTGCGCGCAAGTACAACTGGTTGCTGGATCACGAGCGGGCGGGGCGCGGCGGCAGCGACGCGGCGACGGGTGCGATGCTGGCATTCGCCGGCCTCGCGACGCCGGCGATGCGCGATCGCCTGGCTCTCGACGATGTGGCGCTTGCGCCGCTTGCGCATCATCTGGGCGATCAACGCCGAAGCGCCGCATCGGTGGAGACGGTTTTGCGGCACCTGTTGAAACGCCCATTGCGCGTGATCCAGGCGGAGCCGGTCTGGATGGCGCTGCCCAAGGAAGAACAGTCACGGATCGGTGGGCCAGCGTTCGGCCGATTTACCCGGCTGGGCGGCGAACGGCTGGAAATTCCCGGTCATGACGGTGCCGACGATCACGTGCCGGATGCTGCGATGATCGGGGCCGCGGTCCTCGACGTGCAGCATCATTACGTCATCGAGGTCGGACCCGTCGGCCATGCCGAACTGATCGCGCTTTGCACGGACGACGCGACGATCACGCGCGTGCGCGAAGTGTGTCGATTGGCCGCGGGTATCGAGTACCGCCCGATCCTGCGGCTCGCCATCACCGCCAGCGAGGTGCCACCGCTACAACTGGGTGTGGCGCATGCCCCGGCGATCCTAGGTCGAACGGCATGGATGGCGTTGGATCCGTCCTCGACGGACATCCTCGTCGATTGCAACGTCCCGCTCGCGATCCGTGGTTGACTGCAATATCTCTGTTGTCGGCGCAAGGGCGCTGGAGTATTGATCGGCGATCGAGCATGCGGGGCCGGGCCGGGGGGAAATAGGCCGGGGATGATTCGAAAAGGTTAAGACCTGGGTATTCTTTCGATCGAGACGATCGAAGCGTAATGATTTCATGGGGAAAGCCGCAGGCGTAGAATCGCGCTTGCCGGGGGGGATGATCTACATTGGCTCAAGTCAATCTGAAAAGCTTGGTAGGCAAGCTCGATGAGGTTTGCCGCACGACGTTGGAAGGTGCCGCCGGCCTCGCGCTGTCGCGGACCAACTACAATGTCGAGGTGGAGCATTGGCTGCTTCGCCTCATCGATCGTCAGACATCCGATATCGCCGTCATCCTCAGCCACTTCGAAGTCGATGCAGGTCGGCTGACGCAGGATATCAATCGCCAGATCGACCGGTTCAAGACGGGTAACGGCCGCGCCCCGGCGCTGGCGCCGAACATCGTGACGCTGATTCGCGAGGCGTGGCTGATCGCGTCGCTGGAGCATGGCGCGGGGATCGTGCGGTCTGGCCATCTGCTGCTGGCGTTGCTGACATCGGACGATCTGTCGGCGATCCCGCGCGAGGCGAGCGGCCAGTTCGCGCGCATCCCGACCGAGACGTTGCGGACGACGATGGTGCAGATCGCTGCGTCCTCCGAAGAAGCGGCCAAGGCGGAAGCGGCGCAAACGGCGGCTGGCGGCGGCGGCGGTGCTCCGGCGGCGTCGGGCGGAGTCGCGCGCGGCCAGGAAGCGCTGAACAAATACACGATCGACCTGACGCAGCAGGCGCGCGACGGGAAGATCGATCCGATCTTCGGTCGCGATCCGGAGATCCGGCAGATCGTCGATATTCTGACACGGCGTCGCCAGAACAACCCGATCCTGACCGGCGAGGCCGGGGTCGGTAAGACTGCAGTCGTCGAGGGGTTCGCGTTGCGGATCATCCAGGGCGACGTACCTGAAGCGCTGAAGAACGTGCGGTTGCTGTCGCTCGACCTCGGGCTGTTGCAGGCGGGGGCGGGAATCAAGGGCGAGTTCGAGAACCGGCTGAAGTCGGTGATTGACGAGGTGAAGTCCTCGCAGACGCCGATCATCGTCTTCATCGACGAAGCGCACACGCTGATCGGTGCAGGCGGTGCGGAGGGGCAGAACGATGCGGCGAACCTGCTGAAGCCGGCGCTGGCACGCGGCGAGATGCGGACGATCGCGGCAACGACCTGGGCCGAGTACAAAAAGTATTTCGAGAAGGATCCGGCGCTGACCCGCCGTTTCCAGGTGGTGAAGGTCGAGGAACCGGCGGAGGCACTGGCGGTCGCGATGCTGCGCGGCCTCGTGCCGGTGCTGGAGAAGCATCACAAGGTTCGCATCCTCGGCGAGGCGCTGGAGGCGGCGTCGGGTCTGTCGCACCGCTACATCACCGGACGGCAGTTGCCGGACAAGGCGATCTCGCTGCTGGATACGGCGTGCGCGCGCGTCGGTATCAGCCAGGCGGCGACACCGCCGGCCGTCGAGGATCTGGAGCGGCAACTGGGGTTGCTCGCGTCCGAAGTGTCGATGCTGGAGCGCGAGGGGCGGTCGGGCGTCGATGTCGCCACGAAGCTGGCCGAGCGTGCCGAGAAGAAGGCGGCGCTAGAGGTTGAGCGCGACGAAACCGCCGCGCGCTGGATCGCAGAGCGCGATGCGGTGAAGGCGGTAGGCGACGCGCGCGTGGCGATCGACGGGCTGGCGGCGGATGCGCCGGACTATGCCGACAAGATCCAGCTGCTGCGCGATGCGCAGGCGAAGGTGCTGGAGGTGCAGGGCAAGGTGCCGATGGTGTACGACGTGGTCGACCGCGCCGTCGTCGCCGAAGTACTGGCCGGATGGACCGGTATTCCGGTCGGCAGCATGGTGGCGGACGAGATCAAGTCGCTGCTGACCGTGCCCGAGCAGTTGAAGAAGCGGATCAAGGGGCAGGATTACGCGCTGGAGATTATCGGCCAGACGGTGAAGACCGCGCGCGCCGGTCTGGCCGATCCGCGCAAGCCGCTGGGCGTATTCCTGTTCTGCGGGACGTCGGGCGTCGGCAAGACGGAGACGGCGCTGGCGCTGGCAGAACTGCTGTACGGCGGCGAGCAGAACGTCACGACGATCAACATGACCGAGTTCAAGGAGGAGCATAAAGTCTCCACGCTGGTCGGTGCCGCGCCCGGCTATGTCGGTTACGGCGAGGGCGGCGTGCTGACCGAGGCGGTCCGGCGCAAGCCCTATTCCGTGATCCTGCTGGACGAGATGGAGAAGGCGCATCCAGGCGTGCAGGACATCTTCTATCAGGTGTTCGACAAGGGCATGCTGCGCGATGGTCAGGGTCGTGACATCGACTTCAAGAACACGCTCATCATCATGACTTCGAACCTCGGCACCGAGACGATCGAGCGGCTGTGCCGCAATGCCGAGACGATGCCCGAGCCGGAAGCGCTGGCGGCGGAACTGCGGCCCGACCTGACGTCGTATTTCAAGCTGGCGTTCCTCGGCCGGACGACGGTGGTGCCCTACTTCCCGTTGCAGCCGAACATCCTGCGCGAAATCGTGGTCATCAGCCTGGAGCGGATCCGCAAGCGGGTGGTCGCAAACTACGGCGCTACGTTCGACTGGGACGACGCGTTCCTCGACAAGGTGGTGGCTCGCTGCACCGAGGTGGAGAGCGGCGCCCGTAATATCGAGAATATCCTGAAGCGCGGGCTGCTCGCCGATCTTGCCGATCGCGTGCTGACGCTGCGCGCAGACGGTGGCGAGGTCAACGCGATCCATATCGGCGCGAGTGCCGGTGGTGTTGGCGAACAGGATTATGTGATCGATCTCACCTGATCGGGTGAGCGCGAGACGGTGTGCGTGAAACGACCGGCGGCATGTCGCCGACCGGCAATCTCGAACCAAGGAGGATCAAATGGCGATCTATCTCGAACTGGAAGGCATCAAGGGCAGCGCGACGGACGCGGCATTCAAGGAGCAGATTGAATGCAACTCGTTTCAGTGGGGCGCTGGCCTCGCTGTGGACCGCGCCGGTAACGGCAACCGGACGGCTACGAAGGCGTCGATCTCCGAAATTTCGCTCTCCAAGGTGACCGACAAGTCGTCGGAACTGCTGTTCAAGAGCCTGCTCAAAGGTACGGTCGTGCAGAAGGGGCAGATCTCTTTCGCGGCGACCTCGGAAGGCGAGAGCGTTGCGTATCTGACCATCAAGCTGGAAGACGTCATCGTCTCCGGTTTCTCGGTGTCCAGTGGTGGGGACATGCCGCATGAGTCGCTGACGCTGAACATCGGCAAGTTCGATCAGTCGTTCAGCGATCGGGACGAGGACAACAAGGGTACGGCGACGCACCTGATCTACGATCTCGTCGCAGCCAAGTTGGGCTAAGCCCGTTGGAGCGGTGCGCCCCGGTGGCGCACCGCTTCTTTTCGCGGACTCACTATGGCAGATCATCTGCTCAATCTGCACGCGATGGCGGGCGTTGACCTCGCGTCGCTTTCGCTTTTGCGGTTCGAGGGTCGCGAGGCTTTCTCGGAGCCGTTCGACTATCGGCTGGAGTTGGTCTGTCGGGAGACGCCTGGGGACATCCGCCGTTGGATCGGTCAGTTGGCGGAGTGGGACATCACCACCGAGGACGATGCCGAACGCCGGTTCGCCGGACGCATCTTCGAAACGGATATCAGCAGTACCGACCACGGTCAGTTCCGGATCCACGTTCGCGTGCGTCCTGCCTATCATGCGACCGCCTATGCGCGCGCGACGCATTTCATTCAGGACAAGAGCGCACTCGAGATTTTCGACGCGATGGTGGCCGACGTTCCCGGTCTGGCAACCGACATCAGTCTTAGTCCGGCACCACCGAAGCAGACCTACGCTGTTCGTTACGACGAAACGGAGTTCGAGTTTCTCCAGCGCTTGCTGGCGCAGGACGGCATCTTCTACTTTTTTACCTATGCGGAAGCCGCCGGAGCGTACCATCACACGATGCATGTCGGTAACGCGGCGCGATCGTACCTGGACGTGCCCGACGGCGACGACATCCGGCTGACACCGGGTTCGGAGAGCAGCAAGCTGACATCCCTGGCTCACACTCACCGCGCCCGGCCGTCCAAGCACGACTTTCACGGCCTGGATGTACGCAAGGTCGATGCGCCGTTCGCCCATAGCGCGAGCGCGGTCGGCGACTGGGGCAGGGTGTATCCGCACAGTTACGAGGACCTGATCGGCGAGGCTGTCGCCGCGGGCGACGTCAACGGTCGCGGCGCGCGGCATGGGGAGGGCTACGCACAGGCAGCGGAGACGATCGTGGGCAGCGGGCGTGACCATTTGTTCTTCGCAGGTGGTCGGATCAAGGCAGAATGGCCCGACCGGCCATTGCCGGCCCGGATCGTACTGACCTCCGTCAGTCACAGCGCCTTCGATCCTTGGATGCTGGTGGGCGGTGGCGACGCGATCTACTCCAACAGCTTTACGGCCATGGACGCCAGCAAACCGTTCCGTCCGGCGCTGCCGCATGGACGTCGTCGCGCCGCCGGACCTGTGCTCGGTGTCGTCTCGAAGAAGGGTTCCGTCGAAGGGCAGGCGGTGGTCGACGATCTCAATCGCATTCCCGTCGCGGTGACGCATGGCCGCGAGTACGCCACGTTGTCCGACATCGTCTGGCTACCGGTTCAGCAGGCTTGGGCGAGCGGAACGCATGGCGCGCAATTCTTCCCGCGCATCGGTGCCCGCGTGGTGATCGATTTCCTGTACGGCGACCCCGATATGCCGTTCGTTTCAGGCACGCTCTACACGCCGTCCGCGAAATACCCGTTCGACCCGCAGAGCAAGGTCACGCAGACCGGCTGGCGATCGGTCACCGACAAGAACGGCGGCGTCACGCAGGAGTTGATGTTCGAGGATAAGCCGGGTGGCGAGGAGGTGTATCTGTACACCGGTCGCGATTACCGGCGGCTGGTCGACAACGATGAAACCGGAACGGTCAAGCGGGATCAGACCCTGACCGTCGAACGCGATCAGAAGGAAACGATTCAGCGCGACCAGACGATGAAGATCGAGAATGATCGCAAGATCGACGTCACCGGTATTCAGCAGACGACGGTCCAGAAGACCCAAACCGTCACCGTCACCCAGAAGAGCCTGCATGAGTCGCTGAAGGAGATCGAACTCGTCGTCGGTACCAGCAGCATCAAGCTGGCACCGGATGGCATCACCATCAAGGCGGCTAAGATCACCGTCGAGGCGGAGGGTGTGCTGACGGCATCGGCTGGCGGACAGGCTACGCTGAAGGCGGCGATCACCGAACTGTCCGCGTCGGGAATGATGACCGTGAAGGGCAGCATCGTGATGATCAACTGATGGGCGACGGCGACATTGGCCGGTCGGCCGTCCCGACGACGTTGCCGCTGCGGTTCCAGCGCATGGAATTGCAGGAACATGGCGGCCTGTCCGATCGTGGGCTCGACGCACTGGCGACGACGACGGGACCGGAAGCGTTGCTCGCGACGTTGACGGCGCTGCCGGATCAGGCCAATGCCGCAGCCGCACTGGCGCTGATGCTGCCGCGTCGGCAATCCGTCTGGTGGGCATGCCTGGCAGTCCGCCTGATCCCCGGTATGGCAGATCGGGCTGCCGAGCGGGTCGCGCTCGAAACCGCCGAAGCCTGGGTGCAGACGACGGCCGATGAGGCGGCGGAGCGTGCCTTCACCGCAGCGGAGTTCTGCGCGGTGGCGGCGCCCGCGCGGTGGGCGGCGATGGCGGCACACTGGTCCGGGCCGTCGATCGCACCACGCGGACAGCAGCCGGTGCCGCCGGCCGCACACCTGACGGGGATCGCGACGCGTACGGCGTTGCTGTTCACGGTGCACGACCCGGCGCTACGCGGTAGGGTGAGCTATGCCGATCTGGTTGCCATCGGGGTCGCGCTGATGCACGGCGATGTCGGCCGCAAGGCGCAGGCGGCGGTGCTCGACCGCCTCGCCGGCAGCTAACTACGGGACGAACCGCGCGACCTCATGTGGACCTTGCTGCTCTCCCGCCAGGCGGACCCACCCGGCACCTTCATCGACCGACGCCAGCTCGATAGCGGCGAAATCCGGATCGGCCGCGACGCGCTGAAGTGTGATTGGGTGCTGGCCGACCAGTCGGGCCACATCTCGCGCGCGCACTGCACCGTCTCCGTGATCGGCCTCGACCTGTTCGTGGTGGACACCAGCACCAATGGCGTGAACCTGAATCGCCTCGGCCAGCGGATCGCGCCGCAGATGCCGGTGGCCGTGCGCGTCAACGATCGGCTGTTGCTGGGCGATTACGCGATCGAGATCACGACCGAGGCCGCTGGACTGGCCGCGAACCTCCAGCAACAGTTCGCGGCGGCCGCGCCGCCGCCGCCCCCGGCATTCAGTCAGCCCGACAGCTGGTTCGATGGCGGCGGCACCGATCCATGGGGGGCGGGAGCGCCGGCTGCCGAGGTGCACGAGTTCCTGGGCAGCGCGATGCACGACTTCCTCGCGCCGCCACGGGGGTCGCAAGCGGTGGCAGCGGCGGACCCCTGGGGCGGGCCGCTATCCGATGCGTTCAGCCGGCCGATGTTGGCGTCAGCACCCGTACCCGCGGCCAGCGACTTCGCGATCCCGGAGGATTGGGCTGCGCCACTCGCTGCTGCGCCCGCGCGCGCGGACGATCCGTTCGCCGGTATGGAGGCTTTTGCGCCGGTCAGAGGCGACCCCTTCGCCGCAGCGGACCCGTTTGCGGCTTCACCCCCTTCGCATTCGGCCGGTCGCCCGCCGAGCGCGGATGTTTTTGCGCCGTCACCTTTACCTGCGGCCGATCCGTTAGCGATGCCCCCGATGCAAACGTCGCCGGGCAACCGTATTGCAGACCCCTTTGCGCCCCGCGCCAACAGCGATCCGTTCGCCGGGTTCGATTCACAGGTCGATCCGGTCGCCCGCACGCCGGACCCGTTCGCGATCCCGGAGCGAGCGGCAGGCGATCCGTTCGGCGATTCCGGCGCAACGGCCGATCCGTTTGCCAGCACACCGGGCAAGCTAGCGGCGCCCGCAGCAGCAGCCATCGATCCGTTCCACGGCTTTGGGGCAGACGTCGATCCGTTCGCGAGCGCGTCGGGTGAGCCAGCAGCGATCGAACCGGCAGCCGCCGACCTGTTCGCCTTGCCGCCGGCTCGCGCGCCGTCCACGACATCGGACCCCTTCGCTTCCGCGTCGCCGGCAGTAACGTCGGCAGGGTCGGCACAGATCGACTCCTCCACGAGGTCTCCGGCGGCTGCACCGGACGGCGAGGGCTGGGCAGCGTTCTGCGCTGGCGCGGGGCTCGATCCGGCCGAACTGCGGACGACGCCCGATGCGATGCATCGTCTGGGCGTACTCTACAAACAGGTGGTGCTCGGCTTGTCCGATCTGATTCAGGATCGTGCGGCGTTCAAGAACGAGTTCCGGGTCGAGCGCACGCAGCTTGGGCTAGGCCGTAACAATCCGCTCAAACATCTGCCAGCACTCGATTCCGCCAAGTTGCTGCTGGGTGATCCGCTGCCCGGCTTCATGGGTGCCGAAGAGTCGGTGCGGTCGGCGTTCGAGGATGTAAAGAAGCACCAACTGGCGATGCTGGCCGGTGTACAACACGCATTGCGTGCTGTTTTCGAACGACTTTCGCCTGACGAGATCCAGCGCGTGATGGAAAAGGCGGTCGGAGAGAAGAAGGGCCTGCGGATCGGTCGTGGCGTTAATCCGTGGACGGTGTATCAGGCAGTCTTCGACGCGTTGCGCAAAGATGCCACTTCCAACGTCAACAGCATCATGAGCGTCGCGTTTCGCGAGGGGTACGAGGCGTTTCTGAACGGCGCCGGGTAAGAATACGACGAAGCGAAAACCTGTGGGGGGTGGTGGAGTGAGCTGGGAGAACAAGCCGGTCTGGTCGGAAGGCATGTTCCTGCGTCCGCAGCATTTCCAGCAATTCGAGCGATTTACATCGGCACAGCTGGAGGCGAGGGTCGCGCCGCTCGTGTCACACGCATGGGGGCTGGCCTCGCTGCGGATCGACGACGGCCTGCTGAAGACGGGCAAGATCGCGCTGGCACGCGCGACGGGTGTCTTCGATGACGGCACGCCGTTCCATGTTCCGGACGGCGCGGCGGCACCGATGCCGCTGGAGGTGTCCCGGGACCTGCGCGACACCAACGTTCACCTCTGTATCCCGCTGTCGCGGCCCGGCACCGCCGATGTCGCGCTCGACCCTTCCGCCCGTGCGGAGACGCGCTTCATGGCCGAGGAGTTCGAGGCTGCCGATGCCGTCTATGGTGCGCCGACGCGTGTGGCGCTGAACGTTGGCCGGCTGCAACTGACGTTGCGGCATGAAGGGGAGGGATTGGGCGGTTATGCCACGATCCCGATCGCGCGCATCGTCGAGCGGCGATCGGACGACTCTGTGGTGCTCGACGATGGGTTCATCCCGACGGTGCTCGCGACCGGTGCCAGCCCGACGCTGAGCGGCTTCCTGTCCGAGCTGGAGGGAATGCTCCACCAGCGCGGCGAGGCGATCGCGGGGCGACTGGGGACGCCGGGGTCGAAGGGCGTCGCCGACATCACCGATTTCATGATGCTGATCGCGGTCAATCGCGGCGAGGCGATGGTAAAGCATCTGGCGGCGCTGCCCAGCGTACACCCGGCCGATTTCTACGGCGCGCTGTGCGTCTTGGCGGCGGAGATCGCGACGATGACGGCGGCTGGCAACCGGCCTAATTTCATGCCGCTCTACCAGCATCGCGATTTGCGCGTGTGCTTCGATGCGGTGATGGCCGACCTCCGCCGCTCGCTGTCAGCGGTGTTCGAGCAGAGCGCGGTCGCGATCCCGCTGGAACTGCGCCAGTACGGCATCCGCGTCGGCCAGATCACCGACCGCTCGCTATTTTCGGGGGCCAGCTTCATTCTGGCGGCGAGGGGTGCGGTCGACACGGAGACGCTGCGTGCGAACCTGCCACGCCGCGCCAAGCTGGGGTCGGTGGAGCATATCCGCGATCTGGTGATGCGGCAGCTGCCGGGGGCGGACATCCACCCGATGCCGGCCGAGCCGCGCCAGATCCCGTTCCGCGCGAACACCGTCTATTTCGCGATCAATACCCGCCACGAGCAATGGCAGTCGGTCGCCACATCGGGCGCGGTGGCGCTGCACGTCGCGGGCGAGATCCCCGATCTCGATCTGGAAATGTGGGCGATCCGGGGAAGCCAGTCATGATCCAGACTGCCGCTAGTCAAGTCCAGACCGGGAGGCCGCGATGAGCGACAAGCGCAACGATCCGCCGCCGACGGAGCGGACGATCATCCGGCCGGCGGGTGGTGGCACCGCCCCGAACCCGGCGTCGCCCTATCCAGGCCAGCCTGCTGCGGCTCAGCCCTTTCCGGGGGCCTCGGCCGCACCGCCGTCGGGCGGAGGGCCGCCGCAGGACCGCACGGTCATGATGCCGGCGGGCGCGGTGCCGCCGCCATCGCAAGCCACGCCCCCGTCCGCCTACGCGCCACCTCCCTACACACCGTCATCATCGTCGTCGTCGCCTGCGTCGCCCTCTTCCGTCGGCGCCCCGGCACGGCTGGACTTCGCGGAAGCCGAGCCGGACCTGTATGGACCCGAACCGCTGGTCGCGGCGGCCGGTCGCCTGATCCACCTCGCCAGCCAGTTGCGGCAGATGCCGGTCGGCCCCGATTTGGGCGCGCTCCGCCAATTGGTGATCCGCGAACTGGACGCGTTCGGAAAACGTGCGCAGGCGCTGGGCCTCGATCCCAAGACCGCGCAGCTGGCGCATTACATCCTGTGCGCGTTCATGGACGATGCGGTGATGTCGACCCCGTGGGGCGCAAACAGCCCCTGGTCGCAACACAGCCTGCTGGCCGCCTATCACAACGACGTGCAGGGCGGCGATCGGCTGTTCCAGTTCGCCGAGCGCATGGAAGCGGACCCGCGGCGCGAACCGCGGCTGATGGAATTGCTGTACCAGTGCCTGTCGCTGGGATTCGAGGGGCGCGCGGCGCTCGATCCGCGGGGGCAGTCGCTGTTGCAGCAACGTCGCCAACGGCTGGCGGCGGCGATCGGCGGTATGCGCGACCGGCCACCGGCCGACCTGTCGCCGCAATGGCGCGGGGCGACGGCCGCAACCGGCGCCTATCACCAGCGGGTTCCGCTCTGGGCGATCGCGGCCGGGATTGGCGTCGTGGCGCTGCTGATCTTCTCGGCGCTGCTGTTCCGCCTGTCGAGCGAGAGCGCAGCGGCGGTGACCGCACTGGATCAGGCGGTCGGCTCCGCGCAGATCGTCGCGCCGGCCGCTCCACCGCCCGAAACGGCCACACCGACGTTCGAAAAGATCCAGTCGATCCTGCGTCCCGATGTGGAGGCCGATCGCCTGGCGGTGCTGCGCGAGGGCAACGACATCGTGCTGCGCCTCAACAATCAGGGGTTGTTCGAAAGCGCACAGGCAGAGCCGTCGGGCGCGTGGAGCGATACGTTCGGTCGGCTGGCACAGGCGGCAAACCTGACCAAGGGGCCGTTGAAGATCGCCGGCCATACCGACGATCAGCAGATCCGGTCGCTGGCGTTCCCGTCCAACCTCGAACTGTCGGAGGCGCGGGCGCGGGCGGTGGGTCAGGCGATCGCACGCGCCGGGCTGGGCGATGCCAGCCGGATCGCCAGCACGGGTCTTGCCGATGCGCAGCCGCTGGCGAGCAACACGACGCCCGATGGGCGGCGGCAGAACCGGCGCGTGGAAATCCGCGTCGCCAACGACGTAGCGTGGAACTAGAGGGGTGGGGGGCGTGAAGTCACTGTTCGCGAACCGCTGGTTCTGGCGCGCCGTCGGGGCGATCTTCGCCGGGCTGCTGCTGTTCTTCGTGGGGCCGCTGGTCGCAATCGGTGGCTGGCGCCCGCTCGGTCATACGTGGGTGGCGCTGGTCGTTGCGCTGCTGCCGATCGTCGGCGTCGGACTCTACTGGTGGTGGCAGAGGCGCAAGGCGGCAAAGGCGAACGCCGCGCTGGTCGACGCGCTGGCCGCCCCGAAAGCGGATCGTGCCGCGCTCGACGCGAAGCTGGGCGAGGCGCTGACGATGCTGCGCAGCACCAAGGTCGGGCGGCGCGGATCGTATGTCTATCAACTGCCGTGGTACGCGATCATCGGTCCGTCCGGCGCGGGCAAGACGACGGCGTTGCTCAATTCCGGGCTCGGTTTTCCGACGGCGGTCGCGGGCGAGTACCGGGCGCTGCGGGGACAGCCGAACACGCCCGATTGCGATTGGTGGTTCACCGACGAGGCGGTGTTGATCGATACCGCCGGCCGCTACGTGACGCAGGACATCGATGCGGCGCGCGATGCGGAGGGGTGGAAGGGTTTCCTCGACCTGCTGAAGACTCATCGCCCGCTCCAGCCGCTGAACGGTGTGCTGGTGGCGATCCCCGCGCCCGATTTCGCCGACGCGCGCAAGATGGCGGATCACGCGCAGCATGTCCGCGCGCGGCTGGCCGAAATCCAGCAGACGCTGGGCCAGACGCTGCCGATCTATCTGCTGGTCACCAAGGCCGATCTGCTTGCCGGGTTTCGTGAGTATTTCGCCCGCGCAACCGATGCGGAGTCGGATCAGGTGTTCGGGTCGACCGCGCCGGGCGACGGTAGCGACAGTGCCGCCGTGCTCGCCGGTTTCGACGCGCTGGTCGCCAGCGTTTCGGAGCGGGTGGTCGATCGCATGCAGAACGAGGGGCAATTGCCCCTGCGCGGCCAGATCGCGACTTTTCCGTCGCAGCTTGCGTCGCTCCGCAAGCCGATTGCCGATCTGCTCGCGGCCCTCTGCCAGACCTCGCGGTTCGATACGGCGGCGCGAATACGCGGCGTGTATCTGACCTCCGGCAACCAGACCGGGAATCCGGTCGACCGCATCCTGTTGAACATGGGCGTCGCGGCGATGGCGCCGGCGCACGGCGTCGGCAGCGGGCGCAGCTACTTTCTCAAGCGGCTGTTCTCCGACCTCGTCTTCCCGGAAGCGGGGCTCGCCAATCGCAACGCGGGCGCGGAGAAGCGGCAGCGGCAGGTGTATGTCGGCGGCGCGGTCGCGACGGCGGTGGCGCTGGTGCTGGCGATCGGGTTTTGGACATGGGGCTATGTTCGCAACAAGGCGCTGATCGGCACGGTCTATGCCACCGCCGCGGCGTATTCGAATTCCGCCGGCACGTCGCGCGGGGGCACCTCGACGCCCGATCAGGACCTTGCCGCACTGGGCGTGCTGGCAAAGGCGCGGGGCGAGATGGACGCCGCCAGCGACTTCGGTCTGGGGCTGGGGCAGGGCGGTCGGCTGGAGGGCGAGATCGGCGCGATCTACGGCCGCGACCTGCAACGGCGTATGACGCCGATGCTCGCGCGGCTGGCGGAGGACCGGATCGATGCCGATCGGGCTGCGCCAGCGGCGCTCTACGACGATCTGAAATCCTACCTCGTGCTGGGTGGGCGCGGTCCGAAGGCTGAGGAAGCGCTGCTGGCGTGGGTGCAGCCGGCCTGGGCGGCGCGGTCGCAGGACCCCGATGCGCAGGTGCAGGCGGGCGAGGTCGCGCGCCACACGCGCGCGCTGCTCGACGGGGCGTTCGTGCCCGTGTCGCTGGACACGGCACGGGTGGACGCGGCGCGGTCGATCCTGCGCTCGCAACCCGCGTCCGTGCGCGTCTATGGCCGACTGAAGAGCGTCGCGCTGGCGGACGGGGAGACATGGACCGCGCGCGAGAATGCCGGTCCGCAGCCGGAGGTGTTCTTCGCCCCCGCCGGTGCGTTCGCGCCGGGGGCGGGCATCCCGCAACTGTTCACGCGCACCGGATACGACAAGGTGTTCGTGCCGATGCTGTCGAGCGGACCTAAGCTACTCGACGAGGAGCGCTGGGTGGTCGGCGATACCGGCGCGCGGGCGGGGATGACTCCGGAGGAGATGAGCACGCTGAAGCAGGATTTGCAGCGGCTGTATTTCGACGAGTTCCTGACCCGGTGGCGCGACTATATGGCGGGTATGCAGCCACGGCCGGTGTCTTCGCTGGCGGAGAACATCCAGCGGCTGCGCGATGCCGCCGGGCCGCTGTCACCGATCGCGCCGCTCATGCGGGCGATCGTTGTGGCGACCGACCTCACCACCGGCAAGGGTGCGGCGGTGCCGAAGATGAAGATGCCGAAGCTGCCCGGCGGCCAGTTCGGCAAGATGGCTGGCACGGCGGCGAGCAACGCGCTGGCCGGCGGTGGCGCGAGCGACGATCCACGCGATGCAGTGGTGCGCGCGTTCGAGCCCTTGCGCCTGTTCGTCGGCAAGCCCGGCGCGCCGGGTCCGCTGGATGCGACACTGGCGAGCATGGGACAGCTGGCGGACAAGCTGAACATGGTCGCGGTGTTGCCCGGTGGCGGCGGCGAGACCGGGTCGGCCGCCAGCCTGGAGGTGAAGGCACTGGTCGCGCAGCTCGACCAAAGCGGCGCGAACATGCCCGCACCCGCCGGTTTGCTGGTGAAGGCGGTGGCGGGCGACGCCAACGTCGCGCTGGGCGGTGCGCGCAAGAGCCAGATGGGCGCGGCGCTGAGCGGCAACTTCGGGGAGGATTGCCGCAACGTGCTCGGCCGCTCGTTTCCGCTGCTCGCGGCATCGGCCAACGACATCTCGCTGAAGCAGTTCGGCCATTTCTTCGCGCCGCAGGGTGCGTTCGCCAAGTTCGTGACGCAGGAACTGGCGGGTTATGTCGACATGACGAAGCCCGAATGGGTGTTGCTGCCCAATGCCAGCGAGATCGGCATGACGGAGACCGGGCTGCAATCCTTCCAGGCGGCGCAGAAGGTCACGCGCGCGTTCTTCGCCGCGGACCCGAACGCGCCACGGCTCGTGTACCAGATCGAACCGGTGGCGCTATCGGGCGCGAAATCGGTGACGTTGAAGGCGGACGGGCAGTCGCTGACCTATGACGGCAAGTCCGGCGTACCGGCGACATTCGACTGGCCGGGCGCGGGTGGTGCCTCCGTCGAGTTCGCAATCGACGGCGCGGCGCCGGCGGTGAAAAGCTGGGTCGGTGTCTGGGGTGCGTTCCGCATGATGAAGGAGGCTGCTGTCAAAGCCGCCGGCTCGCCGCTGGCGGGCGCGGGCAGCCTGACCCAGGGCGGTGCGCGCTTCGACTTCCGAGTGCGGACGTTCGGGGGGAGCAATCCGTTCGTGGTGGACCCGTTCGTCAAGGTGTCCTGCCCGGTCTGACCACGCGCGTCCGGGCGATGGGCCCGGCCTTTCTGGAGAGGTTTTATGATCGACGTCATTTCGGCAATGCCGCCGACCGAGGTCATCGCGAGCAAGCTGGTCGCGTGCGGGCTCGATCGCGCTGCGGTGTCGGTGACGTGGGAAGCTGAGTCGGAGAGTGCGCTGATCGTCATTCGGCGTGACGCTCCGGTGTCGGCCGGGCAGTTTTCCTGCATTCACGACGCCGCTGGCGTCGAGTTCGTGGCCTTCGATGACAAGGCTGTGGGTTCGGCTTACGACGCCTATGTCGATGATCTCGCGCGACCACGCATGCTTGCCGAAGCGACGGCCGCCGTCACGAAGCTGGGATTGATCGAGGCATTTCCGAAGCGTGCGGATTACCGGGATCTGCGCGACTATGGCCGAGAGCTGGAGCGGCATTGTGGCCTCAAGCCGGGCAGCGCGCTGCGGGTCGCGGGCCAGACACTGGCGTTCGATCCTTCGCGTAAGTCCGACGGTATGGCTTTCGCGACGCGGTACGAGAAGCTTTTCGCAGCGATCATGTATGCCACCGCGACCGGCGATCTTATCGGCATCGATCTTATCGGCAACGACATCGCTGGGCCGCGGTAGCCCGGACTGCCGTTCACAGGCGGCGCGCGTCTCCGACTTTGCGTCGCATCCCTGAGCCCCGTCAATCGGGACGTGTTTCAAGGTATACAATAGGCGCGCTTCGCCCGTGGGTTCTCTTATTGTCAAGGCAGGCGCCCAGGCATGCATCTGCTCCGGCGAAGGCGAGAGCCCGATACTGGGTTCCCGCCTCCGCAGGGACACACGACAGGCAAAGGTCTGAAGCGAGTTAGGCACGAACAGGTGCGGGTGACGGATGCGTCCGGGACGATGGTGCTGCTCCGCCCCGACTGTCGTGGCAAGTATTTGCGGAGCAAATGGGCGCGACGTTGCGCGCCGGAGAAGGTATCGAGTGCGTCGGGCGTTCGGCTGATTGCTTAGTCGCGCTCGCAACAACGGGTGATGTAAAAATTCCTTGGGCCAGCGGGTGTAGAGCCTGTTCGTCCGCTGGCGGTATGGAGTTGCCGTTCTGCGCTAGCTGGACGCCAAGGGTTGCCTGTGGAGCCTTATTCCGGCGGCAGTTCCTTGGCCGCGGTGCCGCCGTCGGTCTGTAAACCGTGGCGCAGCAGCATGGGGATGTTCGCGAGGGCGAAGGCCAGCGTCAGCGGGATCGCGCCCCAGAGTTTGAAACCCACCCAGAAGTCCCAGCTGGTCGTCCGCCAGACCGTCTCGTTCAGGCAGGCTATGCCCGCGAAGAAGCAGGCCCAGTTGCGCGTCAGTTTGCGCCAGCCCAGCGCCGACAGTCCGGGGTAGGCGGACCCGAGCAGCCCCTCCAGCAGGGGGCGTCCGGTCGCCAGCCCGAACACCAGCACGCCCGCGAAGGTCGCGTAGACGATCGTCGGCTTCATTTGTATGAAGCGCGGGTCGTGAAAGTATATGGTCAGGCCGCCGAAGATCACGACCAGCCCGCCCGAAATCCACAGCATCGGCGACACGCGGCCGAGCTTGACGCGGGAGACGATCATCGCCGCGATCGTCGCGACGATGAACGCCGCGGTCGCGCAGATCACCCGCGCGATGACCAGCGCACCGACGCGGTCCATGTCGTTCAGGAACCCGGTCGTCGCGCCGACCAGCCGCATCATCGGGTTGGCGGGGGCGAAGAAGTTGATCGCGAAGAACACCAGCAGGGGGGCGTAGTCAACGGCGACGCGGATGCCCGGTTTGCCCTCGCGCACCTCCGCGGTGCCCGCAGCGGCGTTATCGTAGATGTCCTGACCGATCGTCACTTCCGCGCTCCTTCGACACCGGCGATGATGCGGCTGACCTCGTTCGCGTCGAAGGGGCGGAGGTCGGTCATGCCCTCGCCGACGCCGATCGCGTGGATCGGCAGGTCGTATTTTTCCGCCGCCGCGACCAGCACGCCGCCGCGCGCGGTGCCGTCGAGCTTGGTCATGACGAGGCCGGTGACGCCGGCGACATCCTTGAACACCTCGATCTGGTTGAGGGCGTTCTGTCCCGTCGTCGCGTCCAGCACCAGCACCACGTCATGCGGGGAGGCGGGGTTGAGCCGGCCCAGCACGCGCCGGATCTTGGCAAGTTCGTCCATCAGCTCGCGCTTGTTCTGGAGGCGACCGGCGGTGTCGACGATCAGTACGTCGATGCCGGTCGCGGTCGCCTGCTTCACCGCTTCGAACACGATGCCCGCCGCGTCGCCGCCTTCCTTGCCGGTGACGATCGGCACGCCGACGCGGTCCGCCCAGGTCCGCAACTGGCCGATCGCGGCCGCGCGGAACGTGTCGCCGGCGGCAAGCATGACGCCGTAGTCCTGCTCCATCAGCAGATGCGCCAGCTTGGCGATCGTGGTGGTCTTGCCCGATCCGTTGACGCCGATCACCAGCATCACCTGCGGACGCGGGAAGGCGGTGACCTCCAGCGGGATGGCGACCTTCGCCAGCGTCTTCTCGACCTCCTCGGCGACCACCAGCCGGATGCCGAGTTCCTCCATGTTGCGCTCGAAACTGCCCTCTGCGAGACGTTCGCGGATCTGGCCGGCGGTCTGCGGGCCGAGATCGGACGCGATCAGCGCCTCCTCGATATCGTCCAGCGTAGCATCGTCGAGCCGTGCGCCGCCGAGGCCAGCGAGATTGCCGACCAGCCGGTCCGATGTCCGCTTGAAGCCGCCCAACAGCTTCTCGTGCCAAGTGCTCATTCTGCCGTTCCGATGAGATGGGTGTCGGTAGCGCCGGTAATCGCGACTCGCCGGATGCTGCCGGGTTCCGAGGGGGTAGGGAGGCGGACCTCCGCGAAATGGGCGGTGTGGCCGCGGTCCCCCGGACGCTCGATAAGGACGTCCTGCATGGTGCCGACCGCGTTCGCGAGCCACGCCGCCTTGCGGGTCGCCGCCGCAGCGCGCAGCCGCGCCGCCCGGTCGCGGCGGACCTCCGGCGCGACCTGCGGCATGCGCGCTGCGGGGGTGCCGGTGCGTGGCGAATAGGGAAAGATGTGGCCGTAGACGATGTCGCAATCCGCGATCAGTGCCAGCGTATCCGCGAACATCGCGTCGTCTTCGGTCGGGAAGCCGGCGATCAGGTCGGCGCCGATCGCGATGTCGGGACGGCCGACTTTCAGGCGCTCGACCATCGCAACCGACTGTGCCCGTGAATGGCGGCGCTTCATGCGTTTCAGGATCAGGTCGTTGCCCGCCTGTAGCGAGAGGTGCAGATGCGGCATCAGACGCGGCTCGCCTGTCACGATCTCGAACAGCCGCGCGTCGATCTCGATGGAGTCCAGCGACGACAGGCGCAGACGCTGGAGCATCGGCACATGGCGCAGGATACGCTCGACCAGCATCCCCAGCGTCGGCGTGCCGGGCAGGTCGGGGCCGTAGCTGGTCAGGTCGACGCCGGTCAGCACCACTTCCCGATGACCCGCGTCGACCAGCATCGCGATACGATCCACGACGGCGCCGGCCGGGATCGACCGGCTGGCGCCGCGCCCCTGCGGGATGATGCAGAAGGTGCAGCTATGGTCGCAGCCGTTCTGAACCTCCACGAAGGCGCGGGCGTGGCCGGCGAAGACGGTCGGCGCGGCGGCCGTTCCACCCCAGCTCTCCGGGCGCAACTTCACATCGTTGGCGACGACGCGCGTGACCTCCGGCATCGCGGCGAAGCTCGCGGGATCGATCGTTGCGGCGCAACCGGTCACGACGATCTGCGCACCGGGACGGTCGCGGCGGACGCGACGAATCGTGGCACGGGTTTGCTTCACCGCCTCGTTGGTCACCGCGCAGCTGTTCACGACCACTGTGTCGCGGTGGGCGACCAATGTTCGGATCGTTTCGCTCTCGGCTATGTTGAGGCGGCAGCCGAGGCTGACGACCTCCGGCTCTGGGAGAGACATGATGGGCGATCTAGTGGCCGGCGCGACGCAAGTCCATGAGCAGGCGCAGGCCGTGCTCGACTATTGGTTCGGCCTTTCGCAGGAGCAGCAGTTCGCCAAGGACGCAGAGCGCGATCGCGACATCGCCGAGCGGTTCGGCGGTTGGCGCGATACGGTGTTGGCCGGGCATGCGGGCGGGTGGCGCGACGAGCCGGAGACGATGCTGGCGGCGATTGTCCTGCTCGACCAGTTTTCGCGCAACATCCATCGTGGCAACGCGGAGGCGTTTGCGGCCGACGATCTGGCGGCGGAGCTGACGCTGGAGGCGATCGATCGCGGCTACGACCGGCGGCTGTCGGCGGAGCAGCGGGTGTTCCTGTACATGCCGCTGATGCACGCGGAGGACGGATCGCTCCAGCGGCTGTGCGTGGAGAAGTTCGAGGCGTTGGGGATCGAGACGAATCTGGCGTTCGCGCGCGATCATCGGGAGGTGTTCGAGCGGTTCGGACGGTTTCCGGGGCGGAATGCGGCGTTGGGGCGGGATACGAAGCCTGAGGAGCGGGTCTGGCTGGAGGAGACGGGCGGGGGGTGGTAGGTCGTCGGCCGTCGAAGCGTGGGCGGGGGTCGCGTAACCAACCTTCGTCATCAGCGTGGGTATCCTCCACCCTTGCCTTTCGGTCGCTATCCCGCTAGGTCCCGCCAACGTCCGATCCGTCGGACACCGAAATACACGCATCCACCCGATGCGCGCTGGCCGGCGAGGTTTCGCCCGCCGGCGCTTTTTGCTTGGGGTGGCATGAGGAGGCTGGGTACGCATGTTTGAAAGTCTGAGCGACCGGCTTGGTGGCGTCTTCGATCGCCTGCGCGGTCGCGGTGCGCTGACCGAGGCGGACGTGCGGGCGGCCATGCGAGAGGTGCGCGTCGCGCTCCTCGAAGCCGACGTGGCGCTGCCCGTCGCGCGCCAGTTCGTCGACGGCGTCACCGAACAGGCGATCGGCCAGAACGTACTGCGCTCGGTCACGCCGGGTCAGCAGGTCGTCAAGATCGTCAACGACGCGCTGGTTGCGATGCTTGGTGCGGACGAGAGCGAGTTGCTGCTCGACGTGACCCCGCCGGCGGTCGTGATGATGGTCGGGCTTCAGGGCTCGGGCAAGACGACCACGACCGCGAAGATCGCCAAGCGTCTCACCGGCCGCGAGCGCAAGAAGGTGCTGATGGCGTCGCTCGACGTCAATCGCCCGAATGCGCAGGAGCAGCTGGCGACGCTCGGCACGCAGGTTGAAGTCGCAACGCTGCCGATCGTGCCGGGTCAGCAGCCGGTGGAGATCGCCCGGCGCGCGATGCAGGCGGCGAAGCTGCAGGGTTACGATGTCCTGATGCTCGACACCGCCGGGCGTCTGCATGTCGATCAGGCGCTGATGGACGAGATGAAGGCGGTCGCCGACATCGCCCGTCCGCAGGAAATCCTGCTCGTCGTCGACGCGCTGACCGGGCAGGACGCGGTGAACGTCGCACAGAACTTCTCCGATCAGGTGCCGCTGACCGGCGTAGTGCTGACCCGTATGGACGGCGATGCGCGTGGCGGCGCGGCGCTGTCAATGCGGGCGGTCACCGGCAAGCCGATCAAGTTCGCGGGTACCGGCGAGAAACTGGATGCGCTGGAGGCGTTCCATCCCGAGCGCGTCGCCGGCCGCATCCTCGGCATGGGCGATGTCGTGTCGCTGGTCGAGCGCGCCGCGGAGTCGATCCAGGCCGAAGACGCCGAGCGTATGGCCATGAAGATGGCCAAGGGTCAGTTCGACATGAACGACCTGCGTGCCCAGCTGGCGCAAATGGCGCGGATGGGTGGCCTTGGCGCACTGGCGGGCATGATGCCCGGCATGAAGAAGGCGCAGGCGGCGATGGCCGCGACGCCGGGCAGCGACAAGGTGCTCGTGCGGATGGACGCGATGATCGGGTCTATGACGCCCAAGGAGCGGACGAAGCCTGAACTCATCAACGCCAAACGCAAGATCCGTATCGCCAAGGGTTCCGGCACCACGGTGCAGGAGGTCAACAAGCTCCTGAAGATGCATCAGGAAATGGCCACCGCCATGAAGAAGATCAAGAAGATGGGCGGCCTGAAGGGGATGATGGCGATGCTCGGCAAGGGCGGTCTCGGCGGGCTCGGCAACGCACTGGGCGGGGCCGACATGGGCGAGATGATGGCCAAGGCGGGCGGACCGGGCGGCGGTCTGCCGGGCGGACTGCCCGGTCTGGGTGGCCCCGGCGAGATGCCGAAGCTGCCGCCCGGTTTCGAGAATTTTCTGAAGAAGAAATAACCTGCCTAAGCCGTCAGCGGCGAAGGCGCTCCACCAACCATAATGCCCCGATGTCGATCGCGGCGAAGATCAAAAGCAAGGAAGACTTACAATGGCACTTAGCATCCGTCTGTCGCGTGGCGGCTCCAAGAAGCGCCCGTACTACCGCATCGTCGTTGCGGACGCACGCAGCCCGCGGGACGGCAAGTTCATCGAGAAGATCGGCAACTACAACCCGTTGCTCGCGAAGGATTCGGAGCAGCGCATCGTGCTCGACGCGGATCGTGCGAAGCATTGGCTGTCCGTCGGTGCGCAGCCGACCGATCGCGTCGCCCGCTTCCTGAACGCCGCCGGCGTTCGTGAGCGCGCCGCCCGCACCAACCCGAACAAGGGCAAGCCGGGCGAGAAGGCGACGGAGCGCGCCGAGGAGCGTGCCGAGAAGCTGAAGGCGCAGGAAGAGGCCGCTGCGGCCGCCGCCGCCGCTCCTGCCGCCGAGGAGCCGGCCGCGGACGCGCCAGCCGGTGACGACGCTGCGACCGAAGAGACCGCCGCCTGAGCAGCGGATCGGGGTCGTCGTGCGTTTCCCAAGGGCTAACCGTTCAAGGAGTGCATGATGACCCCGGATCTGAACCCAGACCCGCGCACCGCGCCGGACGACGCCGAAGACGCGACCAACCAGGGCGTGTCGACGACCGATCCGGCGGAGGGCGCCGATGCCGACCCCGCGGAGGATGATGGCTCACCCCAAGGATGACGCTGGTGTCGTGCTCGCCGCGGTCGTCGGCGCGCACGGCATTGCGGGCGAAGTGCGGTTGAAGGTGTTTGCGGAGGATTTGTCCCCGCACAACAGCTTCAACGGCGGCGCGCTAACGCTGACATCGCTCCGCACCGGCAGCAACGGTGCGATCGCGCGCTTTTCGGAAGTGCGCGACCGTACCGCCGCAGAGGCATTGCGCGGCACTACGCTCTCCGTTCCCCGGTCGGCGCTGCCGCCGCTGGGGGAGGGTGAATATTACCACGCCGACCTGTTGGGTCTGCCCGCGGTCACGACCGCAGGTGAGCCGCTCGGCACGGTCGTCGCGATCGATAATTTCGGAGCCGGCGACGTCATCGAGATCGAGCGTCCGAACGGCAAGCGCTTCATGGTGCCGATGCGGCCGGAGGCGGTGCCGGAATGGTCCGCCGCCGGGCTGGTGATCGATCCGGTGTTCGTAGAGTAAGACAGGTGTTCCTCGCCGGAGCGAGGAACAGGCCATTGTCAATCGATCCGGTACTGGATCGGCTTGAACGCGCCGCCATTGGATTGCAGTGCGGAGCACGCGGTGAGTCCGATAATCAGGTCCATTTCCGCGGTGAAGCGGATGTGGTCGCCGGGGCCGCTGAGCGGTGGTTCCACGGTGAAGGTGCCGGTGACGCCGTCGATCGGCACGTTCATGAAGCAGTTGAACGCGACCGGAATGTCGTCCTCCGTGACACCGTAGGGCGCAAGCGCCGCGGCGAGGTTGCCGAAGCAGCCGCGGTGCGGGTCGGTGTCGCCGTAGATGATCCGGAACGTATCCTTCGAACAGGGTGTCAGCAGAAAATCGTGGCGGCCGACCGGGTCCTCGACGATCCGCAGCATGACGTTGCTACGGTTGGAATAGAGTGGATCGCCCGTCGTCAGATACAGGCGGCTGGCGTAATCCAGCGTGCGGCCGGACGAGATGACTTCCCGCAGGTCATTGCGCGAGAACGCCAGCAGGTCCGCGACCTGCTTTCCCTCTGGGTCGATCACCGTCAGAGTCTGTCCGCGATCGAGCGTGAACGCCGTGCCCGAGCGTGGCGGGATCGTCTCAACCATGTGCGTCGACACCCGACGAGGTGCGGCTGAACGGACATTTCCATTCTGGACCGACTACGCGACCGCTATACTGCCGCGCTTCGCTGATCTCGCCGTGGCGGGCGAGCATCGGGTTCGGCGACCCGGCAACGGCGACGTCCCGCGCGACGATCGCCGCCCGCAGTTTCTCGTAGCGCTGTTGGGCGCGCAACACCTCGAACTGGTCATGCAGGTTGAAGACCATCGCCGGCGTCTGGAAACGGCGGGCAGGGCGGCTCGCGTTCGGATGCAGGCCGACGACGAAGAACGCTTCCCCGGCGAAACTCAGCGAGAAATGCGGATCGTCGGGGTCCGACGACACCTCGGGCGCGGGACGATAGCCGAGCCATTCGTCCTTATCCGACAGCGACTGGGCGCGAGCCCAAAGGTGCCGCTCGAAAACTTCCTCGGACAGGTCTTCCGGCCCCTCGAACAGCACCACCAGCGTCCGAAACAAAGCGCGGTCCGCGTGATATTTGCCCACGGTCTTGGCGAGAGCAGGCAGGATGCGGAGGTCGTCCCAAGCGGAGGTGAGATTGCGGGCGACCAGAATGTCCATCTGTCCGCGGCTCAGCGCGGATTTTGCTCCGACGCAGGGGAAGGACGCGTGTTCGACGGTGTCGACAAAAGCACGCGCAAGCGCGTGATGGTTGTCATAGGCGATATGATGCATGTCGCCGGGAACACCCGAACCTCTTGCAATGTTGCATCAAAGTCGGTCACGTTGATCCCAATCAACATGAATGCACGGAGTGACGCATGGCGGAGATGACAGGGACCGAGACCATTACGGGCCGGTTCCTGATGGGAAGGCGGCGGTCCCAATTGACGGCCGACGACATCGCGGCGCTGGAAGGATCGGCTCAGACCGTGCGGAGCCTGCCGGCGCGCACGCTGATGATCACGGCGGGGGAGCGCGTGACGGTCAGCACGATGCTGCTGGAAGGATTCATCTGTCGGTACATGGACGACCGCGAAGGGCTAAGGCAGCTTGTCGCCATCCATGTTCCGGGCGATTTCGTGGACTTGCACGGGTTTCCGATGGAAATGCTCGACCACGACATCGCGACGCTGGGGCCGGTGAAGGTCGCATCGTGGCCGCATACCGCGCTCGCTAAGGTCATGGAGGGCCGGCCGAACCTGACGCGGATGCTCTGGTTCTCCACCCTGCTCGACGCGGCGATGCATCGCGAATGGATCTTCCGGCTGGGGCGGCTCGGCGCAGAGGGAAGGGTCGCGCATTTGATGTGCGAGCTGAACGTCCGGCTGGAGATGGTCGGGCTGGCATCGGACGGACGCTTCCCGCTGCCGCTCAAGCAAGCCGATCTGGCGGAAGCGTGCGGATTGACCGGTGTACACGTCAATCGCGTCCTGCGGTCGTTGCGGGAACGTGGTATGCTGGTGTTCCGCAACGGCATCGTGGAGATCCTCGATCGCCGCGCGCTTGCCACCTTGGGCGAGTTCGACCCCGCCTATCTTTTCCCAGACGACCTCCGGAAGGACTGACCCATGGCTTCGCTGACCCCCCTGTCCGAACCCGGCGTCGCAAGCGCGGAATATGGGGTGGTCCTGCTGGATGGCCCCGACGCCATTGCCGTGGCGATGACGCCAGCGTGTGCGGAGGAAACCGGACGACGGCTGATTGCGGCGGCCGCGATCGCCGCGGCCCAGGATCCGGCACCGCCCGGCGAGTGAGCGGGGCGGAGCAGGGGCGCTTTGCTGCCGGCGAAACCGAATTGAACGGGTGACGGATCGTTCATCCCGGCTATGATGTCCGGGAATGAACGGGAGTCTCCATTGCGTAATTTGCTGCTCGCCGCGTCGCTTACGGCGCTCGTGACCATTCTCGCTGCCGACCCGCTTGCCGCTCAGGGCAGCGTGGTGCGACCGGCGGAGAGCAATCCACTGCTCGCCGACTGGACCGGGCCTTACGGCGGAGTGCCGCCATGGAATAAGGTCAAGCCGGATCTGTTCCCGGCCGCGTTCGCCGCCGCGCTGGACGAGCGCGCCGCCGAGTATCGCCGGATCGCAGACAATCCCGAGCCACCGACCTTCGCCAACACGTTCCTGCCCATGCAGTTGGCCGGTGTGCGATTGCAGCGGGTCGGCACGCTGTTCGGGGTGATGACCAGCAACATGAACACGCCGGCGTATCAGGCGCTGGAGAAGACATGGTCGCCGAAGCTGTCGGCAGCGCAGGATGCGATCACGTTCGATCCGAAGCTGTTCGCGCGGATCGAGGCGATCTACGCGGGTCGATCGAAGCTGGATGCGCAGCAGCAGCGGCTGGTGACGCGCACCTATGACAGCTTCGTCCGCCAAGGTGCGAAGCTGAACGCGACGCAGAAGGGGCAGCTGTCCGAGTACAACCAGCAACTTGCGGGGGCGTTCAGCGACTTCTCCAACAAACTGCTCGCGGACGAGGGCACCGCGATCACCGTGACGGACAAAGCGCAGCTCGCCGGACTGCCGGACAGCGTCAAGGCGGTGGCCAAGGCCGCGGCGGCGGAGCGCCAGCAGCCGGGCTGGGCGATCGTCAACACGCGCTCTGCGGTCGATCCGGTGCTGACCTTCGCCAGCGACCGTGCCCTGCGCGAGACGGTATGGCGCGCGTTCATGATGCGCGGTGACAATGGCGACGCGAACGATACGAACACGACGATCGCCCGCATCCTGAAACTGCGCGCGGATCGGGCGCACCTGCTCGGGTTCAAGACGCATGCCGACTGGCGGATGCAGGACACGATGGCGAAAACGCCTGCCGCGGCGATGGCGCTGATGATGCGGGTATGGCCGTTCGCAAAGGCGCGCGTCGCGGAAGAGGTCCGCGACATGCAGGCGATCGCCGATCGAGAGGGTGCCGATCGGGAAGGTCAGAAGCTGACGATCGAGCCGTGGGATTACGCCTATTATCAGGAGAAGGTCCGCAAGGCGCGCTACGACCTCGATCAGGCGCAGCTGAAGCCGTATTTCGAGCTGAACAACATCATCCAGGGTTCGCTCTACGCCGCCAACCGGCTGTATGGGCTGGAGTTCAAGGAGATCACGGGCACGGTGCCGGTGTTCGAGCCGAACATGCGCGTGTGGCATGTGACGCGCGCCGGCAAGGAGGTCGGCCTGTTCTACCGCGACGATTTCGCGCGCACGGGCAAGCGGTCGGGTGCGTGGGCGAACACGTATCGCGGGCAGCGCAACCTGCCGCCGGCGCAAACCGTGCTGTCGTCGAACAACAACAATTTCGCCAAGCCCGCACCGGGTGAGCCGGTGCTCATCAGCCTGGACGATGCGCAGACGCTGTTCCACGAATTCGGCCACGCGATCCACGCGATGTTGCAGAACGTGACCTATCCCGGACTGGCGGGGACGCCACGCGATTTCGTAGAGTTCCCCAGCCAGGTGAACGAGCATTGGCTGCTGACGCGCGACGTGCTCGACAAATATGCGCGGCACTACCTGACCAAGGCGGCGATGCCGCAGGCGCTGCTCGACAAGATCGAGGCGTCCAAGACGTTCAACCAGGGCTATGCGACGACCAGCTACCTGTCGTCGGCGATCGTCGACATGAAGCTGCATACGGTCGCGAACGGCGTGATCGACCCCGACCGGTTCGAGCGCGAGACACTGGCGGAATTGGGCATGCCGAAGCAGATGGTGATGCGGCACCGCCTGCCGCAGTTCAATCATCTATTCTCGTCCGACGCCTATTCCGCGGGCTATTACAGCTATCTGTGGTCGGAGACGATGGACGCGGATACGTTCGCGGCGTTCGAGGAGGCGGGCAGCCCGTGGGACAAGGCGACCGCCGACAAGTTCGCGACGATCCTGCTGTCGACGGGTAACGAGACGGATCGCGCGGAGGCGTATCGTCAGTTCCGCGGTCGTGACCCGGACATCAAGGCGCTGCTGGTCAAACGCGGCTTCGCGAAGTGAGCGCGGCCGGAGACAGCGACAAGGGCGGCCGGCTGAAATCGATCCTGGGCGGATCGGCGGGCAATCTGGTCGAGTGGTTCGACTGGTACGTGTATTCGGCATTCGGCCTGTATTTCGCGCCGGTGTTCTTCCCGAAGGGCGATCCGACCGCGCAGCTGCTGAACACCGCGGCGGTGTTCGCGGTCGGGTTCGTGATGCGGCCGATCGGCGCGTGGATCATGGGCATCTATGCCGACCGGCACGGGCGCAAGGCAGGGCTGACGCTGTCGGTGACGTTGATGTGTGCGGGCGCGTTCCTGATCGCGGTGTGCCCTGGCTATGCGACGATCGGCTGGGGAGCACCGGCGCTGCTGGTGCTGGCGCGGCTGATGCAGGGCCTGTCGGTCGGCGGCGAATATGGCGCGAGCGCGGTGTACCTGTCCGAAATGGCGGGCAAGTCGCGGCGGGGGTTCTTCTCGTCGTTCCAGTATGTGACGCTGATCGCGGGGCAGTTGCTGGCGCTCGGTACGCTGTTGCTGTTGCAGGGCGTGCTGTCCGAGGCGGAGCTGGAGGCGTGGGGATGGCGCATCCCGTTCGCGATCGGTGGCCTGCTGGCGATCGTGGTATTTCGCATCCGTCGCGGTCTGGCCGAGACGCAGTCGTTCGAAAATGCGCGCGACAAGCCCAAGTCCAGGGGCTGGCTGTTGTTCAGGGAGCATCCGCGCGAGGCGGCGACGGTGCTGCTGCTGACCGCGGGCGGGACGCTCGCCTTCTATGCGTACACGACGTACATGCAGAAGTTCCTCGTCAACACCTCGGGCTTCAGCCGCGAGACGGCGACGGGGATCATGACGGCGGCGCTGGCGCTGTATGCGCTGTTGCAGCCGGCGGCGGGAGCGCTGTCCGACCGGATCGGGCGCAAGCCGCTGATGATCGGGTTCGGGATCGCCGGGCTGATCGCGACGGTGCCGCTGTTCACCGCGCTGGAAACGGTGCGCAGTCCGCTGGCGGCGTGGGCGCTGGTGATGACGGCGCTGGTGATCGTCAGCGGCTATACGTCGATCAACGCGGTGGTGAAGGCGGAGCTGTTTCCGGCGCATGTCCGCGCGCTGGGCGTGGCGCTGCCCTATGCGTTGGCGAACACGATCTTCGGCGGCACCGCGGAATATGTCGCACTGTGGCTGAAGGGGGAGGGGGCGGAGCGCGCCTTCTACTGGTATGTCGCGGGGATGATCGGGGTGTCGCTGATCGTGTACTGGCGGATGAAGGACACCAGCAAACACAGCCAGATCATCGAGGATTGATCCGCGGGGGGTGACGCGCGGCGACGTGGACGCCTAAATGGGGGCGTGCCCGACCCGTCTCCTATCAGCCCCTCAGCGAAACGCTGGACGCCGTCGCGCTTTCGGGCGCTGCTGCGGTCGCAGGGGCCGACGTCGGTGCGCTTCCGGCGCAGGATCGCGGTCATCGCCGGCGCGGTGGCGATCGGGATCGCGGCGGTGCTGTTCGCGCAGGCGTCGGACGCCGCGGGCGAAATGTTCGGCAGATTTGCAAAGCGATATCGTTGGGTGCCGCTGCTGACGACCCCTCTCGGGTTCATGGCGCTCGTCTGGATCACGCGGCGCTGGGTGCCGCTGGCGCGCGGGTCGGGCATCCCGCAGGTAATGGCGGCGCGCAGCGACCCGGTGGCGGCGACTGGCGGGCTGATCGCCGTCCGTACCGTCGTCGGCAAGGCGCTGCTGACGCTGGGCGCGGTGCTGTGCGGCGCGAGCGTGGGACGCGAGGGACCCACGGTGCAGATCGCGGCGGCGGTGATGGGTTTGAGCCACCGGCTGATGCGGGTGACGCTGAAAAGCTCGGTGGTGATCGCCAGCGGTGCGGCGGGCGTCGCCGCCGCGTTCAACACGCCGCTGGCGGGGGTGCTGTTCGCGATCGAGGAACTCGCCGCCGCGTACGAGCAGCGGATGACGCTGATGGTGCTGTCGTCGATCGTCATCGCCGGCATGGTCGCGCAGAGCCTGGCGGGCGATTACGTGTACTTCGGCGCGATCGGCGCGCATCTGCCGACCGCGGGAGCGTTGATCGTGGTGCCGGTGGCGGGGATCGTCGGCGGACTGGCGGGGGGTGGCTTCTCGCGCGCGGTGCTGACGCTGGCGACGGGGCGGCACGGCATCACGCGGTGGAGCAAGGCGCGGCCGGTGCTGTTCGCGGGAGGCTGCGGCGGCGTCGTGGCTGTGCTGGGCGTGTTCACCGGGCTGACCTGGGGCACCGGATATGGCGCGGCGCGGGCGATGATCGTCGGGGCGGATGCGCCCCTGTGGTTCGGGCCGGCCAAGCTGCTCGCGACCCTCGCGACGGCGGTCGCCGGGCTGCCAGGCGGTATCTTCGCGCCGAGTCTGGCGGTCGGGGCAGGCGTCGCCAACCTGCTGCGCGCCGCGTTTCCGGGCGAGCCGGCGGCGGCGGTCGTGATCCTGGGGATGGTCGCCTATTTCACCGGGGTCGTTCGCGCGCCGCTGACCGCGGTCATCATCCTGTCCGAGACGACCGCCAGCCGTGGCCTGATGCTGCCGATGTTCGCCACGGCCTTCATCGCCGACTGGGCAAGCATGGGCGTCTGCCGCGAGAAGCTGTATCACGGGCTGTCCGCCACCTTCGCGACCAAACCGTCAGCGGCGGCTCCAGCCACTGCCAGCACCGGCCGCGTTTAACGACCGGCCCCAGCCGGCCATTCAACCGACCGTACGCTGTGGACGCCCCCGCTGCGATCGAGCTGGACGAAGACGTCGACGACCTTGCGGACATAGGCGGCGACATCGGCCCGATCGAGCTTGATCCCCGCTTCGAGGACCAGCAGCGCGAGTTGCTCGACCGCGAGGTCTGCGCTGTCGGCGTGGATGGTCGTGATCGAACCGGGATGGCCCGTGTTGACGGCCCGCAGGAAGGTGAACGCCTCCGCGCCGCGCAATTCTCCCAGCAGGATGCGGCTGGGGCGCATCCGGAGCGAGGCTTGCAGCAACGCCTCTGCACCGGCCGCGCTTTCGCCTTGGGTGCCGCGAACGCCGATCAGGCCGACCATGTTGGGATGATCGAACACGAGTTCGGGCGTGTCTTCGATCGCGATCAGGCGTTCGTCCGACGGGATTTCCCGGATCAGGGCGTTGGCGAACGTGGTCTTGCCCGTTGCCGTGCCGCCGGCGATCAGGATCGTCTTGCGCGCCTTGACCGCCGCGCCGAGAAAACTCGCGAAATCGCCCGCCGCGTACAAGCCTCGCAAGGCCGCATCGGCGGGGGCACTGCTGTGGCGGGTGGCGGCGAACGCGCTCGATCGTTGATAATCCGCCAGCGTCATCGCGGCGCAGGCCTGTTTGCGAATCGCGATCGCCATGCCGCCGCGGGTTGCGGGCGGTGCGACGACCTGCATGCGTTCGCCGGCCGGCAGGGTGGCGGACAGGATCGGGTGTGCGCGGCTGATCCCCTGATGGGAAACGCGAGCGACCTGGCGGGCAAGATACCACAGGGCATCGTCGGTCAGGTCGGGCACGACGAAACGGCTGGTGGGCCGACCGAGCTGGTCGATCCAGACCTCTCCCGGCTGATTGACGTACAGGTCGGTGACATCGGGCAGGTCGAGCAATGGTCGCAACGGTGCCAGGAACGCGTCGAGGTAATCGGGAGCCGGCGGCGGCATTGGTGACGCCAGCGGCAACGGGGGTATGGCGATCGGGACGTGAAGCGTCATCGCCAGCCCGGTACGTCGGAGAAGTCGAGATCGCGGGCGACGAACACGGCAACGGGTTTTCCGGCCGCGATAGTGATGCTGCGGCGGGCTTCCGGCGTGGGCAGGACCTGCCCCATGTTGCCGCCGATCGGCCCGACGATCACCGTGCTGCCGTTGGTGCGTGATGCCAGATTGACGCCGACGTTGAGCGCCGACTGAAGCACGGCGGACGCGAAGCGTTGCAGGAAGTTGCTCTGGACGCGGCCGGGGATGCCGGCACCCCCCATCGCGTCCGCGGCGGGAGCGGCGATCAGGACGGCGACACCGTCCGGCCGGATCAGCCGCGTCCAGGTGGCAAGGACGCGACGCTGGCCGCTTTGCACGTCGGCGCGATACTCGCCGATCAGTCGCGCGCCACGCGGGATCAGAATGCGGCGGCCGTCGAAGCCGCGGACGTCTTCCGCCACCGTCGCACGGATCGCGCCGGGGCGCGTCGAGTCGATCGCGGTTTCCAATGTCGCGGTGATGATCGTGCCCTCGATCACGAGGCTGGAACGGTTCGCGATCAACGTCGCCCGGATCGCGCGCGTGGTGCCGGCGGGGCCGTCGAGCGTCCCCGGTGCGCCGGCGGTCGCGCCACGGGGCGCTGCGGCATCACGATCGATGTCGATGACGAGCGGAGTTGTTGCCGCGGGTTCGGTGTTGCCCGGCCCCGACGCGGCAGCGGGTCCGAACGGCTGTCCGGGGACATAGGGCGGGGGCGGCGTGTAGGGGGCTGGCGAGGCGCCGGCAGCAGGCGGATAGCCGCCAGCGGTCGACAGCGACGACCCCGTGCGCCCGTACCCGCCGCGATCGTCGCCGACGAAGGGATAGCGGGACCGGGGTATCGCCATCGGATCACGCGTAGCCGCTTCGTCCACGGCGTCCCACCCGGGTGATGTCGCCGATCGTTCGGCGCGGCGCGGCGGCACGCCGAAGTTCGATGTCCCGCTGGTGGCCAGCAATGGCTGATCGAGCGTGGGACGGTCGATGTTGAGCATCACGAGCAGCAGCATCGTCGCGCAGGCGGCACCTGCGCCGATCGCCGTCGTCGACATCCCGCTGCGTGGCAGGCCGACGACGGGACGCGCATCGACCTCCGGCGGAGCAGGGCGATCTGCGGTATCTCTCATGGCTTCGGTATCTGCCGCTGCGCCGCCGCCTGTGCGTCGCCGGCCACGAAGCGGTAGCGGGCGGCAATGCTTTGGATCACGGAGCAGCCGTCCTCCATGCGGCTGTCGGCGAGCCGTTCCCGTCCTGCATCGTCGCGCGAGAAGATCGCCGGAATCGCAGTTTTGGCGGGCCAGCAGATGCGCGTCGTCCGTCCGTCGTCTCCGATCGCCGCGGGGCGGATCGCGCGGGCACCGGACACCGTGTAGCGGCCCGGCGGCAGCGGTGCAGCCGGGGTGCCCGAGCGGTCCGGCACATGGTCGAACCGCAGGACGAACGCCGTGGTGGGATCGCCCGCGCTGCTGGTAGACAGCAGGAAACTGTAGTGGCGGCGATCGGTGACGACCTCCAGATTGGTCAATCCGCCGTCCTGAAGGGCGCGGACGAACAGATGGTCGCCGCGCTTGTTCGGCGTCACCTGCCATCCGCCGGGATTGCCGATGGCGACGTTCTCGATCCGCTCGTCATCGGCAAAGACGACGGTGGCGACGAAACCCGGCGCGATGCGGAGTGGCACGATGCGACCCTCGTCATAGGTCACGGTCTGAAGATGCGGATCGGCAGCCGGTGTCGGCACCGCCATCGCCACCGCCTGCATCAAGGCGATCGGCAGCAGCCCCGTCACATCACGTCTCCCTGTGCGGGGAGTTCGGGTGCCTCGGCATCACGGCGATAGGAGGTCACCTGGAAGCCGAGAGGGTTCAGGTACTGATCCTCGACCGCCATCGCGCCTTCGGCGAAGCGGAAGCCGATGACGCTGACCCAGGACCGCGAACCGGTGCCGATCCCGTCGCGGCCACGGGTCGTCGCCTCGAACCGGACCAGCGCGTTGCGGGGGGACAGCAGCGATACGCTCTTGATCCGGATGTCGACGATTTGTCCGGGGCCGGGGCGGGCCGCCACCACGTCGGTGTTGCGGCTGTCCGTCGCGCGCAGATAACTCGCCCGGGCCGGGCCGAACGACCAGAGGGCGACCTTGCGATAGGCGTCGTTGGTGGTGGCGCGGTCATATCCTTCGCGCGCGGCGACGTATTGCGCGAGCAGGCTGTTGAGCAGCGCGCGGTCCGCACGGACGCGGCGCGGCGCGGCGGGATCGATAACCTGCGTATACCCGGTGGTGCGATCGACCAGCATCGCCACCGTTTCGGTGTGCTTGAGCGGCAGCAGCATCGTCAGCGCCAACGCTTCGAGGCCGGCGATCACCGCAATTCCACCGGCGGCGATCCAGGCGACCCGGCGAGAGCGGAGCAGGTCGCGCTGACGGTCCTGCGCCCAGGCGGTCGCCGTCTCGTAATATTCGGCCCGGTCGGTCATCGGCGCGGACTCCTGTTGGATGGCGAGCGTAGCGTCGGCATGCCTCGATGTGCGGAAGCGGCCCCGGTACCGGCCAGGGCGAGCGCCGGCAGCGGAGCGCGGGACGGCACGCTGATCCGGCGCGAGGCGGTCCCCGTGTGGCCCTGTTCGATCGTGACGACGGCCGGGCTGCTGCGCCGCGCCGCCGCAGCGAGCGCGTTGGTGACGGACGCGGCATGCGAGCGCTGGAGCGAAGGAGGCGCGGTCGCATGCTGTGTCGGAGCGGCGATCACCGTCGTGGGCGGTGGTCCGAACGGCATGACGGCAGCCACTGGCGCACGGTCATCGCCCGCCGTCGCCGGCGAGCGGCGCGGCGCGAGCGGTACGACGGAGGTCACGCGAGCCGCCGCGAACAGGATGCCACCGGACAGGAGCGCGAAGACGCCCAGCACCGCGGCGATGGCGATATAATCCGGCGTGCCGACGCCGGCTCGCGCGACGATGGGTTCCAGCGCCTCCAGCTCCAGCGGGATCGCGACGGCCAGTCCGGTCAGCGACAGCGCACCGCCGGCAACGGCGCGCAGCCAGTTGCGAAACAGGCCCAGCGTCGCATCGAACAGCAGCAGCGTCGCCGCCAACGGGCCGAGCGCCAGCAGGAACGCCACCGTCAGGCGGACCGCGATCCACGGCCCGGCGGACACGACGACGAGCGCGGTCGCCGCCGTGCGCTGCGCCGCATCGCCCGTCATTGCGGGCGTCCGCATCGCCACCGCGTTACCGCCGCTTGCCAGACGTCCGCGGGTTTCCGGGTCGAGGCGGATCGCCGTGTAGAGGCGGTCGAGGCGGCCGGGCAGATCGGCGGTGGCGAGGCCCGCCGCCCCGGTCAGACGGGCCGAAACTTCGAACGGCCCCTCGGTCGCGACTCGGTAGACGAGCGTGCCATAGGCCGCCGTGCTGCTTGCGAGCGCGATCGCCATGCCGATCCGCACGATCATCGACAGCCCAGCATTGAGGTCGGGGACACGACCGACCAACAGGCGATAGCCTTGCAAGGCTATGGCGACGGTCAGAAGCCCGGTCAGCACCGCGGCGAACCAGCCGCCGTCACCGATCGCCTGATACCCGCCCGCACCGAGCGCGGCCGCGCGGCAGTCCGTCAGCGCGAGCAGGTCGCCGATCGGGGATTCCCCGCCCGAACCGGGCAGGCAGGCTGCGACGCTCATGCGAACGCCTCCGCCATGTCGATCTTCAGCAGACGCGGCATCCAGTCGACGGGATCGTCACCGACCTGCGCGCGCAAGGCGTCGAGCCGGCGTACGGTTGTTTCGCGGCCCGACAGGATCGTCAGCATCTCCGGCTCGTCGCCCAGATCGAGGCGGGCGACGACGCTATGGCGTCCATGCCGGATCAGGAAGGCGTGCGCCGATGGGGGCATCGACCGGACCAGTTCATGCTCGTGCCGGCTGAGGCCGAAGCCGTCGCAATAATCCTCCACCCGCGCCTTGGGATTGGGCATGAAGATCTGCGTAGCGGCCTGTTCCACGATCGCGGAGGCGATGCGGCTGGACAACGCGTCTTCGGCGCTCTGCGTGGCGAAGCCGACGATGCCGTTGCGTTTGCGGATCGTCTTTTCCCAATCGCGGATCTGCGCCACGAAGGCATCGTCATCCAGCGCCTTCCAACCCTCGTCGACGACGATGATCGTGGGGGTGCCGTCCAGCCGCTCCTCGATCCGGTGGAACAGGTACATCATCGCCGGCGTCCGCGTGATCGGATCGTCGAGGATGTGGGTCATGTCGAAGCCGACGACCTCCGCGTCGATCGACACCGCATCGTCCGCATTGTCGAACAGCCATGCGTGCTGACCGCGTCCCCACCACGGTTGCAGACGCGTGTAGAGATCGTCGGCATCGGGTCGCCTCGATCCGCGCAGCAACTGGGCGAAGGCGCTCATCCGCCGATATTCGGGTGCCGCGGCCATGTTGATCTCGATCGCTTCGCGCAGCGTCGCGCTCTCCTCGGCCGACAGCGCCCGGTCGGGCGCGAGCAGGCGCGTCAGCCAGCCGAGCAGGAACCGGCGATTGCCGGCGCTGTCGGGTAAGGCCAGCGGGTTCAGGCCGGCGGGCTGCCCCGGCCGCAGGACGTCGTAATGGCCGCCGATCGACCGCAGGAATAGCTCCGACCCGCGATCCTTGTCGAAATACGCGATGCGCGGGCGGTGCCGTCGTGCCTGCGCCAGCAGGAAGTTCAGCACCACCGTCTTGCCCGATCCCGAGGGACCGATGATCGTGAAGTTGCCGAGATCGCCGTCGTGAAAGTTGAAGTGATAGGGTCCCGCCGCCGTCGTCTCCAGGATTGCGACGGCATCGCCCCAGTGGTTGTTGGTGGCGCGGCCGACCGGGAAATTATGCCAGCTCGCCAGGCTGGCGAAGTTGCGGCTTGACACCAGGCCGCGCCGCGCGATGTACGCGAAGTTGCCGGGCATCTGTGCCCAGAATGCCGCCTCCAGCCCGATATCTTCGCGCACGGCGATGATGCCGAGATCGGACAGCGCCGCCTGCACTTCCGCGCAGCCGGCGTCGACCTCGTGCGGGGACTCGCCGTTGACGGCGATCGTCAGGTGATGTTCGCCGAACGCCGCACGCCCCGAGGCCACCGCATCGCGCGCCTGTTCCAGTTCGGCGCGCAGTCCGATCGCCTCGTCGTCGGCGGCGCGCATCCGGCGTACCGACAGGTTGATGCGGCTGAGCGCACTGCCGCGCTCGGCGAAGGCGAAGCTTTGCGAGACGGTCATGTCGAACGGCAGCCGCATCAGGTCGTCGAGCATGCCGGGCGCGGTGCGGCCCGGATATTCCTTGATCGATACGATGCCGACGAACCGGCGCGGCATGCCGGCGGCGTCCGACAGCTCCGCCGTCCGGGCGCCGAAGCTGATCCGGCGATACGGTAGATATTCACCGACATCGCCCTCCGGCAGGCGGACCGGGCGGGCAATGCCGTTGTAGAGCGCGGCGAGATATTCCAGCGGTTCCGAATACGACACGCCGTCGCGATCGTAGCTGGTGAGCAGATGCGGCCCGTACGCCCCCAGCGCCGCGATCAGGGCGTCACGCGCCGCGTTCAGGGCCTGCATCTCCGCCGCACGGTTCGCCCGCTGGCGATCCCGCCACCCGCCGAGCAGCGGCAGGCCGGCTCCTCCCAGCGGTCCGGCGGCGGCGGGACGGCAGACGATTGCGACGTAGAGTTCGTTGCCGAACAGCCGCCGCGATGCCAGCCTTTCCCGCCACCGATCGTCGACGAATTCGCTGAACACGTTGTCGAAGCGCCCGCCGAGCGACGACGGTGCGGGACGGCGGAGGATGTGGTGATAGAGAGCGAAGCGCGACGATCCGATCGCCTGCAGCATCGCGTCGCGCAGATCCTTGCGGTGATCGAGTTCGGCGCTGTCCGCCGTTTCGAACAGGAATCCGTCCAGCCGGACGACCTGCATCAAGCGGCCGTCGCGCAGCAATATCGTGTGATCGTCGATTTGCGCGACGTAGGGCAGGCGACTGCCCGCCGATGTCTCGCGATCGGCCGCATCCTTGCGGCGGCTCAGGGGCGGTAAGAGTTGCAACGCCAGATCGCGAAATTGCGGTTGCGCGGGGTCCGGCGGATGCGGACCAGCCAGATGTCGATCAGGCGCGGCTCGCGCAGGCAGGCCAGCCACCCGGCACAATGCGCGGCGATACCGATTGCGAGGACCCAGAAGGACTTGGTCAGCAGGAACAGCTCGGCAACGACGATGACATTGCCGATGATGAAACCGTAAGGCACGCCGAGCACCATCTGCGGCCGCGTCAGCGCCTTGAACAGCACGTCGCTGCCGACCCCTTCCATCGCCTGTCGCTCCCCGCCCGGCCGCTCAGAGGCCGCTTTGCGCGGCGGTCTGGATGCCGCCGACGATGCTGGCGGCGCCGAACAGGATGAAGCAGCCGACGACGACGGTGACGCCGTAGCGCCAGTTCAGCCGTCCGGTGAGCATCAACAGGCCGACGACGGCGACCGCGATGATCGAAACCGTCGTGGCGACCGTGCCCAGCAGCGTCCCCTGCAACCACCGCACCGCACCGACGATCGCTCCCGATCCCTGCGGATCGGCGTCGTAATCCTGCGCCGCCACCGCCGTGGCTTGGACCAGCGCGGCGAGCGCGGTCGCGAGGTGAATGGGACGGAACGGCATCGGCTGACTTCCTTGCGACTGGCAGCCGGTTCCTAATCCAGGTTGCTGACGATATCGTTAACCGCGCGAGCGAAAATGGCGGAATCCCGCGGTTTATCGCCGTTGCAGGGACGGGAACTGCGTCAGCATTTCAAGGTCTTGGATCACCCGGGCCTTGTCGAGCGGCAGCGCACGATAACGGCGGATCGTGCGACCGGCGCCGTTCAGCAGCACGACGTCCGTACTGTGCATCGACTCGGCGACCCTGCTGTTCACCGTACCCACCGCATTGTAGATTTGCGTCAGCCGCATCATGCCGGCGGGATTCCCCGTCAGGAACGCCCACTCACCACCCCGGATACCGCGCGCCTCCGCATAGCGTCGCAGCGCCACGGGCGTGTCGTTCGCCGGATCGACGGTGATCGACACGATCCGGACCGATCGGCGTATCGAGGGCGGCATCGCCTTCAGTGTCGCCGCCAGTTCCGCCGTCTGCACGGGACACGTCGTGCCGCAGCCGGCGAAGATGAAGTTCAGCAGCACGGCCTTGCCAGCCAGTCGTGCCGGGGCGAACGCCCGGCCCGACTGGTCGACGAAACCGCCGAAGCGCGCCGCGGACGCAGCCGTGTCGGCAGGCATGCTCCAGCCCGGAGCCGCTGCGGCCAGCATCGTCCCCGTCAGCACGACGAGCATGCAAGCCCCGATGGCAAGGCCGAGCTTGCCGCGATATCGTGCGACCGACATCAGTTGGCGGCGATCAGGCGCTGGCATGCCTTCACGGTGCCGGGCACCGGATCGCCGAATACGACATTCGTGCAGGCGGTCACACCCTTCGCCACCAGCGTCGCCCAGCGCGTGCCGGCGCCGTAGCGAACCATCGCCCCGGCAGGCAGGTCGCATTGACCGCCCTCATTCCCGCAGGCGGACCAGACGGCGGCGGGTGCGACGTCACACCGCTTCACCGTCCCCTTGACGGGATCGCCGAAGACGCCGTTGGCGCACGCCACCGTGCCGGTGTTCGTCAGGACCGCGTAGAGGCCGTTGGCACCGAACCGGATCGTCGCACCGGCCGGGGCGACGCAGCGTTCGCCCTCACCGGCACACATCGTCCATGCACCGGCGAGCAGCGGCGTACCGCCACCCGGCGTGGGCGTCGGCGTCGCTTCCGGCACAAACCGGTCGCAGCCCTTCACCACGCCGACGAGCGGATCGCCGAACACTTCGTTCGTGCAGGCCGTTGCGCCTGTGACCGTCCGGACGACATAGGTGCCGTTGGCACCGTAGCGCAGCGTCGTGCCCGTCGGCACCGTGCAGGTCTGGCCTTCCCGCGCACACGCGCTCCACGACCCCGCCGGCAGGGGAGGGGTCGGACCAGGGCCCGGCGCCGGGGGCGGGTTCGGCACCTGGGCGGCGGGCGCGCGGGTCACGCCGGGGTTGAGCGGCACCATGATCTGGCAGGTCTTGCCCCGGTTCGGTGCCGGGTCGCCGAACGCGTCGACCGAGCAGAGGATCGACGTGCTGTTCGCGCGCAGCGACCAGAGATCGCCGACTCCGTAGCGCATCGTCGATCCTGCTGGACCGTTGCAGGTCCCGCCTTCGCCCGTGCAGTTGCGCCATTCGTAGCTGGGCCCGTTGACCGTCGTGCCGCCGCCGGTCAGCGCAGCATTGGCGGCATTGGAGATCGACCCGACGGGGGCGCGGGGAACGCCCGGCGGTGCGGTGATCGCTCCGCCGATCGCAACGATGACACCCGGCGAGGGGACGCCGTCGGCATCGACCGCGACGAGCATGTAGTAGCCGGGCGGGGCGACGGAGGTCGAGGCCGGCGCCTGCACCGTCAGGACTGCGCCGGTTTGAAAATAGGTCGCGGGAATGTAGCGCTGCCCGCTGTCGAAGCTGTGCGTGTCCTGACCGAGGCGAACGAGCGATACGGATCGGATCGGGTTGGCGTTCGCCATTTCCACCTGCGCCGACTGTCCGTGGTTCAGCTTGGTGGTCTGGAGGCTGACGATCTGCGGACGCGGGGCGAGCTGCATGCGGCCGTTCACGCGCTGGAACAGATAGGGTGGATAGTAGATTTCCGAGTTGAGGTTGACGACCGGGCCGGGCACCCCGCCGCCGCTGGTCAGCACCGTGCCGTTGGTCAGCAACAACGACGACGAGTGATAGCCGCGATAGACGCCCGCCGGCGCGCCCAGTGTCCACGCGTTGGTGTTCTTGTCCCACAGTTCCACCGGTCGTGCGTCGCTCCAGCCGGCTTCGTCCCCCCAGAGCGAGCCGCCATTGACCATGACGGTGCCGGTCGGCAGCACGATCGCGTTCGCCCATTGGCGACCGTGGATCATCGGCGCCGCTTCACGCTGGACCGGTGCGGCTCCGTTGATGTCGATCACCGTTGCGGCGCTGCTGGAGTAGGTGGCGTCGCCGTTCTGTTGTCCGTTGCCGCCAAGCTGCAGCACGCGGCCGACGTCGAACATCACGGCGGTGGAGGTCGGACCGACGTTCGGCAACTGGTTTGCGGGGATGCGATCGTAGGTATGCGCCCGCTTCAGCACGCCGGCGCGCGCGATGCTGCCGTTACCCTGTGGGTCCAGCCACCATAATTGCTCGGTGGAAATGCCGAACACGCGACCGTTCGGTGCCTGCCAGACGTGCGGGTACCAGAAGCGTCCCTCCGCGCGGGAGAAGACCAGCGTGTCGGCAGCGCCGAACAGGCTGGCCCAGCCATTGGGGTTGTACACTTCGGGGACGAAGTTGTTCACGTCCTGATACGGATAGGAGCCACCGACGATCAACGGGCGGCCATCGTTCAACGTGACCATCGTCGCATAGTAGCGGTCGTAGGCCATGTTGCGGCCGAGCCCGCGCAGCGACGATCCGGTCTGGTCGACGAGGACGCTGCCGCGGTCATTGCCCTCCGAGAAGATGCCGCCGGCGATCAGCAACGATCCGTCGTCGAGAAAGGTGGCTGCCGAGCAGAAGCTGTCCACGTCCGCCACCCCGGTCAGGGTCAGATGGCTTTCGCGGTCGAAGCCGCGCGTGGGGTCCCAGATGTCGTACACCCGTCCGCTCTGTGCCGCGGTGCCGTTGGGCGAGCCATAGGTCACGACCTTGCCGTTGGGCAGCAGCGCGGAATGGATGCCGATCAGCGGCCAATCCTTGACGCCCGACCACATGCCGTGGACGTCCGCGCCGTCCGGAATGGCGAGGTTCTGCATCGCCGGGTCTTGGACCTGCGCGACGACGACCGGAAATTGTTGTGCCGATGCGATCGCGGGCACGAGCATGGCCGATGCGGCGGTGGCGAACAGGAACCCGCGGCGGGCGGCGCCGCACCGGGGCGGGGTCGTGATGGGGAGCATGGACGAACGTTCCTTAGAGATTGGGCGCGAGGCAGGTCGAAGACGGGATCGGGGCGGCTCGCGACACCGGCACGAGCGAGTCGACGATGGCGATTTCCCGGATCAGTCGCTCACGATCGACGGGGTTGCCGGCGTAGCGCTGGCGCAGGGTGCCGGCGGCATCGAACAACAAGACGACGTGAGATGGCTCCGTCGCGCCGTCGGGCGCGATGTCGATACGTCGCATGATCGTCCGGGTGGCGAGCGGCGATGCGCCCACCATCGTCCACCGCGCATGGTCGAGCTTCCATGTCGCCATCGTCCTGCGGAGGGCGGCCCGATCGCCGGCTCCGGCCGTCGCCACCGCGACGAACGCGACCGGATGGGTGAGCCCGGCGTCGCGTTGGCGTGCGATCTTGTCGAGGTCGATCATCCGCATCGCGCACGTCACGTCGCAGGATGGCGGGACCATCGTCATCACGACGGTCTTGCCGCCAAACCGGTCAGGAGAGACGACACGGCCGTTCTGGTCGGTCGGCCGGTCCGCCCCGCTTAGGGAAAATGCCGTCGGCAGACACGTATTTGGTTCCGGCGTATGGAGTTGCGACCATGCGGAGGTCGCGGGGAACAGCAAAGCCGTCGCAAGTACCAGCAACCGACGATCGCGATACAAACCTGCTATCTGCGTATTCATTCGCCAGCTTGCCCACATCCAATCCAAGTCAGGATGCAATGGCGATCTTAGCTATTTCGGGGAAGAGACATTCATGGTTAAGATGTCCCGTTCTGAAATCCATTACTGACGCATATTGATAAGGTGCTGAACGCTAGGAGTGCCTGAATTAGGGTTGGTCGTTAGAATTCAAGGCAGTAAGTTAGCTCCATATGTTCGTTGATCGGGCCGAACCTTCGTCGACGATCAGCGCCGGTCCTTTGCAGCTTCGCCAAGCGGCTTACCCTGTGCCGAAATGGGTCGACATTGATTACGTTCGGGAGTGGAACACCAACCTAGCGGGTTGTCGGTCGGAAGCACGGAACAGGTCTGGCCGTCAGTGATACCGGACGACCGAGACGCAGTAGGCGAGTGTTCGCGCGGATGCATCCGCCGGGCCCAGCATAAGCTATCCTGACTCTGCTGGAGAGCGGCATTGCATTGCGTTTCAATCGGGAGCCTGTTCAGGACCCCCGATCGCAGAGAGCGGGTATCCGGGGGCCGGTTACTTCCCCGTCGCGGAGCACACCGCGTAGGCGAAGGCGGGTAGCGTCAGGACGAGGCTGCCCGGCGCGCTGGCCCTGGCGGTGCAGGATCCCGCGAGCGTCGTGAAGGCGGAGGAGCCGACCTCCACCTGCACCGCCTGCGTGAGCGGCTGGGGGGAGGTGTTGAAGGCCACCACCACTTCGCGGCCGGTGTCGGGATCGAAGCGCGACACGGCGAAGAGACCGGGGCCATCGCCACCCGCACGTGTCACCTGTCGCCCGCGGGTGAGGGCGGGGGTGGCGACGCGCAGCTTCGCCAGTTCGGCGATCTGGCGATAGAGCGGCTGGCGCTGGTCGAAATTGGCGGTCGCGGTGGTCGCCTTCGACCCGATCAGCGTGTTGTCGTTGTAGGTGGCGACCTTGCTGGCGAACATATCCTCGCGCGCGTCCTGATCATTGCCGTCGCCGGCGAACCCCTGTTCGTCGCCATAATAGATCGTCGGCACTCCGCGCAGCGTCAGCAGCATCGCATTGCCCAGCATCGTGCGCTTCAGCACCTCGTCGTCGGATGCCTGCGGATTGCCAAGCCGGACCCAGCGACCGAACCGCCCCTGATCGTGGTTGCCGAGGAAGGTCGGCAGGATGTCCGCGGTCGCCTGTTCCTTCGCGTACAGCACGTCGCCCTCGAACAGGGTTGCGAGCACGCTGGTCGGCTTGTTCTCCGCCACCGTCTGCATCACCGCATTCTGGAACGCGAAGTCGAGGACGGCCGGATAGTCGGCGATCTTCGTCCAGCGCGCGAGATAGCCCGGCTCCATCCCGGCGGTGACTTCGCCGAAGATGTGGAAGTTGGGGATGCCGTTCGCCTTTGCGCGCGCCTGCATCGCGGGGACGAAGCTCCGCCAGAAGGCGGGGTTCACGTGCTTGGCGGTGTCGATACGGAAACCGTCGACGCCGAACCGGTCGATCCAGCCGCCGAAGATGTCGATCATGCCGGCGATCACCTTCGGGTTCTCCGTCATCAGGTCGTCGAGGCCCGAGAAGTCGCCCGTGTCCGAACTCTCGTTGCGGAACAGCGTGTTGCCGCGGTTGTGATAAAGGGTGACGTCGTTCAGCCACGCCGGCACCTTCACCGCCCGCTCGGCGGCGGGAACATAGGGGGTGTAGGCGTAGGTGGGATCGGTGAGCCGGGCGAAGTTCTCCGGCGTCTGTACCGCATCACCGGCGAAGCCGGCGTTGATGGCGGGTCCGCCGACCCCGCCGCGCCGCTGATAGGGATAGGTTGCGCGGTCGCGATAGGGGCATTCGCTGCCCTCGCCGCATTCGCGATACTGGATCACGTCGGCGGTGTGGTTGGCGATGATGTCCATATAGACCTTCATCCCGCGAGCGTGGGCGGCATCGACCAGCGTCTTGAAGTCGGCGTTGGTGCCGAGGTGCGGATCGACCTGTGTGAAGTCGGTGATCCAATAGCCGTGGTAGCCGGCGGACTCCTGCCCCTTGGGACCCTGCACCGGCTTGTTCTTGAAAATCGGGCCGACCCAGAGCGCCGTCGCACCCAGCGACTGGATGTAGCCGAGCCGCTTCGTCAGCCCCTTCAGATCGCCGCCGTGGTAGAAGCCCTTGGCCGCCGGATCGAAGCCGGTCTTGAGCCGGTCGCCGGTCAGGCCGCCGCGATCGTTGGCGGGATCGGCATTCTCGAACCGGTCGGGCAGCACGAAATAAATGACCTCGTCCTGCGGCAGGCGCTGGCGATAATCCTGCGCGGCGAGGGGGGCGGCCAGCAGCGTGGCGGCGAAAAGTGCGAGAGCCTTCATGAGAGGACCTTAACCAAAAAAGACCCGGCGCGCGGTTGCGCCGCTCGCCGGGTCCGGAGGTGCATCGGGGGTTGGACCCGATCCGCGGAGCTATAGTGACTCAGAACTTGTAACTGAAGCCCGCAAGATAGCGGCGACCGTACTTTTGATAATCGATGACTTGATTACGAACGCCGCCATTGAGCGTGACGAACGGCTCGTCAGTCAAATTCTGGCCCTGAACATAGACGGATAGCCCGTTGAACATGCCGCCGCTGAAGTCGTAGCCGATCTGGGCGTCGACGATCAGCTCGTCCAGCGCGCGACGGCGCACACGGTTGGCGGCGAAGCCCGACAACTCGCCGACGAAGGTCGAGCGGTACCGCACGCTGCCGCGCATGTTCAGGCCCCACTTCTCGAAATAGGCGGTGCCGTTAGCGACCCAGCGCGAATAGCCCGGAATATCTTCGGAGTTACCGCCCGGCGTCGGGACGATCTTGGTCTTGGTGTAGGACCCGCCGCCCGTCACGCCGAAGCCGTCGAGGAACTTGACGATTTCACCTAGCGGCAAGGTGCCGGCCAGTTCCGCGCCGTAGATGCTGCCGCCCTCTCCGTTGATCGGGATCGTGGCGAGACCGATCAGCGGGGTGTTGGCGGGTGCCGTCGTCGGCAAGGTGTAGCCGCTGTAGTTGAACGCGGTTTCCTGATTGTAGACGAAGCTTTTCAGGTCCTTGTAGAAGCCCTGGGCCGCCAGATAGCCGCGGTTACCGAAATACTTCTCGATCGTCACATCGTACGAGTTGGAGCGGATCGGGCGGAGGTACGGATTGCCGCCGCTGCCGTTCAGGATCTGCTGGTTGGCGTCGAAGCCATAACCGAGCGCCACGCGCATGTCGTCCATCCGCGGCCGCTGCATCTGGCGGGCCGCGGCGGCGCGGATGACGATGTCGTTGGCGAGGCGCAGCGACAGGTTGATGCTGGGCAGCACGTCGAAATAGTCGTCACCCCGCGTCACGTTGTTGAAGCCGACGCCGTTCGAGACGAGGCCCGACGACTTCTGCTCGGTATGCACGACCTGCACACCGACATTGCCGGTCAGTTCCGCGGTGCCGACGGGCACGCGCAGGTCAGACTGGACATAGGCGGTCATCAGGTCCTCACGAACGCGGAACGCTTTGGTCGCGACATCCTGATTGAAGTTGGGTGTGGAGCCAAAGATGCCGTCCGCGAGCAACTCGCGCGGATCGTAGGACAGCATCGGCCCAAGACCCAGATACGACTGGTCGGTCGACTCCTTGATGTATTTGTCCGGAATCCGCTGCTGCAACGCACCGTTGGCGAGGCGCAGGATGAACTCGTTCGGGACCAGCGACTTCGAGTGGCGCGTGTAGTTCAGGCCGAAGCGCATCGCGCTAATCGGCGAGTCGATCTCCTTCTCGATCTCGGTCCGGTACTGGCGGATCGAATCGGTGACCTCACGATCATTGAGATACGCCGCCTGCGCGTTCGCGCCGCCCCAGCCGAGGGGGTCGGTCAGGAGGATCAGGTTGGGGTCGGAATAGTCGAGCGTGGGATCGAAGAACGTGCCCGAATTGCCACTGGTGAAGCCGATATTGTCGGTTGCGCCGAGCGCCTGACCATAGCCGGTGCCGCTATAGCTTTCGAAGCTCAGCTCGCGGCGGTTGGTCCGCGAATAGCTGACGTCGATCTGCGCGTTCCAGCCATCGTCGCCGGTGTATTTGGCGTTGTAGCCGAACGAGTACAGCTTCGCCTTGCGCTCGAACGCATCGTTGCGGACCACGCCCTGCACGTTCTCGAACGTGCCCGAGGTGATGAGGCCGTTCGACACGGTCGAATTGGTCTGTGTGGGGTTGAAGATCGTGCCCGACCCGCCGCCGAACGCCAGCGGCAGCTCGATGCCGCGCTTGATCTGGTCGTCCTTGAAGTCGGAGAAGAAGCCGTCGAACGTGGTGACCAGCTCGGGGATCGGCTTCCACTGCAACGTGCCCGAGATACCGAGACGCTTCAACGTGGTGGAGGTGACGTAGGACTTGGACCCGCCGATCACCGACGTCTGCGCCGTGTCGCCGACGCGTGTACCGGTGGCATAGCCCCAGGCGTTGAATTCCTGGATCTGGTACGGCTCGTCGAGATACGATGCCGACAGCGCGACGCCGACCGTGTCGTTCGCGAACTGGTCGACGTATGTTGCCGTCGCGCGGTAGCCGAGGTCCTTGGAGCCCGCGTTGAGCTTGCCGGCGTCGGCATAGGTGCCGCGCGCGCCGACCGAGAAGACCCGGCGACCATATTCCAGCGGCCGGATCGTGCGCAGATCGACGGTGCCCGACAGGCCCTGACCGATCAGGCCGGCATTGGCCGTCTTGTAGATCAATACTTGATTGACGACTTCGGCGGGATATTGGTCATACTCGACCGCGCGATTGTCACCCGTCGAGGTCTGCTCGCGGCCGTTGAGCAGCGTGGTGGAGAAATCGGGGGCGAAGCCGCGGATCGAGATGGAGTTCGAACGGCCGGCGATCCGCTGCGACGTGACGCCGGGCAAGCGGGCGATCGATTCGGCGATCGAAGCGTCGGGCAGCTTGCCGATGTCTTCGGCCGACACCGACTCGATCACCTGATCGCGCGTCTTCTTTTCGGCGACGGCGTTCTCGAGGCTACGGCGGAAGCCCGTGACGACGATCTCCGCATCCTCCTGAGTCCCGCCCGCGTCCTGCACCGTCTGCGCCGCGGCCTGTGCGACGGCTTCGTTCTGGGCCGGCGTTACGTCACCGGTGACGGCGGCGTTGGCGGCCTGCTGATCCGGCGCGCTGGCGGCTTCATTCGGATTGGCGGCGGTGCTGGAACTGGATGCCGGGTCCGGCACCGTCGTGGTCTGCTGCGCCTGGGCGTTGCCGGTGCCGATCAGCAACAGTGCGGCACCGAGTGCGCCGGCACTGGCGGTCAGGTTCAGCGTCGCGCCGAACGAGAACGAGCGTGTAGAAGCCATCGTCGAAATCCTCCCCCTTGGTACCCGTGGCGTCTCTCGCGCCGTGGGAATGCATGGCGCCGCAATGGATTGCGCGTCGGCTTTGCGAAAGGCTGCGGCATACGTATTCAACTTTTATGCAACCCGTTGTTGCGGTGCGGCCACAACCCACGTCATGCTGCGATCAATTATGTGATAATTGAGGTGCGCACCGGTCGAGGACGTTGACCTCCAGGCCATTCTGCGCTGTTCTTTTCCGTGCGCGGTCGCCATCGAGAGAGCGGACGTGGGGAGAGGGTGCCCTGAGTTTGTCCGGTCAACGCAAAGCCACTTCGTTCGATATCGCGCACCTGGCCGGGGTGTCGCAGCCGACCGTTTCGCGCGCGCTGCGGGGCAGTCCGACTGTCAGTTCCTCGACCCGCCAGCGGATCGAGGCGATCGCCAAGCAACTGAACTACACCGTCGACCGCGCGGCATCGAACCTGCGCTCCGGCACGACGCGGACGATCGCGTTGCTGCTGTTCCGCGACCCGTCGCCGGACGATACGCTGATCAATCCGTTCTTTCTCGCGATGCTGGGATCGATCATGAGCGCATGCGCGGAGCATGGCTACGATCTGCTCGTGTCGTTCCAGCAACTGTCGAGCGACTGGCACACCGATTACGAGGACAGCCACCGCGCCGACGGACTGATCCTGCTGGGGTATGGCGACTATGCGCAATATCATCAGCGCCTGGTGACGCTGGTCGGCCACGGCACGCACTTCGTGCGCTGGGGATCGGTGCAGCCGGGGCAGCCAGGGCTGACGCTGGGGTGCGACAATATCGCAGGCGGGCTGGCGGCGTCGCGGCACCTGCTGGAACAGGGACGGCGCCGGATCGGCTTTCTGGGCGACGCGACCGACCATTATCCGGAATTCCACGACCGGCATGCCGGTTATGCGCAGGCGCTGGCCGAGGCGGGCCTGAGCCCCGATCCGCGGCTTCAGGTCGCGTCGATCTCCACCGAGGATGACGGGACCCGAGCGGCGCGGGAACTGCTGGCGCGGGGCTTGCCATTCGACGGCATCGTCGCAGCGAGCGACCTGATCGCGCTCGCCGCGATGCGCGTGCTGGCGGAGGCCGGGCTGGCGGTGCCGCACGACATCGCCGTCGTCGGGTTCGACGATATCCCGGCGGCCAGCTTCGCCAATCCCCCGCTGACCACGGTGGTGCAAGACGCCGCCGCGGCGGGCCGGCGCTTGGTCGAACTGCTGCTCGCGCGGATCCGTGGGGAAGCGGCGGCGAGCATGATCCTGCCGACGCGGCTCGTCGTCCGCGGTTCCTCCGTAACCCGCAAGGATCGTGCATGACGACCGAAAAGCCGCGCCAGGGTTTCGCGGGACTGTGGAACATCTCGTTCGGCTTCTTCGGCATCCAGATCGGCTTCGCGCTCCAGAACGCGAACATGAGCCGCATCTTCCAGTCGCTGGGCGAGAGCCTGGACAATCTCGCGGTGCTGTGGATCGCCGCGCCGCTGACCGGGCTGCTGGTGCAGCCGATCATCGGCCATTATTCCGACCGGACGTGGGGGCGGTTCGGGCGGCGGCGACCGTATTTCTTCGCGGGCGCAGTGCTGGCGGCGCTGGCGCTGATCGGGATGCCGAACGCACCGGGCCTGCTGGCGGCGGCGATGCTGCTGTGGATGCTCGACGCGTCGCTCAACATCGCGATGGAACCGTTCCGTGCCTTCGTCGGCGACATGCTGCGCAAGGATCAGCATACCGCCGGCTACGCGCTCCAGACCGCGTTCATCGGCGCGGGAGCGGTGATCGGGTCGGCGACGCCGTATATCCTTGACCGGTTCGGCGTGCGCAATTCTCAGGCGGGCGGCGGTATTCCGGATACGGTATTGTGGTCGTTCTACCTGGGTGGTGCGGCGCTGCTGGCGTCGGTGTTGTGGACCGTGCTGACCACGCGCGAATACAGTCCCGCCGAACTCGCGGCGTTCGAGGGGCATGAACTCGGCGCGCATGACATGCCGCCGGTACCGCCTGCCTCCACGATCGGCGGCGTGGTCTGGATCGCCGCCGGGCTGGTGCTGGCGTCGGTCGTCGCGGTGCTGGGGCTGGAGAAGGAGTTGTACCTGCTCGGCGGGCTGGTCGCGTTCTACGGGCTCGCGCGGCTCGCAGCGGGGGCGCTCTATGCGAGGGGCAGCCGCGACAATCTGTTGACCAACATCGTCGGCGATTTCTCCGGCATGCCACCGATCATGAAGCGGCTGGCGCTGACGCAGTTCTTCACCTGGTCGGCGTTGTTCATCATGTGGATCTACACGACGCCCGTCGTTGCCCAATATGTCTACGGATCGGCCGATCCCGCCAGCGAGGCGTATAATCAGGGCGGCAACTGGGTCGGGATCATGTTCGCCGCGTACAATTTCGTTGCGGCGATCGTGGCGGCGTTCCTGTTGCAGCCGGTCGCGCGACGGTTCGGCAAGGTTCGGACACATGCCGCTGCGCTGGCGATCGGCGCGGCGTCATTCCTGTCGTTCTTCGTGATCCGCACGCCGGCGATGCTGCTGCTGGCGGAGGTGGGGATCGGCATCGCCTGGGCGTCGATCCTGGCGATGCCCTACGCGATCCTGGCGTCGAGTCTGCCGCAGCGGAAGCTGGGCATCTATATGGGGTTGTTCAACGTGTTCGTGGTCGTGCCGCAACTACTGGTGGCGACGATCATGGGTACGATCATGAAGCATTTCTTCCCGACCGAGCCGATCTGGACGATGGCCTTCGCCGCTGCGGTGATGGCGCTGGCGGCGGTGTCGATGCTGCGCGTTCGCGAGGATGCGGTGGAGGGGTAGGGGCCGTCTCCGCGCCCTACCCTGCCAGGAGAGGGCCGGGGTGAAGCCTTGACCGTGTCGCTGGTGGAGAGCTCTCCCCAGCCGATCCCGAAGGGAGAGGAGCTAGAGAGTGTAAGGGGAAGCGGTCACCCGTCGCGGCGCAGCAGCGTAACCCTCGCCTTGCCGTGAACGCGGGAAGCGTCGACGGTGAAGCCGGGTACGTCCAGTTCGTCCTGCTTGGCGGTTTCGACGCTGATCCACGTCGCGGGGCCGAACCAGCCGAGGCGGCCGAGCTTGTCGAGCGCCACCTGCGCCGCCCCGGTGCCGTACGGTGGGTCCATCATCACGAGATCGAGCGGGGCGGGCGCGGGTCCGAGCGCGAGGACGGAGGTCGCCCGCACGTCGGCGCGCACCCCGAGCTTTTCCAGATTGGACTTGAGCGCGTCGATCGCCGGCCGGTCCTGCTCCACGAACAGGCACGACCCCGCGCCGCGCGACAGCGCCTCGATCCCGAGCGCGCCGGAGCCGGCGAACAGGTCTGCCACCGCCAGCCCTTCGAAGCTGCCGAGCCGGCTGGTGAGCATCGAGAACAGCGCCTCCCGCGTGCGATCGGCGGTCGGGCGGGTCGCGTCACCCTTGGGCGCGACGAGCGGACGCCCACGCCACTGTCCGGAAATCACCCGCATCAGCGCTTCCCTCCGCGTGGTGCGCCGCCCTTGGGGGCGCCGCCCTTCGGACCTCGGGGCGGGTGTCCGCGACCGCCAGCCGGACCCTTGCCTCCGCCGCCACTGCGCGCCGGCGGCTTACCGCTGTCCGGGCGGCCGCGCGCTTCGCCGTCCTGACTGGCGCGGGGCGGATGACCGCGGCCACCGGCCGGGCCTTTCGAGGGACCGCGGGACCGCGACTGGTCGTCCGCGCGGGCACCGAACGAGCGGTTGCCGGGCGCAGGCCCGCGAGCGCGCGATTGATCGTCGGAACGGGTGGCGAACGGCCGGCTTCCGGATGCTGCACGCGGCCGATCGTCCGACCGGTCGCGAGAGGCGCGGGGATCGCTGTCGGTGCGGGACCGCGCCGGCCGCTGGTCACCGTCGCCGCGCGAGCCGAACGGACGATTGCCGCTGCCGCCACGCGACCGGTCGCCGGACCGCTCCTTGTCGGCGCGGGGATCGCCGTCCGATCGCGGTCGTGTCGGGCGTTGTGCGCCGTCCGAACGGGAAGCGAACGGACGGCTGCCCGTCGCGCTGCGTGGCCGTTCGTCGGATCGATCACGGCCGGCGCGCGGATCGCTGTCGGCGCGCGAGCGGGGTGGGCGTGCTTCGTCGCCGCGGTAGCCGCCGCCGCTGTGTGGCGTAGTGGCGTCGCCGCGGTCGCGCACGAAGCGGCCACTGCGCTCGCCGTCCGAAGCAGGACGCGGCGCGCGCGCCTCGACGCCGTCACGTAGCGGCGGACGGCCGCGGGTGCGTGGGGCATCAGGCTCGACGGCGGGGCGGCTGGGGCGCGTGCGGCTGCCCCACCCGGCGGCCGGCTTTGCGCCACGATCGACGCGCACCGGCTCCGACCGCGGACGCTCCGTTTCGACGGAGCGGCTGGTCGCAGGCATGGGGGGAGGGGGCGGTGGCGCCACGACGCGCGCGGCGACCTCGACGATCGCCTGATCCTGACCCTTACCGCGCTTCGAACCCTCCAGCGAGCGGCGGAAGGTGGCGATATCGGCCCCGCGCGCCTCGCCGATCTCGTTCGGCTGCAACTCGCCGAGCACGAACGGGCCGTAGCGGGTGCGGATCAGGCGCGAAACCTGAAGCCCGAGATACTCCAGCACGCGACGGACCTCGCGGTTCTTGCCCTCGGTCAGCGTCAGTTCGATCCAGACGTTTGCGCCCGTTCGCCGCTCCAGATTGGCGTCGATCGAGCCGTAGCGCATACCCTCGATCTCGACCCCGTCGATCAGCTCCTCCAGCCGCGCCTGCGTGATCTCTCCGTAAGCGCGGGCACGGTAAGTGCGCTCGACGCCCGTCGCGGGCAGCTCCAGCGTGCGCTTCAGCCCACCGTCCGTGGTCAGCAGCAACAGCCCCTCCGTCGCCAGATCGAGCCGGCCGACGGGCACCAGCCGTGGCAGGTCGGCGGGCAATCGGTCGTAGATCGTCAGGCGGCCGGCGGGATCCCACTCGGTGACGAGCAGCCCCGGTGGCTTGTGATACAGGAACAGCCGCGCCGGCTCCGGCGCTGCGACCGGCTTGCCGTCGACCGTGACGCCGGACAGATCGGTCAGCACGGTGGCGGGTGTGTCGAGCACCTTGCCGTCCACCGCGACGCGGCCCTCCTCGATCATCCGTTCCACCTCCCGCCGCGAAGCGATGCCGGCGCGGGCGAGCAGCTTGGCGATCCGGTCGCCTTCGGGACGATCGCTCTCGGGAGCAGCGTCTTGGGTCTTGTCGGTGGTCATCCGGCGGCGAATACTGCGGATTGCGCGTCTAGGCGAAAAATCTTTGCGTCCGTTACGAATGAAGTGCGTTATGCGTCATGGGCGTAACGATCGGGCGGACGGGCGTGTTGTTCGGCAAGAAAAAACGGCGGATCGTCCGGCTCCTCGTCGTGGAGGATGAGCCCCTCGTTGCGTTCGACGCCGAGCATGTGCTGACCGATGCCGATTTCGAAATCGTCGCGACGGTGGACCGCGTCGCGGATGCCGTTGCGGTGCTGTCCGGCGGCGACGCTATCGATCTGGTGTTGGTCGACGTCAATCTGGCCGACGGCTCCGGCGTAGAGGTCGCGCGTGCCGCGCGTGCGCGCGGTGTGGCAGTGATGTTCGTCACCGGTGCTTGCCCGCCCGAGGCGGTCGAACTGGCTGCCGGGTGTCTGTCCAAACCCTATGGGCAACGCGATCTGATCGCGGCGATCGGCGCAATCGAGGCGGGGATGGCGGGTAAGCCGCCGAAGCGCCTGCCGCCCGGCTTCACGCTGTTCGCAACGGGATCGCCCGAAGCGGCGTGACGCTCGCGCGGGCCGCGGCTATGCTGTTGCCCAAACGAGCGAAGGGGCGGGAATGACGGAACGGACGGGCTGGCGGGACGGGGTGGCGCCGTATCTGGAGCGGCAGCCGCTGGCCGCGCTGGCACTCGGCATCTCGTCCGGCTTTCCGTACGCGATGATCGGCGCGACGCTGACCACGCGGCTGGCGCAGGAAGGCATCGACAAGAAGACCGTTACCGCGTTCAGCCTCGCCTTCCTCGTCTACAATCTCAAATGGCTGTGGGCGTGGGTGGTCGACGGCGTCCGGCTGCCGATATTGGGCCGATTGGGTCAACGCGTGTCGTGGCTGATCCTGGCGGGCGTGCTGGTGATCGCGGCGGTCGTCAATCTGGCGCTGGTCAATCCGGCGGCCAGCATCGGCGCCGCGGCGACCGCGGCCATTCTGGTGGGCGCGGCCGGCGCGACATTCGACATCGTCATCGACGCGTATCGGATCGAAGTGCTGGAGCCGCGCCAGCTCGGCGTCGGATCCGGCATGAGCCAGTATGGCTGGCGGATCGGATCGGCGGGTGCGGGTGCGCTGGCGCTGGTCGTGGCGGAGCGGGCCGGGTGGAGCGCGGGCTATCTGGCCTGCGCCATCTTCGCCTTGCCGGCGATGCTGGCGGGGCTGCTGCTCGGTGAGCCGCCGCGGCGGCGCGAGCCGGTCGAGCCGCGCGGCTTCGCCGAGGGGCTGAAGGCGATCTGGGGCCCGTTTGTGCAGTTCTTCGCGCGCAAGGGGGCCGTGCTCGTGCTGCTCTTCATCCTGATCCACAAGGTGGGCGACACGCTGGCGAACCTGACGCTGCGGCTACTGTTCGACGAGCTTGGCTTCACCGGCGACGAGATCGCGTTCTACGACGTGGGCGTCGGGTTCATCGCCTATCTGGTCGGGATATTCGTCGGCGGCGTGCTGTATGCGAAGATGGGCATGAAGCGCTCGGTGCTGCTCGCGCTCGTGCTGATGGCGGTGTCCAACCTGTCGTTCGCGGCGCTGGCGGCGGCAGGACACAGCAATTGGGGCATGGCGGGCGCGATCGGGTTCGAGAATGCGGCGAGTGGGTTCGGCGGAGTCGTCGTGATCGCGTATTTCTCCGCGCTGTGCGACCTGCGCTTTACGGCTGCGCAATTCGCGTTGATCTCGGCGGCGGCAAGCATCGTCGGGCGGATTGTGACCGGCACCACCGCCGGCGCGCTGATCGAGCGGCTCGGCTATGTCGATTTCTATCTGCTGACGACGGCGCTCGCGCTGCCGGGCGTCGCGCTGTTCTGGTGGATGAGCCGCAACGGTCTGGTCGATCGGTCGATCGGCAGCGCGGGCGTCGCCGGTGAGGGCGCGCGGGCGGATTGACGGGTCAGGCCACGATCGGGCGGCCGGCATCGGCGAAGGCGGCGGTGACTGCTGCGGCCGCCATCAGCGGACCCTCGACCCGGCGGATGCCGAGCAGGTCGCTCATCAGGAACTGCGCCTGGATCGGCTCCACCTCGATCCGGTGCAGGATCGACAGCAATGCCGCCTCTGCGGAGGTCATGCGCGCGCAACAGCAGGGCGCGATCGCGATCGTGCCGCCGGCATGGGCAGCGAGGTCCGCCATCAGCGCCCGCAAGAGCATCAACGGACGACGGAAATCCTGCCCGAAGGACGTGAAGATGCCGTGCGCCGCGCACGCATCGTGCAGGCCGTGTGCCCCCATCCTGCGGATCGCGAACAGCGCGAGCCGCGCATTCTGGCAGTGTGGCAGGGTGTGGGGCAGGAGGGCGAGGGTGTCGGTCATGGCGTTGCTCCGCGGCTATGCCGGCAACGTCTTCGATCCGTTATTGCAAGTCAATAGCAACTAGGCGGGTGGTTCGTCGTTGGCGGCGAGCGCCTCTCCGGCAAGGTAGAGCGAGCCCGCGATCAGGACCGGGGCGGGGTCGCGGACAAGGTCCAGCGCTTGCTCCAGCGAGTGCGCAGTCGTGGCGGCGGGGCCGAACTGCCCGGTGATATCAGCCAATGATTCGGGGGCATGATGCGCGTGGCCGGAAATCGGCACCGCAATGACGCGCGCAATAGAGGACGACAGGAGGCGCAGCACGCCCGCAGCATCCTTGTTCGCGAGCATGCCCAGCACCAGCGTCACCGGCCGACCCTGCGCGATGGTTCGCAGCGCGCGGGCGACCGGCGCGGCGGCAGAGGGGTTGTGGGCGCCGTCGATCCACAATTCCGATGCGGTCGGCAGGCGATCGGTGAGCGGCCCCGGCGACAGGCGCTGCATCCGTGCCGGCCACTGCGCCCAGTCCGCGGCAGCGCGATAGGCGGCTTCCGGGATGTGCAGCGCGCCTTGATGCCGCAGCATGGCGATCGCCAGTGCAAGGTTGCGCGACTGGTGGGCACCGACCAGCCGCGGCCGGTTGGTGACGACGGAGAAGCCGTCGTCGCTGTAGCGCATCGTCGAGCGGGCGGTGTCGCTGTTCCACTCACGTCCGCGTGCAATCACGGGTGCGCCGGCCTGCGCCGCCACCGCCGCGATGCGGTCACGCAGGGGGCGAGCGTAATCCATCGTCACGAGTGGCACGCCGGGCTTGGCGATGCCGGCTTTCTCGGCCGCGATTCCGGTGGCGGAGGTGCCGAGGAACGCCTCGTGATCCATGCCCAGTGCGGCGATGCCGGTGACCGCGGGTGCGGCGACGACGTTGGTCGCGTCCAGCCGGCCGCCCAACCCGACCTCAACGATCGTCGCGGCCGCGGGGGTGCGGGCGAAGGCGAGGAACGCGGCGGCCGTCGTGACCTCGAAGAAGCTCGGGCGGATGCCGTCCGCGACGTCCAGCACTTCCGCCAGCAATGCCGCAAGGTGATCGTCCGCGATCAGGTGGCCGGCGAGACGGATACGTTCGTTGAAGCGCACGAGGTGCGGGCTGCTGAAGACGTGAACCGAATGCCCGGCCGCCTCGATCGCGGCGCGCAGGAAGGCGCAGGTCGATCCCTTGCCGTTGGTGCCGGCGACGTGGAACACCGGCGGTAGCGACAGGTGCGGATCGCCGAGCCGTGACAGCAGCGCCGCAACACGCTCCAGGCCGAGGATGTCGGCACCCGGCGAGAGCGTCGCGAGGCGATCGAGTTGCGCCTGCACGGCGGCGTGGGTGGAGGTGGCGTGATCGGGCATGATTTCAGCCTCCAGCATCCACCCCGGTGAGCGCCGGGGTCCTGTAGCGATCGAGCGATGATGCGCGGCATGGCTTCATCAGGACGAACTCGGCAACTGGGCTCCGGCCTTTGCCGGGATGGACGTGTTGTGCCTTACGCCGCCGCCGCGCGCTGGCCGCAGAGGTAGCCGATCACCTGCGCCAGCCGCTCGCGCAGGTCCTTGCGGTGGACGACCATGTCCAGCATGCCGTGGTCGAGCAGATATTCCGCGCGCTGGAACCCCTCGGGCAGCTTTTCGCGGATCGTGCTTTCGATCACGCGCTGGCCGGCGAAGCCGATCAGGGCATTGGGCTCGGCGATCTGGATGTCGCCCAGCATGGCGTAGCTGGCGGTGACGCCGCCCGTCGTGGGGTCGGTCAGCACCACGATGTACGGCAGCCCGGCATCGTGCAGCATCTGGATCGCGACGGTGCTGCGCGGCATCTGCATCAGCGACAGGATGCCCTCCTGCATCCGCGCGCCGCCGGCCGCCGTGAAGATCAGATAGGGCGACCTGTCGGCGATCGCCGCCTCGACGCCGCGTACGAACGCCTCACCCACGGCGAGGCCCATCGACCCGCCCATGAACGCGAAATCCTGCACGCCCATGACGACGCGGTGGCCGAGGATCGTGCCGCGCGCATTCAACAGCGCGTCCGGCTCCGCCGTAGCGGTGCGGGCGGCGCGGATGCGATCGGTGTACTTCTTCGAATCGCGGAACTTCAGCGGGTCCTCAGGCACCTTCGGCGCGGGCAGTTCGGCGTAGCTGCCCTCGTCCAGGATATGCTCGAAGCGGATCTTCGGGCCGATCCGCTCGTGATGCTCGCACCGCGGGCAGACGTAGAGGTTCTCCTCCAGCTCCTTGGTGAAGACCATCTGGCCGCACCCCTTGCACTTGTGCCAGAGATTCTCCTCGGCCTGCTCCTTGCGGGGACCGAAGGCGAGGGCGTTGCGGACGCTGTTGAGCCAACTCATGCTGCGACTACCTTGCGGGCCGACGCGACGGCATCGGCGAGCGAACGGACATAGGTGGTGACGGGGCCGGGCGCATCGGCCCCGTGGGCGGCGACGATCTCGACGATTGCGGAGCCGACGACGACGCCGTCCGCCACGCGGGCGATGGCGGCGGCCTGATCGGGGGTGCGGACGCCGAAGCCGACCGCGACGGGCAGGTCGGTGGCGTCCATCAGCCGCGCGACGGCGTCCTCGATCGAGGATTGCTGCGCCTGCTGAAGCCCGGTGATGCCGGCGACGGACACGTAATAGAGGAACCCGCCCGCGCCATCGAGGACGGCGGGCAGGCGTGCGGCGTCGGTGGTCGGCGTCGCCAGCCGGATCGGGGCGATCCCGGCCGCGCGCAATGCCGGTCCGAGCGCGTCGTCCTCCTCGGGCGGGATGTCGACGCAGATCACCCCGTCGACGCCCGCATCCGCGGCGGCACGCGCGAAGGCGGCGCTGCCGTGGCGGAGCATCGGGTTGGCATAGCCCATCAGCACCAGCGGCACGCCCGGGTGGCGCGCGCGGAAGCCCGCCGCGATCGACAGGATGTCGGTCGTGCGCGTGCCGGCTGCGAGGCTGCGGATATTGGCGTTCTGGATCGCCGGGCCGTCGGCCATCGGATCGGTGAAGGGCATGCCCAACTCGATCACGTCGGCACCGCCCGCGACCAGCGCGTCGAGGATCGCGGGCGTCGCGGCGGGTGTCGGGTCGCCCGCGGTGACGAAGCAGACGAGCGCGGCGTGATCCTGCGCGAAGGCGGCGGCGAGGCGGGTGGTCATATCGACACACCCAGCGCTGAGGCGACGGTGAAGATGTCCTTGTCGCCGCGCCCGCACAGATTGGCGAGGATCACCTGATCGTCGCGCATCGTCTTGGCGCGGCGGGTGACCGCGGCGATGGCGTGGGCCGGCTCCAGCGCGGGGATGATCCCCTCCGTCCGGCACAACAGCTGGAACGCATCGAGCGCGTCCCGGTCGGTCGCGCTGTCATACTCGACGCGTCCGATGTCACGCAGCCACGCATGTTCCGGCCCGATGCCGGGATAGTCGAGGCCCGCGGAGATCGAGTGACCCTCCGCAATCTGGCCGTCCTCGTCCTGCAACAGATAGGTCTTGTTGCCGTGGAGCACGCCGGGAAAGCCGCCAGCCAGCGAGGCCGCGTGCTCGCGGCCGAGACCGTGGCCCGCCGCCTCCACGCCGAGCATCGCGACCTCGGCATCGTCGAGGAACGGGTGGAACAGGCCGATCGCGTTCGATCCGCCGCCGATCGCTGCGACGAGCGCGTCGGGCAGGCGACCGGTACGGGCCAGCATCTGCGCGCGCGCCTCGCGACCGATCACGCTTTGGAAGTCACGGACCATTTCCGGATAGGGATGCGGGCCGGCGGCGGTGCCGATGATATAGAAGGTGTCGTGGACGTTCGCGACCCAGTCGCGCAGGCCCTCGTTCATCGCGTCCGACAGCGTTTTCGCGCCGCTTTCGACCGGGCGGACCTCCGCACCGAGCAGCTTCATGCGGAACACATTGGGCTGCTGCCGCTCGATATCCCGCGCGCCCATGTAGATGACGCAGGGCAGGCCGAAGCGCGCGCAGACCGCGGCGGTGGCGACGCCGTGCTGGCCCGCTCCCGTCTCCGCGATGATCCGCGTCTTGCCCATGCGGATTGCCAGCAAGATTTGACCGATGCAGTTGTTGATCTTGTGCGCGCCGGTGTGGTTCAGCTCGTCCCGCTTGAACCAGACCTGCGCGCCCATGCCGGGCTCCGCGCCCTCGCGCAGCGCCGCCGACAGGCGTTCGGCGTGATAGAGCGGGCTGGGGCGACCGACATAATGTTCGAGCAAATCCTCGAACTCGGCCTTGAACGCCGGATCGGCCTTGGCTGCGCGGTATTCGCGGTCGAGGTCGAGGATCAGCGGCATCAGCGTTTCGGCGACGAACCGGCCGCCGAACTGACCGAAATGGCCGCGCTCGTCGGGCTGGGTGCGGAAGGAATTGGGGGCGTTCATGATCGCGCCGCTTTAAGGAAGGCGGCGATCTTGTCCACATCCTTGACCCCTGGCGCGGTTTCCACGCCTGATGAGACGTCGACCAGCGGCGCACCGGTGCGGGCGACCGCCTCCGCGACATTGCCCGCGTCGAGCCCGCCGGACAGCGCCCAAGGCAGCGGGTGGGCGAACCCGTCGAGCAGGCTCCAGTCGAAGCGCAGCCCCATCCCGCCGGGCAATGCCGCGCCGGGCGGCGTCTTGGCGTCGTAAAGGATCCGGTCGGCGGCACCCGTGAAGGTCCGTGCGACATCGAGGTCGCCGCGCGCCTTCACCGCCACCGCGGCCCAGGTCTCCAGCCCGAAGCGCGCGCGGATCGCAGCGGCGCGGGCGGGGGCGACCTTGTGCAGTTGCAGGACGGTCAGCGCCGCGACGGCGACCGCCTGTTCCAGCAGTCCGTCATCGGGGTCGACGAAGACGCCGACCTTCGCAACGTGATCCGGCACGCGCGCCGCCAGCGCGGGTGCGGCATCGAAGTCGAGATTGCGGGGTGAGGGGGCGAAGAACACGAAGCCGACATGGCTCGCGCCGCCGCCGAGCGCGGCATCGAGCGTCGCGGCCGTGGTCAGGCCGCAGATCTTGGCGGGCATGGCGTCGTGTCTCCGATCTGGTTCGCGCGCCACGCCCGGACGATGCTGCGACCACCCCAAAGCAGCGCGGCGAGCGCTGCCGTCAGAGCGATGAGCGAACTCAGGAACAGGGCGGCGTCGGCGCTCGTATAGCAGCGATCGACGCGATTGTAATGGACCAGCGGGAACGGGCGGACAGTGAGTTCCAGATCACCGGTTGCGAGCGACCGAACGAAGCCGTCGCGCTGCAGGTGGTCGATGACAACGGCGCTGGTCCGGGTGAACGGCAGACAGTCGGACAGGGTGGGATTTGCCGCCGACCAGCCGTCCGTGAGCAGGAACGACGGGCTCTCGGCCGATCGACCCGGCGGAAACACCAGAAAGCCGGCGACGAACAGCCACACCACGCTGAGCAGCACGGATCGGCGCGGCCACCGGCCGAGCCACACCGGTCGCGTCACAACGTGCCGGCGATGGCCCGTGCGGCGGCGTCGGGGTCCTCGGCCTGCGTGATCGGGCGACCGACGACGATGATCGACGCGCCGCCGTCCACGGCGGCGCGTGGCGTGACGACGCGCTTCTGGTCGCCAACGGGTCCGTCCGCGAGACGGACGCCGGGAACGACGAAATAGCCCTTCGGCCATGCCGCCTTCGCCGCCGCGACCTCCGCGCCCGAACAGACGATGCCGTCGACCCCGGCCTCGGCGGCCAGCGCGGCGAGGCGGACGACCTGATCGTGGGCGCTGCCGGAGACGCCGGTCGCCGCAAGGTCGCTGGCATCGAGGCTGGTCAGCATCGTCACCGCGACGACCTTCGTACCGAGCGGCGCGGCGGCCTTCGCATCCTCCAGCATCGCGCGACCGCCGCTGGCGTGGACGGTCAGGATCGCGGGTTCGAGCGGGGACAGCGCCTGCACCGCCTTGGCGACGGTATTGGGGATGTCGTGGAGCTTCAGGTCGAGGAAGATCGGCAGCCCGATCGTCGCCATTTCGCGCACGCCAGGCTGGCCGTGGGCGGCGAAGAATTCGAGGCCCAGCTTCAGGCCGCCGACATGGTTGCGGACCTTGGTGGCGATGGCTTTGGCGCGGGCGAGGTCGGGCGTATCGATCGCGACGTAGATGCGGTTGCTCACTTCAGGTTCGGCTCCGGTGCGATCGGCGTGTAGCTGGCGTCGGGAACGAGTGGCTGGACCGCCATCGTCGGGGCCACCGGCACGGACATCTGGGCGGCGCGCGTTTCGGCAAGCAACCGCTCGCACGTGGTCAGCCGCTGCTTCAACCGCCAGCGCCGCGCCGCTTGCCAGCCGAAGGTCGGCAGCAGGCCGATCAGGAACGTGACAAGCAGCAGGAACGGCAGGTTTACCTCCGCGACGAGGTCACCGGGCAGATGGATCGGAACCGACGTCCAGTTCCCGATCGTGAACAGCGCAGCCAGAAAGGCGAGGAGGCACCAGAAGAGGATCTTCAGGAACTGCATTCTCGTCTCCGTTCGCCCATGCGGGTAGCAAGGCTACAGGCGAAGGCACGGCTTGACCAGCCTTCGTGCCGGTTCGTCGCACGGCGGCGACGATGGTCGCTGGCTTCCCCTGCTCACCTCCTTCCGTTCGGCCTGAGCGCAGTCGAAGGCCATGCCCCAGCGGCCCGGCCTTAACCATGCTCAGCACCGATGGAGAAGAATCACCCCACCTCCCGCCGCAACGAGGCGATCAGCGCGCTCACCGCCAACAAGCGTGGCTCTTCCTCGTCGAGGATCGCCACGAATGCGGCGCACTTGATCGCGGCGATGCGTCCGGCGCGGAGGCGGACGGAGCGGGGGAGGGTGGAGACGACGATGTCGATCATCCGCTCCGCGCCGTGCAATCGGCCCCAGAGATAGTCGTTCTCGCGGTATGCGCGGCTGAAGAATGCGCCGAAGCTGTTGAACTGAATACCCTTCAACGTCGCCTCCGCGCCGCCGGTGCGGATCGACGGCGCATCCTCCGGCGCGATGCGGTCGACGCGGATCGTATCGAACTCGTCGAGACCCTCGCCCTGCAACAGCGGCAGCGTGGCGGTGTCGTAGAAGGGGAAGCCGAGATAGGCGAGCAGCATGGTCCGGCGCGCATCGCGGTCGAGCGGCGTCAGCGCCTCGGCGAGCCGCGCGTCGGTGTCCGCGTCCAGCGCAGGCAGATCGAGCGTGGTGGCGAGCGCATCGAGCAGCGGCCCGGCGTCGCCGCGCAACCCGCGCGCCATACCGCGCAAGCCGGCGAAGGCGTCGGCGCGTTGCCGGTCGAGATAGGCCGATAGCGACAGGTAAATGGCTTTGCGGAGGTCGCCGAGATGCTCGACGTCGCGCTCCTCCAATTCACCCAGTCGCCGGGCGAGGAGGCGCAGGCGGCGAATGCGGAAGCCGGTGTCGAATATGCGCAGGAAGGTGATCGCCTGTGGGTCCGACGGATCGCCACCGGCACGCAACGCTGCCTCCCCCGCGATCGTCTGGCGAATGCGGCGGCGGCGCTCGGGCGCCTGTTCGCCCGCGATGCTGTGGGTCAGCACCGCCAGCGCGTCGATCACCGCCGCCTGCTTGGCGTGGCCGTAGGCGGCATAGGCGAAGCCCGCCTGCGCCGCCGCCGCAGCCTGTGACCGCGCGCGCCATGCCGCCAATCGTCGCGCGCTCGGCCGGTTGAGGAACAGGGTGCGGCCGAACAGCGCCTCCACTTCCGCCTCCACGCGCGGTCGGATCGCCGCGACGAGGCCGAGCATCTGTTCGATGCGCGCCGACCTTTCCGCCAGCGCTTCGAGATTGTCGCGGATCGGCTGCTGCCGCGGCAGTTCGCTCGACGCGCCGATGATCGTCTGGAAGAAGCCGGGCGTGCCGTCGCGTCCTCCGAGCCGGAATTTGGGTCCGGGCGAAGGGTCGATATAGACGAAGCGGCGGTCGACCTGCCGTCGCGCCGGACGTTGTCGAAGGGCGGCGATTGCCGGCTGGAACGGCGCATTGGCGAGCACCGAGCCGTCGATGAGCACCGCCTTGTCCGCGGCGTTGGCGGCGGCCTGTCGCGGCAACACGCGGCGCAGGAAGGCGCGGCGGCCCGGCCACATCGCCGACCGCGCCTTCAGCACACGGTCGAGCTCGCCGACCTGAAACGGCGGGAACGCGCCGGGGAAGCTGGACGTGGCGCGCGCGGCAAACGCCAGTTCGGGGATCGCGGCCAGTGTGTCGCTCGCATGCCCTTCGTCGGAAAACGACACGACGAGGCGGTGCTCCGTCTCCACCACTTCGGGCGGCGAGTTCAGGCGTAAACGCTCGGGATGACCGGCAAAGTCGGTGACCGTGACGAACAGGTCGAGCGGCTGACCGTCGGGCAACAATCGCGGCCCGCGTTCCGATGCTGCCATCGCGTCGAACGCGTCGAGCAGCAATCCGGTGAACGTCTCGCCCCCGAACGGCGGTTCGAACCAGCGCGAGCGGACGAAGTGCGACAGCTTCGCGCGCACCTCGTCGCGTGTGGCGGCATCGGCATGCTCCTCTAGCGCCTCCGTGCTGCGCCCCGCCGCCATCCACGCGAGCGGCAAGGCCCACAGCTTCGACAGGCGATGCGCGGGCGCGGCGGCGGGATCGATCAAGGCCTCTACATCGGCGGAGGTCAGCCACAGGTCGGTCAGCGGGTCGAGCGACTGGCCGGTGGCGATCGCCTGACCCAGGAAGATGCCGTTGATTCCGCCCGCGCTCGCCCCCGCGACGATGTCCGCCAGCACCCGCAGCTTCATGCCGCCGCGCGTCTCGATCTCTTCCAGCAGCGCGTGATACACCGCGTCGGTGCCCGGCGGCGGCGCCATGCCGTCATGCCAGGCGCGGCTGGCGCGGGCGAGCCGCCACACCTCCTTGGTGATGCCGTGCATGTACACCGCCAAGCTGATCCCGCCGTAGCAGACGAGGGCGAGGCGGAGTTCCTTTTCCCGCATCAGTTGCGCTCGATCACCGCCCAGATCGGCAGGTGATCGGACGCCTTGCGGGCCGCCGCGCTGGCGTGGACGCCGCAGTCTTGGATGGTGAGGTCTCGCGACACCATGATGCGGTCGAGCCGGGCGATGGGCGCGCGGGCGTGAAAGGACGGACCGGTATCCGCCATCGCGAAGTCGCGGCCGAAGTCGCGCAGGCACCCCGACGCTGCCGACCAGTCGTTCAGGTCGCCCATCATCACCGTCGGGCGACGTTCAGGCCGATGCGCAACATGCGCCAGGATCGCCGCCGCCTGCTTGCGCCGCCACAGCCCGGACAGGTCGAGATGCATGCCGACGACGCACACCGAGCCGCCGTCGACATCGACCTCCGCCGATACCGCGCCGCGTGGCTCCAGCGCCGGCAGGTGGATCGCGTCGCACCCCACGATCGTCGCCGATTTCCGCACCAGCAGCGCGTTGCCATGCCAGCCCATGCTCGCGGCACGCTTGCCGACCGCGACCGGTTGCCAGTCGCTATGCTCGGCCAGCAGGTGAAGCGGAATGACGCCGTCGCGCGTGCCGAAGCGTCGGTCGGCTTCCTGCAACGCGATCACGTCCGCATCGATCTCGCGCAGCACGTCGAGAATGCGTTCGGGGCTGAGCCGCCTATCGGTCCCCACCCCCTTGTGCATGTTGTAGCTGGCGACTTTCAGGATCATTCCGCCACCGCAACGCAGCAGCATGGCGGACGGTTGCAGCCCTCGGCGCGGCCATGCGTTGAAGCGCGGTACAGATTCTGGAGGATAGCATGCCCGACCGCCACGACCACGCCGCCGATCGCTCCCCTGCCAAGGAGGACATCGCCCGCCCCGCCACCGACGACACGATCGAAATCCGTGACAATCGTGCGGGCGACGAGGGTCATTATTCTGGCCAGGAAGCCGGTACCTATCGCGAGAACCTGCCGGATCGGATCGCGGTCGGCGCGGATGATGGCGGGACGGCAGCGAATTCGGTCGCGCGCAATGCCGGCGCAGGAATCCCGCCGGAAGACGGCCGTCGGGCCTATGTCGATCGAGCGACGGGCGAAGTCCACGGCAGCGGTTCCGGCGCAGGGGGCGGACAGGATGGCGAGGACTACGACTCCGACTCCGCAAACGGGAGTGGAACCGAGGCGTAAGCTTGGAACGCCTGCGCGCGAATGCCGTTGATCCAACAGGAGCGATGTGGAGTTAAGTCATGAACTTCAAAGCGTTAGGACTTGGATTAGGGATCTTCTCCGTCGCCCTGGGGGTGGCGGAAATGTTCGGTGCGAAGCGGATCGCCCAGACGCTGGAGGCGGAGGGTTCGGAGCCGTTGATCCGCGCCTTTGGTGCCCGCGAGCTGGTGGCCGGCGCCGGCCTGCTTGCGGCGCCAGCGCTGTCTACCAACGTCTGGGGCCGCGTCGCCGGTGATGCGCTGGATCTCACGGCGCTGGGGGCGGCGGCGAAGGCCCACCCCCGCAATAGGGCCGTCTGGGGAGCGATCCTGTTCGTACTGGGCGCGACCGCGCTGGACATCTACACTGCACGCGGGCTCGATCGCACCACCGGCCGGATGTTGCCGACGTAGGCCGGGCACGTCTGTCGCGTGACCGGTATTCCCGTCAGATCTGCGAATAGGGCGCTGGGTTGAGGATCTGGTTGCCGATGCCCGTGGTGATGTCGGGATCGGTGAGCCCCGGTGTCGCGATGAGCTGGCGCCACGCGGGATCGGACCCGAACGCGCGCCAGTTTCGCTCCCGCGTCGCGAGGTCGGGGAACGTCAGCATATAGGTCAGGCTCGGCAGACGAGGCCCGGTGAGGTCCTGAGCGAAGAAAACCGGCGTCAGTCCGTTGCGCCGGAATATCTCGATCTCGCCGCCGGTGTCGAACATCCCGATCTTCGTAGCTCCTGCCCTATCGTTATGACTGAAGTACGTTCTCAATTCGAATAGGCGCGACGCGGTGTCGCGTGAGGCGGCAGACCGCTCGACGCGGGTAAAGTGCGGGAAGGCGCGCATCAGCTTCACCTCCAGCGAGGCATAGGGCGGACGTTCCGGCGTCGCGCTGAAGAACGGTTCGGCAAGCGTTGCGTAGCCTCGATCGGCACTCAGCCGATCGGGCAGCGCCACGAAGTCCGCGATCGACGGATGCGGGACGAGAACCTGGACGGTCGGGCTTTCGGCACCGATCGCCACCGTGAAGACGCCCACCGGTCCACAACCGGCGCGGCGCGCGGCCGGAATGAAGGCGTTCTTCAGATAAGCGTCGAGCCGCTCCCGCATCGGGCCGTGGACCAGTCGATAGGTCCGAAGCTCGTAGATCTCGGAGATTGCCCCCGGCTGCGCGCGGGAACCGGTGGCACCAAGAGCCACACCCCCAACAGCCGCACCCGCGAGCAGCGATCGTCGGTCAATCGAACGGGTCATCGAATCCTCACAATTTCGGTCGTCATGGTCGTGTCGGCGCCGGCACACGCGGCATCTTGTCAGTCGGCCACGTCGACAGCGTGCGTCACGGTGATGCTTGGCCGAGCCGAAGCGAGGTCGCGCGCTGCGATGCCGAACGCCTTGAAATGGTCGGATGCCATGTGGGCCTGCACCGCCGCATCGTCGACATAGAGTTCGTTGAAGACGAAGCGCCGCTCGCCATCGACCTCCCGCCAGAGGTCGTAGTACAGAACGCCCGGTTCCGCGCGCGACGCGGCGATGCAGGGGCGCGCCGCGGCCACGAACCCATCCTCTTGGCCGGGCTTGACGCTGACGAACGCGATGACCTTGACCGACATAAACCTCTCCTGATGGCTGCATCGACCAATAGCTGTCCCAACCCCGGTCTGCATCAGCTTTCGGGGCGAGCGGTCAGGGTACGCTGGTGACCTCGTCCGAGACAGCAGGATAGCGGCGTAGCGCCGCTTCGCTCAGCGCAGACGCGACGCCATCGGCGCTTGCGTTCAGCGCCCCCTCCGAACGAACGGTCATCGCCGCACCGTGCCAGAGGATCGCTACACCGCCTCGCTTGCGGATGGTGATCGTCAATTCCGTCCGCTGTAGCGGGACGATCCGTGATCCGCCACTGCCGATGGGAACACTGAGCCCTGCGCCGACAACGGCGGCTTTTCCGCTGCGCACGCGAACCGGCGCGGCACCGACATCTGTCCTCGTCACGACGACTTCGGCGACATAGGCGGCGTGGCCGGGGTCGTTGAGGATCGTAAAGCCCTTCTCACCGAGCGCGGCGGCGGCGGCATCCACATCGGGCGATGGGTCGTCAGCGTTCGAAGCGCCGCGTCCGGCGCCGACCGAGATCGTGCCCAACGAAACCTGAGGAGCAGCCGAGGCTGAATTGACCGGGGCAAACGCCAGTACGATACCACCCATTCCGACCATCAACCCCGGTATGTCCATCATCACTCCGTTCGGCATCAGGTGTCATTCCAAGGGTAGACGTTCGGCGAGGCGATAGGTTCTCGATACGCCAGAAGACGAGCCGCGGCGCAGAGTGACTTACCGCTGCGAGCGCGGGTGCTATGACGGCAGTGCCCTTCATCAGGTCGGCTTGAGGATATTCGCATGATCTTGCGCAGCGACGAGACACTGGATGTCGACGTGCCAGGCAGCGGTCCGATGCGGATGCATCTGTTCCGGCCTGCTATCGCAGGCCGCTTTCCGGGCGTGCTCCTGTTCTCGGAAATCTATCAGGTCACGGCCCCGATCCGCCGGTTGGCGGCGATGATCGCGGGGAACGGGTATGTCGTCGCCGTACCCGAAGTCTACCACGAGTACGAGCCCGCGGGTACGGTTCTGAAGTATGATCAGGCCGGCACCGACCGGGGTAACGCGCTGAAGTTCGCGAAGCCTGTTCCTGCGTTCGATGCCGACGCGGAGGCCGCCACGACCACCATGCTCGCGCATGCCGCCTGCAACGGCCGGCTGGGAACGTTCGGCGTGTGTCTAGGCGGCCATCTCGCCTACCGGGCCGCGCTCGATCCGCGCGTGGCTGCCGCCGCTTGCTTCTACCCGACGGACATCCATTCGGGTACGTTGGGCGAGGGTCGATCCGACGACAGCCTCGCACGTATGGCCGACCTGAAAGCGGAGGTGATGTTCGTGTGGGGACGGCAGGACCCGCATGTCCCCTTTGCGGGGCGGGAGGCGATCCGCACCCGGCTGGAGGCGGTCGGCGCGACCTACGAGTGGCATGAGATGAATGCGCAGCACGCCTTCCTGCGGGACGAGGGGCCGCGGTACGATCCCGCGCTGTTCCTTCAGGCGATGGCGCTCACGCTGCAATTCTACCGACGTACCTTGACGTAGGGCGGCTTTCGCCGGCTGCGCGGCGGTTACTTGCCTCGTCGGGCCGTCATGTCCGGACATATACTGCCGGGTCGCTGGTAACCAAGGTCATGAAGTTTGAGCGTCAGCGGCGAGCGCACGAACCCGACCAAATGCGAAGAAGCCGCCGACCTGCGTATGCGGTCGGCGGCTTCCTTGGACCTGATCGGAAAGGGTTAGAGGATCAGGCGAACGAAACCTTCGTGCTGATACGACGACGGCGCATCGCACCACCGACCATGCCGAAGCCGCCGATCATCATGGCCCAGGTCGCAGGCTCAGGAACCGCACCGGCCACCGATGCGGCGAACGTGCCGTTGACCGCGCTGGTGATCGTCACCGAACCGCGATCGGTGTCGAACGTGGCGTCGATACCGCTGAAATAGCTGATCGGCGTCGTGGCGACGTTGGACGCCCCGTCATAGTTGATCAGGAGGGCGTTATCCCCCGAGAAGTACGACGAGTTGTCCAGGGCGTTGAACTGGATGCCGACGTAGCCGAAGTTGTTCTTGAAGAAGAACGCCGGGCTGGTCACGTTGAAGGTGCCGGCGGTCGGCGATACCGCCTGAAGCGATGCGAGCGGAGTGACGAAGGTGCCCGGACCGAACGCCTGAACATCGGCGGTGTCGGCCGTGCCGGTGAACGTCGCGTCGACGTTGGTGAACGGTCCGCCGTTCACACCCGAGAAGGTGCCGGTGAAGGTGTAGGTGATCGTGGCGGCCATCGCAGGCGCCGTGATCGCCATCGTCGCGGCGGCGGCAAGCGCCAGCATCTTGATCGTCTTCATGATTGTTTCCCCATGACACCGAGCCAAGGGGCGGGTGCTGAGCGATCGTTTATCTGAGGTTCATGTGATCTCAACATGAATTTTCACTCATGATTAACCAATTAAATCTCTTTTCAGGACAAGCGAGCACGTTGCCGCACGGCAGCCTTGATGCTGAAGGGACAACACCATCGCTGACCGGGCGAGCCGGCCGGTGGAAAAACGGAACATTCGTTGTCGCGGCGAGGGTTCATCGAACCTTGGAACCGTGCTGCCATACCGCGGAAAATGACAGGACGGCTGGTGCCGGTTGCAGGAAACTCAACATGGCGCCAAAAACGGCAGATTTCCGCCACTTCTGAGAAGCTGAAGGGCTGCAATATGTACCTCTTTTTGTACCCTCTTCAGGTGGATGGCAAGGGTGCCGGCTCCCGGTGGTTGCCCCGCGCGACGGCTCTGCGGAGGTCATGAAGCCGCAAGTCCTTGATGTCGGCTTTGCGGCAGGCCGCCTCCCATGCCCATCGAAGGGCCGGCACCGACATGTGGAAGATGCGATAGTAAGGATCGTCCAGGCCGCGCAGCACCTTCACGGCAGCTTCGTTCAGCTCGACCGTACGTCCCGTTGAGGCCCTTGATGGGCGAAGATGGGCTACAGCCTCGTCTAGGTTCACGTCGGTCCATTCGAGCCTGAGAAGCTCCGCACGGTCCATGCCAGTCTCGATCGTCAGCTCCACCAGAGCCCTCACGAGGGGCTTAGACGCTAGGGCAGCGTAGAGCGCGTCAAGTTCCTCAGGGGTGACGACCCGAGCTCGCGGCCGCTTCGAAGCCGGAGGAAGCGCGACCATGACCCCAGGGTTGTGCCGTAGCTTCAGGCCCCACGCACACCTTGCGTACTCATAGCCGCACCGCACGATCCGAGCTTCAGCACGCACGGTCGCCGGCCTGACGCTGAGGAGCCGCTCGTCGCAGTACGTCTGAATGGCTTTCTGCGTCACCACCTCCAGACGCAACTCAGCCAAGGAGGACTTCAGTATAGGTCCGGCCTTGTACGTCTCATTCCTCTCGTAAGGCCCGCCACCCCATCTAGCCGCGATGTATTGCTCGATAGCCTCGCCAAGCCTGATCGGCCGACGTTCGGGATCGCCGGTCCCGTGCACGCTGCTCCAGAACGCTTTGTTAGCCGTGGTCACCATGTTTCCCCCTTCAGTCGATAGATGCCACTAGACAACATTGCGGCGCGGGCAAGCACTGGCTGCAATATGGTAAGGCCCCAAAGCGGGACATGTCGAGGATGAGCTGAGTAGAAGAACTGCAACGGTAGTAACGACACCACCGCATCGACCTTTCGATTGTGGTAACGCTACGATCGTAATGTTTGAAGAAGTGCCGTCACTTCTTGACAGCGAACATCAACTAGAAATAAAAGGCGTGACCGGCGGAACTTTCTGCGCCGATGCAAAATGGTTGGGGGGATTGAATGTCTGAGTTCTCGGTCGCGCTGATTGACGGCGAAGCGCGGATGATGGGGGAAGGTATCTGTGTCGTGATCCAGGAAGGCCCCGAGGGCATGATGGACGTTGTTCTGCAACGTGCAGACCTGGAGGCACTCCTCGCGGCTATGTGACGCGGAGGGGACATGGGAACAGCATCGGGCGGTGAGTTGCACCTAGGCCACCTATGCTGAAGGCGAGCGGAAGGACCACGCATCGCTAACGAGAGGGCTCCGGGATATCCGGGGCCCTTTTTGTTTGCCGGCCGAGGACGAAAAAAGACCCCCCGCGATCCCGAAGGAGCACGAGGGGCAGGCATGGCAACAAGGTAGAGGCGGGTGCCGGCTAGACGTCCAGCACGGCGTCATCACACAGGCACGGACTATCGTCGTCTTCCAGCGCCGCGATCACTGCCACGCCATCCACGACCCGGATGTTCAACGGCTGCGGAAGGAAGCCGTCACGAACGGACAGGGACACGCTGCCATCGTCCATGAGGTCAACGCGCCAGCGCTCAGCGTCCTCGGGGATCCGGAAGGCTACGCGGGCCTGAGGTGTGGGCTCGTGCATTAATCCCGAGCCCTCAGGGGCCTCAAGAGCGGTGGGTGCCTGGCGGCGCTGACAGTACTCGTCGGCCGCTGCTAGGGCCTCGGCGGCGCTACAGTTCAGGACGTCCACCTCAGTGTCGTCGGCAAAGATGATGATCTTCATATCGTTGGTTCCATTCAATCGATGATGTTGGGGCGGCCGACCGATCGGCGGCGCGAAAGGCCATCCCGGACAGTCCGAAGTCGACGGGGAAGGCGAGAACGTTAAAACCCGAACTTGGGGGCCTTGAGCCCGGTGTATACGCTGGCACCGGCCGACGCCGCGCCCATGATCTGGCCGAGGATGGACCCCGCCTGCTTGGACTTCGTGGTCCCCGAGCTCGTGCCCGACTGGCCCCACTGTCCACCCGCCACAATCTTGGCGTAGCGGTCGAGAAGGTCCGTCGCGCGGCTGTCCTCACCCTGCCACTTCGAGAAGTCGGCGGTGAGGCCTCCCTGGCGGTCGGCCTGTTCGGCTGAGTTGGCGCCGTTGATGGCGTCGAAGGCCCCATAGGCCGCTGAGCTCGACTTCCCGAGCGCATCGACGCCAAAGGACGCAAGGTTCCCGTAGGAGCTGGCGGCCTGGCCGAGCGCGGACAGGTTCGTGGAGCGGTCGTTCTGGGCCAGCGTGAGGCCCCGGTCGTACGCATCGCCCCTGATCTGGGCCGAGATGTCGCCGATACGGTCCGCCGTGCCACGCTGGGCGATGCCGGACGCCACACCAGCTCGCGAGGAGTTGATGTTGCCCGTGGCGGATGCGGCCCGATCGATGCTCGGGAGGACGCTCTCGGACAGGTTGCGGGTGATGTCGCGGGAGTTAGCGTCGATCATCCCGGCGATGGCCGGATTGTTGGCGTACGCGGTCGCGGCGGTGATGTTCGCCTGCGTCGGGTCCTGTCCGGCCATAGCGGCGAACTGATCGGTCGCCGAAGCGGCCTTGGAGCCGTAGCCGGCCATCTGGGTCCCGAGGGAGCTGAGGGTCGACGCTGTGTCCAGGCCGGTGCCCGAGGCGTAGCCCTTGAGCTTAGCCAGGGCGTCCTTGGCCTCCTGGCTCATGCCGGCGTAGGTGGCCCCTTGGTAGTACGGGGAGGACTTGGAGCCGGCGTAAATGTCCTTGGCGGAGTTGAAGGCGTCGGTGAGGTAAGGAGCCTGAAAGGCGCTAGGGCCCGTGTCAGTCTTCTCGTTGGTCTTGGTGGTGCTGGAGCCTGTGAAGAGGCCCATGTGATTATCCTGGTTGTAGGTGTTGGTCGCGCTGGCCGATGAGGCTGCAACGCCACGCGGCGAGCGCTACAGGTTCTGAAGGGGGGACCGGCGGCCGTCCGGCGCCTCGCGGCACGGAGACTGCTTCGGCGACACGGTGTGATTGGATCGGCACTGTCGCCTCGGGCTTGCCGTACCGTCTCCGGAACTCGGCATCCCAGTGCTTCCATTCGTCGTAGATCGGTCCCGCATAAAAGGTTCGGTCAGGCTTGGGGCCTTCTGCTCGGACCTCGAAGAGGGTCCAAGCCTCATTCGGAAAGGCGGTCCGGAGCTCAGCATCACGCTTTCGGAGCCATCCCGCGACCATCTTGCTCGCTTTGCGATCCGGCTGACGGCCGGCAATCTCCAGCGCCGCCATTGTTGATATGACGTGGGACAGATCGTCGTCGTCGAAAGGAAAACGGTGGGCGCCGACATGTCGCGCGGTGAACACATCGCACTCTCGGGGGCGGAAGGATCGTCCGAGGAAGTGTTGAACGTGTGAGGTCGACCACCACGGTATGCCGTCCAAGACAGCGACTGGGAATGGAACGCGAGCGAACGTTAGTTCGGGGTAGATCGCTTCTTCGAAGGGTATCCTGTCGATCGTCACGCCGTATGCATTCCGAGGAGGGCCCAGTGGTGCGTCAGGAACGATCGGACCTGGCGATCGATGGGCCGCTTGCGCTGGCGCGTCAGGGCAATCGCCGCCGCCGGGGTGATGACGATGGAGCGCTGCGGGCCCTGCGCGGACGTGATGGTCCGGAAGGACTTGTCGGCCTCGGAGAGCCTAGTTAGCCATCGGCCAGGATTGCGGGAGATGTCGAGGCCGAGGATGTTGAGGACGTCTCGGGCTACCAGGTGGACCGCCCCGGTGGGGTCGATCAGGTAGCGGACGCTATGGGCGCCAAAGGGCAGGAGTCCTGCACCGGGCGGTGAGGGCGTGGGGTGTTGATTTCCACTGAGAGCTGACCCGGCGAAGGCATAAATTTCCACCGAGAAGTGACCCGTGTCTCAACCTCACCC
>NZ_CEEDCJ010000009.1:0-160991 GCF_979253005.1 Sphingomonas sp. AC435
CAACCAGCCAAGGTGGAATGCCCTCGCCAGCCAGCATCACATCAAGGAGCCGCTCTGCACATATTCTTAATGAGCCCATCGAAGTATTACTTCGATAGAACCCATCACGTATGGATACGTGAAGGACATATGAGAACAGCTTATTTGCTTACGACACATCCAACGCCTTGATAACGCCAGACATCCCGCAGGCCGCCGCCCACATGTCCCTTCATCTAAACCAACAATGTCAAAGATCCGACACAAATACCCCGACGCCGCTATACCCTTCCCGTTTTACCAGAAAGGCCAGCGCGCCAAGTCTCGTGTGACCACTGCAAACGCCCCGTAAGGCCGCCGCTGCGGTGAAACCCATCTAGGGAACACCTCAACACCCGTCAAACCCTTTCTGTCAGAAATATCCAAAATTGTTCCCATCAATCTGAAACATCGCGCATTCACCCCTTGGCAGGGCCTTGCAGGTAGGGTCGTGGCATGACTCCATCCCACCTCCTGGACGCCAAGCCGCCCGAATCGCTGCACGCGCAGGTTCGGCGTGCGGTCATATGGCGTTCGGGAAGTCAGATCGTTGGCCAAATGGTGCAGTGGGCTTCCACGTTCCTCGTCATCCGGCTGCTCGATCCGCGGGATTACGGGCTGTTCGCGATGGCGCAGGTCGTTCTCGTATTCCTGAACATGCTCAACGGGTTCGGGCTGGCGAGCGGGCTGATTCAGGCCGCCGACGTCACCGAGCGGCAGGTCCGCCAGCTGTTCGGGATGCTGATCGCGCTCAACGCAGCGTTGGCCGCGTTCCAGCTGATGCTCGCACCGCTCGCCGCCGCTTATTACCGCCAGCCGATCGTCGCCGACATGCTGCGCGTTCAGGCGCTGCTATACCTGACGACCCCCTTCATCGCACTGCCCTTTGCGCTGCTAAGCCGACGCATGGACTTCCGTCATCAGGCGCGTGCCAACATCTGCGCCTCGATCGCCGCCGCCGCCGCCGCGCTGGGGGGCGCTCTCGCGGGGTGGGGGGTGTGGACGCTCGTCATCGCGCCACTCGTGCTGTTCGCCGTACGAGGTGCGATGATGACGTGGAGCGCGCGGTCGTTCGTCTGGCCGATCTTCGACTTTCGCGGGGCCGGCCATCTTGCGCGCTACGGCGGAATTGTCGCGGCGGGGCAGCTCTTCTGGTTCGGCCAGAGCCAGGCGGACGTGTTCATCGCCGGGCGGCTCTTCTCCCCCCATATGCTCGGCATCTACACGACCAGCCTGTTCCTCGCGCAGATCTTCGTGTCGAAGGTCGTGCCGCCGCTGAACGAAGTCGCCTTTTCGGCCTATGCCCGCATCCAGCACGATCCCGACGCGATCGCCGCCGCGTTCGTGCGATCGGTCAAGATCATCATGGCCGCCGCCCTGCCCTTCTACTTCGGATTGGCCGTCACCGCCGAGCCGCTGGTGCTGACCGCGCTCGGGCCGAAATGGCAGGAGGCCGCGCCGATCGTCCAGCTGCTCGCACTCGCAATGCCGCTGATGACGTTGCTGGTGCTGTATACCCCCGCCTGCGATGCGCTGGGGCGGCCCGGAGTCGGCGTCAGCAACGGCGCAATCGGCGCGGGCGTCCTCGCAACCGGCTTCCTGATCGGGGCGCAATGGGGGCCGGTCGGCCTCGCGACCGCGTGGATCGTGGCCTATCCGATCTATCTCGCCATCAGCAGTTACCGGGCGCTGCCGGTGATCGGGGCGAGCGGCCGGGCGATCGTCATGGCGATTGCGCCGGTGCTGGTCGCCTCTTCGGTCATGGCGGGGTCGGTGATGCTGGTCGACCGGGGGCTGCCGGCGCTGTCGCCGCTGCCGCGTCTCGCGATCCTCGTTGCGGCCGGGGCGATGGTCTATACCGGCTGGCTGGTGCTGTTCGCGCGGGCGACGCTCAGCGAACTGATCGCGACGGTGAAGCGGAGCGGTTAGACGCCCGCCACATCACGCCGTCTGGATATAGTCGCGCATCGCCGCGGCGTCCGCCTCGATCCGGTCGATCCGGTATTTGACCAGATCGCCGATCGACACGAATCCGACCAGCGCGTCTCCGTCCAGCACAGGCAAATGGCGGATGCGGCGGTGAGTCATCAAGGACAGCGCGGCGATGACCGCGTCGTTGCGAGACACCGTCACAGCCGGCGCGGTCATCGCGGCCGACACCGGGCCTTCGAGCGCCGCCGCACCGCCGTCCTTCAGGACGCGGATCACGTCGCGTTCGGAGAAGATGCCGACGACGCGGCCGCCCTCGATCACCGGCACTGCACCGATCCGCCGCTCCCCCAACAACGCCACCGCCTCCGCGACGCTGGCGCCGGGCGTGATCGTGACCACGTCGTGGTCCACGGATTTCAGGATCGCCGCGATCGTCATCCTCGCCTCCCTAGTGACGCCGGTTCCGACCTGTCGCCGTGCCTCTGTCGCGCCGCTGTTGAGGAAATCACGTTTCGCGTTCATTGGAAAGCACATGGATCACGGATCGCACCGCCCCGGGGCCGACCCGACACCGCCAGCCCCGAGCGGGCTGACGGACCGCGACTATGCGCGGTTCGCCTGGGCGCGGTTCCGATCGCTGCTGGCGTGGATGACGCTGGCCGCGGCGACGATCGCGGCGGCGGCGATCGTGCTGCTCGCGCATCTGCAAGGGCCGCTGCATCTGGTGACGATGTTCGCGATCCTGGGCGGGGTCGGCGGATCGGTGATGCTGGCCGGGGCGCTGATGGGACTGGCGTTCCTCAGTTCCGGCAGCGGGCATGATGAGGATGTCGAGCGGATCGATTAGGCATTCGGGGCTTCGGCCAAGTCGCCTTTCTCGCCTCTTTTTATGCCCCCCCCCCTCGGGAGAGCTTGGGGAGGGCTTCTCCGCGGGGGATGCAGCTTGGGGCGAGGCCCTCCCCCAGCCCCTCCCAAAAGGAGGGGAGTTTAGAAGCGGACCTCAGTTGCGGAGCAAGTGAAGACGCCGGGAGCGTTCTGCTCGCAGCACCCTGCCTGCCCAAACGAAAAAGGCCGGCGTCCTTCCGGACACCGGCCTCTTCCGCATCCCCGTCCGACGATCAGTCGGTGGTCGCGTCCGCTGCGGCGACGCGGGTGCGGCGGCGGCGCGGGCGGGGCGCTTCGTCGTCGGCGTCGTTGGCGGGAGCGGCGGAGATGCCGAGCGACGGAGGCAGGCGGTCGGCGTCGACCCCGTTGCTTTCCGGGCCGTTGCTGTCCGGCACGCTGTTCGCGGACGCAGGGCTTTCCGATGCCGCGACCGGAGCGGCCTCGACCGCAGCGTCGCGCCGGGGACGCCCGCGGCGACGCGGGGCGACCAGCGGCGCATCCGCCTCCAGCACGGCTTCGGCGCGCGCTTCGAGGTTCTCGCCGGGGGCCGGGGGATCGGCGCGGCGCTGGCCGGCGACCTCGGTTTCCGTTTCGACCTGTTGCGGCGCATCACGATCCCAACGGCGCGGCTGGCGCTCCTGCCGCTCGCCATCGGGGCGGGTGTCCTGACGCGCATCCTGACGGCGGGGCTGGCGCTCGGCGCGCGGGGCCTCTTCGCCGTTATCGTCGGACTGGTTGTCCCAGCGGCGCGGCTGACGGTCGCCGTCCTGGCGATAGTCCTGTTGACGATCCTGCTGCTGACGATCCTGGTTCTGCCGGTCCTGCTGCTGGCGATCCTGCTGGGGGCGACCCTCCTGCTGGCGACCTTCCTGCTGACGGCCATCACGGCGCAGCGGACGCTCGGCGCGCTCGCCACGGGGCTCGGCGTTGCGGTCGCCGCGCGGCTCGGCGCTGCGCTGCTCGTTGCCGCGCTGCTCGTTCCGATCGCCCATGTTGCGGTCGCCGGTGTTGCGCTCGTAGCCGCGGTCGTTGCCCCGGTCGTTGCCGTTGCGGTCGCCGCGGTCGCTGCCGTTGCGATCGTTGCCGTTGCGATCGTTGCCGCCACGGTCATTGCCGTTGCGGCCACCGTCCTGCTGCTCGCCGGCGCGGATCGGCTCACCCTCGTCGCCATAATCGTCGTCATTGCCGTCAATGTCGAAATCGGGCTGCTGGCGGCGCGGCTGCTGATCCTCGAAGCGGCCACGCTGGTCGCTGAGAACGCGGAAATAATGGTCGGCGAACTGCAGATAATATTCGGTGTTCACGCGGTCGCCCTGCCGCTGCGAATCCGCGGCGAGGTTCTTGTACTTCTCGTACAGCTGGTTGGCGTTGCCGCGCGCGCGGTTGTCGATGCGGTTGCCGTTGTCGGGACGACCCTGGCCACCGGTACGCGGGCCACTGCCGTTATTGCCACCACCGCTGGCATTGCCACCACGACCGCGACGGCGACCGGCCTGCCGATTATTGATCAAGCTGTTCGTCCCTAATCCAGAAGAGATACGTATCCGCTGTGCCTTCGCGTCCGATCCGGAGCGCGACGGGACCGTAACCCGGCCCGTAACGTCGCCCAGCGTAGCGGCGACCTGTGCCTTCAGGGTGCGGGCGTTGCCGCGATCTCGAACCGCCTGTCGTCCGGCGACCGTGTCGCCCAGCGATAACCGATGAAGATCGTGTGCCCCGACCCGCTCATAGCGGGCGTCGGGCCTGCCCGACAAGCGAAATATGGGTGATCCAGTTGAGTGGTCAAGTCGCCAGCAGCACGCCCAGCAAGACTCGGGGCCGCCCGCCGAGATCGCGGTGTTCCGTCATGGCGAACCCCTGATCGCGCAGCAGGTCGCCGACGGCCTGCGCCTGCGTCCAGCCGATCTCCAGCAGCACCGCGCCGCCGGGCGCGAGCAGGCGGCGCAACTCGGGCGCGAGACGGCGGTAATCGTCGAGGCCCTCCGCACCGGCATACAGCGCCGCCGCCGGCTCGTGCGCCGCGACCTCCGGCGGCAGGTCGTCGCCGGCGGCGATGTAGGGCGGATTGGAAACGATGCAGTCGAACGATCCCGCGATCGCCGTCGCCCAGTCGCCCTGCACGAAGGCGGCGCGGTCCGCAAAGGCAGCGCCGTTGATGCGCGCCCAGCCCAGCGCCTCCGTCGAGCGGTCGACACCGATCCCGCGCGTGTCACGCCATTCGTCGAGCAGCGCGAGCAACAACGTCCCCGGCCCGGTGCCGAGATCGAGCAAGGTCGCGGGGGGCTTGCCCTCGAAGTGCGCCACCGCCCTCGCAATCAGCGTTTCGCTGTCCGCCCGCGGCACCAGCGCCCCCGGCCCAACCGCCAGATCGAGTGTCCAGAACCCACGCGTGCCGGTGATATAGGCGACCGGCTCCTGCCGCTCGCGCCGAGCGACGAGGTCCGCGAAGCCGGGCGGGACGGGACGATCGAGGTCGAGCAGCAGCGCCGACCGCTCGATCCCGAGCGCATGCGCGAGCAGCAGTTCGGCGTCGAGGCTGGGCGTGGCGGAAAAGGCGAAGCGGGCGGTGGCGGCGGTGAGGGCGTGCCGAAGCCCCGCCTTGCCAAAAGCGTCAGACACACCGCACCACCGAATGCGACCGACCTGATGCTGGTTTGGATGTCGGACCTCTCCGCGGAGCTTGCCGCAGGGGGAGAGACCTGACCTCCACCGCTATCCCGAGAGAGATCGTTGCATTACTTCCTCTGCCACCCCGGCGAAGGCCGGGGTCCCGTTGCGACGTCTGCGGTCGCTGACGGAGAGCGTCACCCAACTGGGCCCCGGCCTTCGCCGGGGCGGTGACTTGCTGACAGGCCGCAGCGCTATTTCGCAACGCTTCCCTGGTCGGAAGGGGCTTGCCTTCGGCGTCCACGCCGCGCGCCATCAGCCGTCCAGCGAGGCCAGCCGCTCCGCCTCGTCCTCGGCGATCAGCGCGCCGACCAGCTCGCCCATCTCGCCCTCGAGTATCTCCGGCAGGCGGTGGAGCGTCAGGTTGATGCGGTGATCGGTCACGCGCCCCTGCGGGAAATTATACGTGCGGATCCGCTCCGACCGGTCGCCCGACCCGACCATCGCGCGGCGCGTGCCCGATCGCTCGTTCGCCAGCCGCTCGCGCTCCGCCTCGTACAGGCGGGTCCTGAGCACCTTCAGCGCCTTGGCCTTGTTCTTGTGCTGCGACTTCTCGTCCTGCTGGATGACGACGAGGCCGGTCGGAAGGTGCGTGATGCGGACCGCCGAGTCGGTCGTGTTGACCGACTGGCCGCCGGGACCGGACGAGCGGTAGACGTCGATGCGCAGATCCTTCGCCTCGTCGATCTGCACGTCGACCTCCTCCGCCTCCGGCAGCACCGCGACGGTGGCCGCGGAGGTGTGGATACGGCCGCCGCTTTCGGTCGCGGGCACGCGCTGAACGCGGTGGACGCCGCTCTCGAACTTCAGCTTGGCGAACACGCCCTGCCCGGTGACGGAGGCGACGACTTCCTTGAACCCCCCCGCATCGGAGGACGAGCCGGAGATCATCTCGACGCGCCAGCCCTGTCCCTCGGCATAGCGCTGGTACATGCGGAACAGGTCGCCGGCGAACAAAGCCGCCTCGTCGCCGCCGGTGCCGGCACGCACTTCGAGCATCGCGGAGCGCTCGTCGGCGGCGTCGCGCGGCAGCAGCGCTAGCGCGAGGCGGTGGTGCGCCGCCTCCAGCGCCGCCTTGTTCTCGCGCAGTTCCTCCGCCGCCATCTGGCGCAGTTCCTCGTCGGCGGTATCCTCGGCCATATAGGCGAGGCTTTCCGCCTCCTGCCGCAGCCGCCGCACCTCGCCCGCCGCCTGCGCGACCGGCTCCAGCTCGGCATATTCCTTCGACACCGCGACGAAACGGTCGCCGGGCAGGTCGCCCGTCGCCATCTGCGCCGCGAGTTCGTCGCGCCGCGCCTCGATCTGACGGATGCGGTCGGGGGAGATGGGGGTCATGCGGGGATGCCGATCGTGACGCCGTGATCGAAGCCACTCCCCGTCACCCCAGCGAACGCTGGGGTCTCGTGGTGGCGGGCGGGCGGCCCGGCCTCGGGAAGACCCCAGCGTCCGCTGGGGTGACGGCAGGTTGCAGGGTGACGGGAAGCCATCACCGCAACGCCTCCGCCAAATCGGCGAACGCCACGTGGGACTGCGTGCCCGCGCCCAGCAGCTTCACCGCCGCCGCACCCTTGGCGAGTTCGTCGTCGCCGACGATCACCGCCGCGCGCGCGCCCAGCGCATCCGCCTTCGCCAGCCGCTGCTTCATCTTGCCCCTGTAACTCATCTCGACCGCCAGCCCGGCACGGCGCAGGGTGGCCGTCAACCCGACGCAGTGCGCCTCCGCCGCCCCGCCCATCGGCACCACGACTGCGTCGATCGTCGTCGCCGCCGGCTCCGCCACCAGCATCGCCAGCCGCTCGACCCCGGCCGCCCAGCCCACGCCCGGCGTCTCCGGCCCACCCAGCGAGCCGATCAGCCCGTCGTAACGCCCGCCGGCCAGCACCGTACCCTGCGCGCCCAAACGATCGGTCACGAACTCGAACGCGGTATGGCGATAATAATCGAGGCCGCGCACTAGCCGCGGGTTGCGCGTCCACGCCACGCCCGCCGCGTCCAGCCCCGCCGTCACCGCATCGAAGAACGCGCGCGCGTCAGGCGTCAGGAACGCGTCGATGTCGGGCGCGCTGTCGGCGGCCGGCCGGTCCTTCGGGTCCTTGGAGTCGAGGATGCGCAGCGGGTTCTTGTCGAGCCGCTTCAGGCTGTCCTCCGACAGGTCGTCGCGATGCGCCTCGAAATGCGCGACCAGCGCCGCCCGCCACGCGTCGCGCGTCTCCGCGTCGCCCAGCGTGTTCAGTTGCAGCGTGACGCCCCCATTTTCCCCGGCGATGCCCAGTTCGCGCAGAAACTGGTCGGCGAGCACCAGCAACTCCACGTCCGCCGCCGGCTCGGCCGCGCCGATCACCTCCGCGTCGATCTGGTGGAACTGGCGATAGCGGCCCTTTTGCGGGCGCTCGTACCGGAACACGGGCCCGGACGTGGCGAGCTTCAGCGGCGCATATTGCTGCCACCCCTCGGTCAGGTACGCACGCGCCAGTCCAGCGGTGAATTCGGGACGCAACGTCAGCAGGTCGCCGCCGCGGTCCGGGAACGTGTACATCTCCTTCGACACGACATCGGTCGTTTCGCCGATCGAGCGCGAGAAGACCTCCGTCGCCTCGAAGATCGGAATGTCGACGCGCTGGAAGCAATAGAGCGCGCGCACCTTCTCGAACGTGGACAGCACGTGCGCGAACCGCCGCTGCTCGTCGCCGAAGATATCCTGCGTGCCGCGCACGCGCTTGGGGGTTTCGATACGGGCCATAGACGCGCGGGTATCTAGGCGAGGCCGCGGCCAAGCGCTAGCGTCCCGCGCATGAGCACAAACGCGTGGTGGGGCCTCGGCCAAAGAGTGGCGCCGCCACGCTTCGTGCTGTTTGCCGTCGTGTTCGCGGCGGCGCTGGCGGTCGGTATTCCCGAATGGGGTCGCGGGCGCGGGGTCATGGCCGCGTTCGATGTCGCCGCGCTCGTCTTCCTGCTCGCGATCACCACGCTGTTCCGCCGCGGCGAGGCGGAGCGGATGCGCGCCGCCGCACGGGCCAACGACGCCAACCGCGCGGTGCTGCTCGGCTTCACCGGGGTGACGATGGCCGTCATCCTCGTCGCGGTCGCGGGCGAGCTGAAGGGGCGCAACGACACGGCCGCGATCGTGCTGGTGATCGCGACCCTGGCGCTGGCGTGGCTGTTCTCCAACACCGTCTACGCGCTGCACTATGCGCACCTGTTCTACCTCGACGACGCGCTCGGCCGCGATGCCGCCGGGCTGACGTTTCCGGGAACGGACACGCCCGATTACTGGGACTTCCTGTATTTCAGCTTCACGCTGGGCATGACGTTCCAGACCAGCGACGTGGAGATCGGCTCGGGTCGCATCCGCCGCGTCGTGCTGGGGCAGAGCCTGGCGGCGTTCGTGTTCAACCTTGGCGTGGTGGCGTTCACGATCAACGTGCTTGGGGGTGGGTAGCGCCTCATCTTTCCTCGGCAGGAGAGGCATGAGGGTCGGTAAGCGACTGGACTTCTGTCCTTTCCGATCATTACACTGGCGCCTTCCAATCTTTCGCCCATCTTCCGAGAAGGCCGTCCATGCTCCGATACGCCGCCGCCGCCGTCCTGCTCTCCTCCACTGCCAGCATCGCACAGGTGCCCGCCGGCAATTCCGCGCCGCAGCCGGTGCCGTTCGTCGACACCGTCCCCGCCGCGCAGGACGTCGCGTATCCGGGCACGATCCGCCTCGACGTGGACGCGACCGACAACGAGCGCGGCATCTTCCGCGTCAAGGAGACGATTCCGGTCGCCAAGTCGGGCCATATGGTCCTGCTGTTCCCGAAATGGCTGCCCGGCGCGCATTCGCCGCGGGGCGAGATCGAGAAGCTGGCCGGCCTCGTGATCCGCAGCGGCGGGCGCGTCCTGCCGTGGCAGCGCGATCCGGTCGACGTCTTCGCCTTCCACATCGACGTGCCGGCCGGCGCGAAGACGCTGGACGCGGAGTTCCAGTTCCTGTCCGCGACCAAGGCCGATCAGGGCCGCGTCGTCGCCACGCCGACGATGATCTCGCTCCAGCTCAACTCCGTCAGCCTCTATCCGGCCGGTTATTTCACCCGCCGCATCCCGGTGCAGATGACGGTGAAGTTCCCCGCCGGCTGGACCGCCGCGGGTGCGGTTCCGGCCAAGGCCGCGCAGTCCGCCGCCGCCGCGACCTACACCTACGACACCGCCAACTACGAGGTGCTGGTCGACTCGCCTGTCCTCGCGGGCAAGTACGGGAAGACGTGGCCGCTGTCGGAGCGGGTCGACCTCAACGTCTTCGCCGACAGCCCCGACCAGCTCGCCGCCAAGCCCGAACAGATCGACGCGCACAAGCGCCTCGTCGAACAGGCGGTGAAGACCTTCGGCGCGCAACATTACGACAAATACGAATTCCTGCTGTCGATCACCGACCAGCTCGGCGGTATCGGGCTGGAGCATCATCGCAGTTCGGAGAACGGCGTCGGCCCCGGCTATTTCATCGACTGGGAGAACAGCGTCACCCGCCGCAACCTGCTGCCGCACGAATTCACGCATAGCTGGGACGGCAAGTTCCGCCGCGGCGCGGACCTGTGGACGCCCGATTTCCGCACCCCGATGCAGGGGTCGCTGCTGTGGGTCTACGAAGGGCAGACGCAGTTCTGGGGATACGTCCTTCAGGCGCGCTCGGGCATCGTCTCGAAACAGGACACGCTGGACGCCTATGCGACGATCCTCGCGACTTACGACAACACGCCGGGTCGCCAGTGGCGACCGATGGTCGACACCACCAACGATCCGGTGATTTCGGCGCGCAAGCCCAAGGGCTGGACGAGCTGGCAGCGGTCGGAAGATTATTACAACGAGGGCCTGTTGGTGTGGATGGAGGTCGATTCGATGCTCCGCAAGCAATCCGGCGGCACGAAATCGATCGACGATTTCGCCAAGGCGTTCTTCGGCATTCGCGACGGCGACTGGGGCGAGGTCACCTACACGTTCGACGATGTCGCGCAGACGCTGAACACGATTCAGCCCTATGACTGGGCGGGTTTCCTGCGCACCCGCCTGACCGAGACGGGCAAGCCCGCGCCGCTCGGCGGCTTCGTCGCGAACGGCTACACGCTCGTCTACACCGACACGCCGACCTCGTACTTCACCAAGGCGGAAAAGGCGCGTGGCACCGACGTGTCCGCTTCGCTCGGACTGGTGGTGAACAAGGACGGCGTCGTCACCTCCTCGATCTGGGGCAAGCCCGCCTACACCGCCGGCATCGATGTCGGCACGGAGATTACCGGCATCGGCGGCATGGCGTATAGCGGCGATCGGCTGAAGGCGGCGATCCTGGCGGCGAAGGGTACGAAGGAGCCGATCCGCCTGCTCGTGAAGAATGGCGACCGCCTCCGCGACCTGACTGTCGACTATCACGACGGCCCCCGCTATCCGCGCCTCCAGAAGACGGGTGCGGGCGAGACGGGACTGGACCGTCTGCTCACGGCCCGTTGATCGGCATTACGGAACGGGGATTGCTATGCGTATCGACCTGATCCCGGTGGGCAAGAGCCCGCCGGACGACCTGAACGTCATCATCGAGGTGCCGACCGGTGGCGAGCCGGTGAAGTACGAGTTCGACAAGGCGTCCGGCGCGCTGTTCGTCGATCGCATCCTGCACACGCCGATGCGCTATCCGGCGAACTACGGCTTCGTGCCGCATACGCTGTCGCCCGATGGCGATCCGCTCGACGCGCTGGTCATCGCCCGCTCGCCGTTCATCCCCGGCTGCGTCGTGCGTGCCCGCCCGATCGCGGTGCTGAACCTGGAAGACGAGGCCGGTGGCGACGAGAAGCTCGTCTGCGTCCCCGTCGACGAGGTGTTCCCATACTACTCAAACGTCGGCGGCCGCGCCGACGTGCCGGAGATCGTGTTCGAGCAGATCGAGCATTTCTTCACCCACTATAAGGACCTCGAAAAGAAGAAGTGGGTCCGCATCGGCGTCTGGGGAGACGCGAACGAAGCCAAGCGCATCACGATCGAGGCGATCGCCCGCTACGACGAAGCCAAGGCCAAGGGCGAGGAACCGCACGACCACGACGTGCCCGGCCGCGACTGACGTTCGGCCTGCGATCCGGCGATGGGCGAGTATAACGGCATCCGCGTGCGCGCCGACCTGCTCGGCCTCTACGAGACGCCCGTGCTCCACGGGCACCTCGCCGACTCGCGGGCGCTAACCGCCGCGCTGGCGGCAGCGATCCGGGCGAAGCGCGCGGCCGACCCCGGCATCGCGCGGTCCAATGTCGGTGGCTGGCACTCGGCCACCGACATGCTGGGCACCGCCGGAATGGGGTGGGGCGGCCCCGCCGCCGCGACGCTGGCGGAGACGGCCGTGAAGATGTGCAAGCGCCTGTCGTGGTTCGAAGGACGCGACGCCGCCTCCTATGAGTGGACGGTGCGGATGTGGGCGAACGTGTCGCCTGCGGGTGCACTCAACATGAGCCACGCGCATCCCGGCGTGCTCTGGGCCGCGGTATTCTACGTCGACATGGGCACGCCCCCCGCGGAGGGAGAGACCGGCGGAGAACTGTTCTTCGAGGACCCCCGTGCACCCGTCCCCTATATGCGCCTGCCCGGCTTCCGCCTTGTCGGCACCGACGGCCAGCCACAGCCGATCGAGCGGCGCGTCGTCACCACGGTTGGCGACCTCGTCGTTTTTCCCGCCTGGACCCGTCACGGCGTTCGCCCTCACCTCGGCACCGGCGACCGGATCTCGGTGGCGATGAACATCGACGTGAAGGCCTAGTGATATCGGGAGGGGCCCCGCGCCTCTTGCGCCGCAGCCGGTGCCGCCATGCTTGCCTGCCTAGCGGACGGACTGTGGCTCACTCGGGATCCAAGTGCCCTGCCAGCCTGCGCAGAGCATCGCCGTCGACGCGCTGCACCGTCCACTCGTCCTGCCCCACCGCACCCATCGCGCGGTAGAAGGCGATCGCGCCCGCGTTCCAGTCGAGCACCGACCATTCGAAGCGGGCGCAATCGCGCTCCACCGCCAGTCTTGCCAGATGCCGCAACAGCGCCTTGCCGACGCCGCGTCCGCGTGCCGAGGGGGTTACGTACAAATCCTCCAGATACAGGCCGCGCTTGCCCTGCCACGTCGAGAAATTGTGGAAGAACAGCGCGAAGCCGAGCGGCTCGCCATCCTCGGCGATCACCGCCTCCGCTGCGGGATGCGCGCCGAACAGCGCGTCGTGCAGCATCGGCTCGGTCGCCAGCACCGCGTCGGGCTCGCGTTCGAACACCGCCAGTTCCCGCACGAAGCGAAGGATCGTGGTGACATCGGCTGGTTCAGCGGGCCGGATCACGGCACCACCTGGGTCTGCGCGGCGATGTCCCTCGACCGGGCGGCGTACAGGCACGCGGCGACGATCACGCCCGCCCCCGCGATCGTCCACAGCGACAGTCGCTCGCCGAACACCGCATAGCCGAGCAGCGCGGCGTACAGGAACGATGTGTATTCGGTGGTCGCAAGATAACCCGTCTCCCCATGTGCATAGGCCCAGCCCAGCAGGAACAGCGACGCCGTCGCCAGCGCTGCGCCGATCGCCAGTTTGGGCCATTCGCCCGCATCCGGCCATATCGCCAGCCACGGTGCGGCGCAGAGCAGGATCAGGCCAATGATCCCCGACTGGAAGAACGCGATCTCCCCCGGCCCGGCCGCCTGCGACTGCAAACGTGCGACGATCAGGTTCACCGCGTACAGCACCGCCGATGCGATCACCGCGACCGATCCGGCCAGCGCCTCCTCGCCCAGCCGCATCTGCGACTGTCCGGCCAGCACGACGAGTACGCCGAGCAGCGCCGCGGCGGAGCCGATCGCGACCCGCCGGCCGACACGCTCCTTCAGCACGACAGCGCCCAGCAGCAGCGCGAGGATCGGCGCGACGTAGGTCAGCGTGATCGCCTGCGCCATCGGCACTCGCGCCAGCCCCCAGAAGAACAGCACCGCCATCACCGCCGTGACGCAGGCACGCAGCACGTGCAGCCGAAACCCCCGCGCACTCGGCTTCGGCGCACCGCCGACGCGCCAGACTGCCGCGCCGAGGCCCGCCGAGATCAGTGTGCGCCACAGCAGCGCGTTATAGACGCCGATCGCCAGCACCAGCGACTTCATGAACGCGTCCATGATCGAGAACAGCCCGATCCCCGCCGCCGCCACGGCAAAGGCGAGCGCGGGCGTGACGGTGCGGAATTCTGATCGAGCCGTCATTTGCGCCCGGCAGCGGCTCCGATCCGCGCCAATCGAATGAGTTCTGGCAGCATGGTTCGCATGGCCGCGATCAATTCCGCATTCTCGCGGGAACGCCCGTCCTCCGGAATGACATAGTTGTGATCCTGGATCAGCGTCGCAGCCACCACACCGTGGAAAGTCGAGTCGGACAGATCATCATTGTCGCCGGAGGTATTCGGTTTCGTGGCGATAGCCGTTGCGCAGCACGCCATTCCATCATCCATCGCGCGTACGTACCATGGCCCCGCTGTTGCCCGCCGGTCCAGTGTTTCCAGTTCGTCGAGGTTGAGCATGCAGTCCACACGCTTGCGATAGGGTAGCGGATCGGTGCGCGCTACTTGTTTGGCGGCGGTCCGGCGACATAGGCGACAGGCCCGACATCCTGCTTCCGCATGAGCGCGAAGACATGCTTCATGCAGCGTAGCGAAGGCTCCGCGACACCCGGTGCGACGTGAACGCCAGCAGGAATCGGAATGCGACCCAGCGCCCTTGCAAATGATGCGTCGTCCTGCCCGATATCCTAAGCCTTCCGCCCCAGGATTGCCCGACAGACATGACCGGGCGAGGTTTCGACATGGATCGTAAGTTCAGTCGGTGCCAGCGCGATTAATGCCAGCGCTGCGGGGATCATGCCGCCGCCAGCGCGCGCGCCTCATCGGCCGCGTCGATCTCCGCCGCCTTGGCCTCGACCAGTCGCACGATATGCTCGATCATGTCGGCGTCCTGGACGTGGTGGTCGGTGACGCCGGACAAATACACCATGTGCTTGCCGTTGCCGCCGCCGGTGATGCCGATATCGGTTTCGCGCGCCTCGCCGGGACCGTTGACGACGCAGCCGAGCACGGACAGCGACATCGGCGTGCGGATGTGCGTCAACCGCTCCTCCAGCGCCTGCACGGTGCGGATCACGTCGAAGCCCTGCCGCGCGCAACTGGGGCAGGACACGACGCGGACGCCGCGGTTGCGGATGCCCAGCGCCTTCAGGATCTCGAAGCCGACGCGGACCTCCTCCTCCGGCTCGGCCGACAGCGACACGCGGATCGTGTCGCCGATGCCGTACCAGAGCAGGGACCCCATCCCGATCGACGATTTGACGGTGCCGCCGATCAGCCCCCCCGCCTCGGTGATGCCGAGATGCAGCGGGCAGTCCACGACCTCCGCCAGTTGCTGGTAGGCCGCGACCGCCAGGAACAGGTCGGACGCCTTCACCGCGACCTTGAACTCGTGGAAGTCGTGGTCCTGCAACAGCTTGATGTGGTCCATCGCCGATTCGACCAGCGCGTCGGGGCAGGGTTCGCCATATTTTTCCAGCAGGTGCCGCTCCAGCGAGCCACCGTTGACGCCGATCCGGATCGCGCAGCCATTCGCCTTCGCCGCGTTGACGACCTCCTTCACTCGCGCGGCCGAGCCGATGTTGCCGGGATTGATCCGCAGGCACGCGACGCCCGCGTCCGCCGCCTCCAGCGCGCGCTTGTAGTGGAAATGGATGTCGGCGACGATCGGTACGCGCGATGCGCGGACGATCTGCTTCAGCGCGGCGGTGCTCTCCACATCGGGGGCGGAGACGCGGATGATGTCGACGCCCGCATCCTCGCAGCGACGGATCTGGTCGATCGTCGCGACGGGATCGCTGGTCGGCGTGTTGGTCATCGTCTGCACGGTGACGGGCGCGCCGCCGCCGACGGGGACGGTGCCGACCATGATCTGGCGGCTCTGACGGCGGACAATGTCGCGCCACGGTCTGATGGACATGGGCCCCTTATACAGCGCGCGGGTTGCGGTTCAAAGACCAGGGTGTACGGCAGCGCCCATGACGGAAACGCCCGCGATCAGGCGGCATTATGAGCCAACCGCCATCCGGCGGCATTATGGAATGGACTGGTTGAGGATCGGCGCGTTCGCGATCCTGATCCTCTACCATATCGGGATGGTCTTCGTGCCGTGGAACTTTCACGCCAAGTCGCACCATGTCGAACGGTGGGCGACGGTGCCGATGCTCGCCGTCAACGCGTGGCGGCTGACCTTGCTGTTCGTCGTGTCGGGTTATGCAAGCCGCGCGCTGCTGGCGCGCTCGCACGGGCTGGGCCGATTCGTGCGCGACCGGAGCTGGCGGCTGCTGGTGCCGCTGGCGTTCGGCGTCGCCGTGGTGGTGCCGCCCCAGGCGTGGGTGGAGCTGGTGCTGCGCTATGGGTACCCGGCCGGCTACTTGCATTTCTGGGCGCATGATTACTTCACCTTCCGGCAGCTGGGCCAGGTGACGGTGCCGACATGGAACCACCTGTGGTTCGTCGGCTACCTCTGGTTCTACACCGCGTTGCTCGCGATCGGCATCGCCATTGTCCGCATCCGCAGGGCGCAGCACGGCTTCGACTGGCTGTTCGGCACCGCACTGGGCGGCGGGGGCGTGATCGTCATCCCGCTGGCATGGTCGACCGCGATCCACGCGCGCTGGTTCCCGATGGTGGGAGAGACGCATGCGCTGGTCGGCGACTGGATCGCGCATCTGTCCTATTTCCCCGCCTTCCTGTTCGGCTTCGCGCTCGCCCGCTCGCCGACGACGATGCGCGCGATCGGGCGGTGGTGGCCGGTAGGGGCGGTGCTGGCGATCGCCGGCTACGCCTATATCGTCGGGATCGAGCGGGGGTGGATCGGGCCGTGGGGACCGGCGCTGTTCGCCCGCTACGGCGTCGCGCACGCGGCGCAGCAATGGGGCGCGATCGTCGCGCTGATCGGCATCGCCGAGCGCTGGTTCAACCGCGACGCGCCGATCCGCGCGACCCTGACGGAGGCGGTCTTCCCCTTCTACCTCGTCCACCAGACGATCATCGTCGTCGTCGCCTATGTGCTGTGGAACTCGGCGTTGACCGCGGGGCAGGAGTTCGCGGTGCTGGTCGCCGCGACCATCGCGGGCTGCACCGCCTTTTATTACGGGGGCCGCGCGGTGCCGTGGCTCAGGCCGTTGATCGGACTTCGGAGAATATCATGACGTGGACGCTGATGGTGCATGGCGGCGCGGGCCGGATCGACCGCGATGCGCTGACGCCCGCGATGGACGCAGGCGCGCGCGCCGGGCTGGCGCAGGCGCTCGACGCGGGAGCTGCGGTGCTGGCCGCGGGCGGCGATGCGCTGGACGCGGTGCAGGCGGCGGTCGAGATGCTGGAGGATGACCCCCATTTCAACGCCGGCCGTGGCGCGGTGCTGACCTTCGACGGCGCGATCGAACATGACGCCGCGATCATGGACGGGCGCGACCGCAATGCCGGCGCGGTCGCCGGGATCGCCGGCACCCGCCACCCCGTCGCCCTCGCCCGCGCGGTGATGGAGCATAGCCCGCACGTCTTCCTCGCCGGGTCCGGCGCGAACAGCTTCTCCCGCGAACAGGGCGTGGAGCAGATCGACCCCGACTGGTTCGTCCTGCCGGAGCGCCGCGCGCAATTGGCGAAGATGAAGGCCGACAAGGACTGGTTCGACGTCGACATGAAATACGGCACCGTCGGCGCGGTCGCCCGCGATGCGAGCGGCCATGTCGCGGCGGCGACCTCCACCGGCGGCGTCACCGGCAAGCGCTGGGGCCGGATCGGCGACACGCCGGTGATCGGCGCGGGCACCTTCGCCGACGACCGGGCCTGCGCGGTATCCTGCACCGGCTCCGGCGAGTTCTTCCTGCGCGAGTCGGTCGCGCGCGAGATCGCGGCGCGCATCCGCCTTGCGGGGGAAATCCCGGAACAGGCGGCCGCGACCGTGCTGGCGGGCGTGCACGCGATGGGCGGCACCGGCGGCGTCATCGTCTGTCCCGCGGGCGGCGATCCGGTCTGGCATTTCAACACCTTGGGCATGTATCGGGGCACCGTCAGCGCGACCGCACGGACCGTCGCGATCTACGGAGACGAGGGATGAAGCGTATTGTCGCGGCGCTGTTGCTGCCGTTCCTGCTGCTCGCGCAGCCCGCCGCCGCGTTTTGGGAATATGGCCATCAGACGGTCGCATCGATCGCCTATGCCAACGTCACGCCGCGCACCCGCGCCGCGATCGGCCGCATCCTTCTGGCGCAGGCGCAGCTCGGCACGCCCGGATGCCCGGCCCGCACCATTCAGGAGGCCAGTGTCTGGCCCGATTGCGTCAAGCCGCTGAAGGACGCCGCCGGCAAATCGCGCTTCGGTTACGCCTATAGCTGGCACTATCAGAACGTGAATATCTGCCAGCCCTTCGCGCTGGAGCCCGCGTGCAGGGAGGGCGACTGCGTCTCGACCCAGATCGACCGGCAGGCCGCAATCCTCGCCGACCGGCGCGCTCCTGCGAAGGACCGGGCGATGGCGCTCGCCTTCCTCGTCCATTTCGTCGGCGACCTGCACCAGCCGCTGCACGCCGGGGACAAGTCGGACAAGGGCGGCAACGACGCCAAGGCCGCGTACGGCGTCTACGCACCGGCGCGGCTGAACCTGCATTCGGTCTGGGACGGCCTGCTGGCGGAGCGCGCGATCTCCTCGCCGCCGCGCCTCGTCCGCCGCTATTCCGCCGCCGACCGCGCGCGGCTGGGGGCGGGCACCGTCACCGACTGGAGCCGCGAAAGCTGGCAGGTCGCGCACACGGCCTACGCCGTCGCGATGCACGGCGATCCGTGCCAGCCGACGCCCGCGCGCGTGACGCTGACCGATGCCGACGTGGACACGCTGGTGCCGGTGATGCGCGACGAGGTGGTGAAGGGCGGGCTGCGACTTGCGCGGATGCTGGACCGTGCGCTGGGCTAAGACGTCACGCCGGGGCGGGCCCGGCATGACGGCAAGCCGCTACCGCCCCGCGGCCTTCGCGATCGCATCCACCACCGCCGGCGCGACCGGCAGCGACGGGTCGGCATAGGCAGCGAGGTTCGCGGCGCGGTCTTCTCCGACTGCCTTCAGCACGTGGTTCACGCCCGGCACGATCGCCAGCGTCGCTTTGGGGTCCGCCTTCGCCAGCGCCCGAGCATCGGCGACCGCCACCTGAAGGTCGCGGTCGCCCTGCACGATCAGCACCGGCAGCGTGATCCGCGCGGCCAGTTTTACCGGGTCCTGCGCGAAGGCATCGATCAGGAAGCCCTGCACCTCCGCCCTGAACAGCGCGTCCAGCGGCGGCGGCAGCGTCGCCGGGTCGACTCGCTTCCCCGCCTCCAGCGCATCGATCGTCGCGAGCGCCGGCGACAGCAACGGCGCGTTCGCCGGATTGGCCCGCAACTGCTCCCGCATCACCGCACCAAGCGGCCGGCCGGGCGCGGCGACGAGGATCACGCCGCACAGGCCGCGCGGATCCTGTGCCGCTTTCATCGCGACCAGCCCACCCTCGCTATGCCCCAGCAACCACGCGCATCGATCACCCGTGCGCTTGGCCGCCTCCGCCGCCCAGCGATGTGCGTCGGCAGCATAGTCGGCGATCGTCACCGCATTGGCGTCGGCGACCGCGGCCTTGCTGCCGAACATCCCGCGCTTGTCGATCCGCAGCGTCGAGACGCCACGCTCGGCCAGCGCCTCCGCCAGCAGGCGATAGGAGGCGGCGGTCATGCCCAGCGGACTATTGCCGTCGCGATCGGTCGGGCCGGAACCGGGGATCACCACCACGACCGGCGCACGCCTGCCCGCCTCCGATCCCGCGTCGAGCAACGTCCCCGCCAAGGGTCCCTGAGGCCCCGCGATCGTCACCGCGCTCGCAACCGCCGCCGATTTTGCGACTGCCGTCATCATCGTCCAGATCATTCCCCGTCCCCCTTCGGCGGTCGCCCGCGTCGTGCCGGTTGCGGCGCGTCCAGCTTCACCCCCCGCCGCGCCAGCGCCTCGCGCAGCAGGCATTCCACCTCCGCGTTCACGCTGCGCAGGTCGCCCGCCGCCGCCCGCTCGATCGCCGCGTACAGAGCGGGATCGAGACGAAGCGGAAAGGCTTTGCGCGGCGGGACCGTCATCGTCGCACCCGCATCACTGATAAAGCGACCCGGCGTTGACCACCGGCTGCGTGTCGCGTTCGCCGCAAAGCACGACCATCAGGTTGGACACCATCGCCGCACGCCGCTCGTCGTCCAGTTCGACGACGTTCTTCGCCGACAGCTGCGCCAGCGCCAGCTCGACCATGCCGACCGCACCCTCGACCAGCGTCGTCCGCGCCGCGACCACCGCCTGCGCCTGTTGCCGGCGCAGCATCGCCCCCGCGATCTCCTGCGCATAGGCGAGATGCGTGAAGCCGCATTCGTCGACGGTAATCCCCGCCACCGACAGCCGCGCGATCAGTTCGTGGCGCAGCTCGACGCCGACCTGATCGTGATTGCCGCGCAGCGTCACCTCCTGATGCTCGTAATCGTCATAGGGGTAGCGCGATCCGATCGTCCGCACCGCCGCCTCGATCTGCACGTTCACGAACGCCTTGTAGTCGTCGACGTCGAACAGCGCCTGCGCCGTGTCGACGACGCGCCACACCACCTGCGCCGCCATCTCGATCGGGTTGCCGCGCAGGTCGTTGACCTTGATCCGTTCGGAGATGACGTTGTTGGATCGCACGGAGATGCGGCGGCGGATCAACCACGGCAACACCCAGCGCAAACCCGAGTTGCGATCGGTACCGCGATACGCGCCGAACAGGGTGATCGCCGCCGCCTGATTGGGTTGCAGCATGTAGAAACCACAGGCGACGAACACGACGACGACCATGCACAAGAGGGGCAACCACGCCATGACGGGCGGCCATTGCTCGGTCGCCAGCTCCACCACCGACAGCGCCGCCCCGATCAGCGCCGCGAATCCGAGCGCCAGCATCACCAGCCCGTTCGCGCTGGCCGCCGGCCGTTCCGCCGACCGCGTGAGTATCCCCTGTTCCATCCGTCCCTCCTGTTATTGTGATATCACTTTAATATCGTTTCGGGAGGCGATGCAAGGGGAATCGTTGGGCGCTCCCATAGGTCCATGTAACCCCTCCCCGTCACCCCAGCGGAAGCTGGGGTCTCACGAGGAGGCGCGGCATGGTCGACCCACGGGGAGGCCCCAGCTTTCGCTGGGGCGACGGGAACGTTGCGACGAGGGATGACCGCGGGGGCAAAGAAAACCCTCCCTCGCCATCGGCGAGGAAGGGTTCTCCGATCCGGCAAACTTTCCGTAAAAATCAGCTCAAAACGATCGTCACCGCGCGACGGTTGGCGGCATAGGCGGCCTCGTCCGAGCCGGTTTCCGCCGGCCGCTCGCTGCCATAGCTGATGACGCTCATCCGCGACGGCGACACGCCCTTGGCGGCCAGATAGTTCTTCGCCGAGTTCGCACGGCGATCGCCCAGCGCGAGGTTGTACTCGCGCGTGCCGCGCTCGTCGCAATGCCCCTCGATCGTGATGCGGACGTTGGGATAGCGGTTCAGCCATTCCGCCTGGCTGTCGAGGATCGCGCGCGCCTGCGGGTCGATGTCATACTGGTCGAGCCCGAAATTGACGGTGTTCGACGTAACCGAGCGGGTGAAGTCGGCGTTCGATCCCGGCACCACTTCGTTGCCGGTCTGGCCGGTTGGGTTGCCGGTCGACCCGGTGTCCGCCGGCCCGGTCACGGGGGCCGGCGGCAGCACCTCCGGCCGCTTCTTGGAACAGGCGGCCAGCGCCAGCGCGGCGGTGGCGAGGATCAGCGTGGTCTTCAGCGTCATTGGTCATACTCCCGGTACGTCAGAACCAAATAGTGTCAGGGGCGCAGCGGTCCCCAGGCGGGATCGGACCCGCCGAGCGGCGTCGGAATACGGCGTTCGTTGACGCCGGTCAGGTCGACCGACCACAATTGCCCCGATCCGCCCGAGCCGCGGCCGGAGCGATAGAAATTGATGACGCGGCCGTTCGGCGACCAGCTCGGCCCCTCGTCCGACCAGCTGTCGGTCAGCAGTTTCTCGCCGCCGCCGCTGGGCGACATGATGCCGATGCGGAAATTGCCCGCCAGCTTGGTGAACGCGATCAGGTCGCCGCGCGGGCTCCAGACCGGCGTCGCATAGCGGCCGCCGCCGAAGCTGATCCGCTGCTGGTTCGAACCGTCGGCGTTCATGACGTAGATCTGCTGCCCGCCCGACCGGTCGCTCTCGAATACGATCTTCGATCCGTCGGGCGAATAGCTGCCGCCGGTGTCGATGCCGGGCGAGGTCGTCAGCCGCTGCGGCGTGCCCCCTTGCGACGATACGCGATACACGTCGGTGTTGCCGCCCTGCGCCATCGAGAACAGGATGAAGCGGCCATCGGGCGAGAAGCGCGGCGCGAACGTCGTCGCGACGTTCTGCACCACCAGCCGCTGCTTGCCCGATCCGATGTCGTAGACATAGATCGCCGGGATCTTGCCGACATAGCTCATATATACGATCGACTGCTGGTTCGGCGCGAAGCGCGGCGTCAGCACGATCGACTGGCCGTTGGTCAGGAAGCGGTGGTTGGCCCCGTCCTGATCCATGATCGCCAGCCGCTTGATCCGCTTGTCCTTGGGTCCCGTTTCCGAAACATAGACGACGCGGCTGTCGAAGTATGGCCCCTCGCCGGTCAGCCGCGCATAGATCGTGTCCGCGCATTTGTGCGCCGCGCGCCGCCAGTCGGCCGGCGGCACGACGAAGCCCTGCCGTGTCAGCTCCGTCTTGGCGGCGACGTCGTACAGGTAGCAGCCGACCGTCAGATTACCGTCGCCGTTCGCCCGCACGAAGCCCTGCACCAGCGACTGCGCGCCCGTGCCGCTCCAGTAGTCGAACGCCGGCGCGGTCACCTCCGGAAACGCGACCGCACGCATGCGGTTGGCGGGCAGCGGCGTGAACAGCCCGGAATTGCGCAGGTCGGTGGCGATGATGTCCGCCAGTTGCCGGCCGAGCGCGTCGGTCGATCCGGCGGGCGTGTTCACCACTGACTGGGTCGGCATCACCGGGATCGCGATCGGCATCGGCGCGGAGATGCCGCCCTCGACATCCACGACCAGTCCCCCGCCGTCCTGCTGCTGCGCGGCGGGAGCAGCAGAGGGAGCGGGCGGAGCCTCCTGCGCCATCACGGGCGCAGCGGTGGAGAGGGCGAGCAGGGTCAGGAAACGGCGCATCATCATCCTCATCCGGGCAATTTGTAGCGGAGCGTGAAATTGCTCCAGCCATTCTGGACGTCATACAGGTCCGCAGGCAACCCGCGCAGCGGCGCACATCCGACGAAGCTGGCGATCGCAAGATCGTCGACGCGGTCGACATAGCGGGTGTTCTCGTCGTCGACGCCGCTGTGCCCGACGACGCGGGGCCGCGCCGCGAGGCTGCCGTCGCGATTCAGCTTCAGGTTGATCGTGACGCGGATGCGCGATGCGCCGGGGCCGGGATTGACCTGACGGTTGGCGCAGGGCTGCACCTGCCGCTGGATCGCCGAACCGATATCCGCCGCCGCCTGCGCGCCCATCTTGGCGGCGGGCGCGGCCTCGGCCTTGCTGGTCGAGGGACGATCGGACAGCCCCTTCAGGAAATCGTCGCCCAGCCGCGACCCGCGCGGCTTCGCGGCGGTCGCGGTCGGTGAATTGCCGCTCCCGCGCGCCACGGTCGTCGGCTTCGCCGCACTCGCCGCCGCCCTGGTCGCGGTCTTCGCGGGCGCAGGTTTGGCGGCAGGCGCGGACGGCTTGGCCGGCGTCGGCTTCGCGGGCGCGGCCTTTTCCGGGGCGGGCGTCGGCTTCTTCGGTTGCGGCTTGGGGGCCGGCGCCGGCTTCGGAGCGGGCGCGGGTTTCGGCTTCGCGACCGGTTCCGGTGCGGGCTTGGGCGGGGCCGGCTTCGGTGCGGGCGCTGGCGGCGCAGGATCGGGCTTCGGCGCGGGTGGAGCCTCCACCGGCTCCGGCGGCGCGGCGTCTTCGGGCGGGCCTTCCTCGGGAGCGACCGACTGCGCCGGCTCGACGTTCGGGGTCGGGGACACCGCCTCCTTGCCGACCTCCTCGACCAGCGACACGGTGATCGGCTGCTGCTTCAGCGTCTCGGGATTGGGGGTCGCGAGGAACCCGACCGAGAGCAACCCGAAGAGCACGGCGTGCCCCCCGAGCGCGACGCCCAGCCCGATCTTCTCGCTCCGCTCCATCAGCGCGCGCCACCTTCGACGGTGACCAGCGACACGCGGTTCAGCCCGGCGCGGTTCAACTCGCCCATCACCCGCATCACGCGCCCGTAATCCAGCCCCTTGTCGGCGCGCAGATACACTTGCGGCGGCTCCTTGCCCCCGCCCGGACCCACCGGCGACGATGCGGCGATCGCCTCCAGCCGCGCCGGCAGCGCCGCCTCGGTCAGTTCGGTCTCGCCGACGTACAGCTTGCCCGCCTCGTCGAGCGAGATCTGCACCGGCTCCTGATCCTGATCGAGCGCCTTGGCGCGCGCATCGGGCAGGTTCACCGGCACGCCCGCGGTCAGCAGCGGCGCGGTGACCATGAAGATGATCAGCAGCACCAGCATCACGTCGACCAGCGGCGTGACGTTGATCTCCGCCATCGGCGCGCGCCGGCCCTTGCGACCGGACGGCAGGTTCATCGCCATGTCAGCGCCCCCCGCTCAACGGCTGCCGTCGAGCTGCCGCGACAGCGTCGTGTGGAACCCGTCGGCGAAGCGGTTCAGCGCCGCCTCGATCCGGTTCACGCCGTGGCTAAAGCGGTTGTAGGCGATCACCGCCGGGATCGCCGCGAACAGGCCGATCGCCGTCGCGAACAGCGCCTCCGCAATGCCCGGCGCAACGACGGCCAGCGACGAATTCTGCGCCGACGCGATACCGGTGAACGAGCGCATGATGCCCCACACGGTGCCGAACAGCCCGACGAACGGCGCGACCGAGCCGACCGTCGCCAGGATGTTCAGCCGGTCCGACAGCCGGTCGATCTCCGACGCCGCCGCCGCGCCCATCGCCGTCGCCAGCCGCTCGCGCGTGCCGCCCTTGTCGATCTGGCCGCCCGCCGTCGAATGCCGCCACTCGCGCACGCCCGCCGCGAATACGCGCGCGGACGGCAGGTCGCGCTCCGCCTCCGCCTTGTGGAACGCGTCGATATCGTCCGCCTTCCAGAAATCGCGCTCGAACTTCGTCATGTCCTTGCGCGTCCGCTTCAGCCGCACGGAAAAGCCGATGATGATCGCCCAGGTCCAGATGCTCGCCGCGAGCAGCCCGCCCATGACGAACTTCACCACCCAGTCCGCCTGGAGGAACAGCGCGACGGGCGACATCGTCGCGGCGTCCATGTTGAAGACGGGATTCATTCTTGCCCCTCGATCAGTCGGCGAAAGATATCGGTCCACGCGGCCGGCTGGCGTAGCGGACGGCCGTTGCCGGCGACCAATGCCGCCGTCACCACCGCTTCTGCCAGCACTTCCTGCTCGCGCCTGACCGTTTGATGAATGACGACGCGCGCAGGCGTCGTCGCGGTCACCCGGCTGGCGACGATCAGCGCATCGTCCAGCCGTGCGGGTGCGCGGTAGCGGATATGCAGGTCGGCGATCGCATAGGCCCCGCCGCCACCCTCGAACGTCGCGCGCTGGTCGATCCCGGCCAGCCGCAGCATGTCCGACCGCGCCCGCTCCATATAGCGCAAATAATTGGCGTGGTAGACGACGCCCGACAGATCGGTATCCTCGAAATACACGCGCAGGGGCAGGCGATGCTCCACGCCCGCGAAACGCCCCTCCGTCGGCTGGTCCACGCCGGTCATGCGCGCCCCGTTAACCCAACGGTTCGTCGGACGGAACCCTGTTCGCCTCGTCCAAGCGGCGGTAGAACCGCCGGAAAGCACAGGAGAGCGAACATATGGCCGACCGTCCCACCGCTGGCGTCACCCCCTTCCTCACCATCCGCGGCCGCCGCGGTCAGGAGGCGCTGGACTTCTACACCCGCGCGTTCGGCGGCGAGGTCGTGGAGCGCAATGTCGCGGAGGACGGGCAGCGCCTGATGCAGGCGGGGCTGAGGATCAACGGCGGCTTCGTGATGCTGTCGGACGAGTTCCCCGAATGGCGCGGCGCCGCGGAACCCGAGCCTCAGGGCGTCACGCTCCACCTCCAGGTCGACGACGCCGACCGCTGGACCGACCGCGCGGCGAAGGCGGGCGCGACCGTGACGATGCCGGTCGCCGACCAGTTCTGGGGCGACCGCTACGGTCAGGTCACCGACCCTTTCGGCCATCGCTGGTCGATCGGTTCGCCGATCAGGTGAGGGTGGCGACCCGACCAAAAGCGTCTTCTACCACCCCGGCGAAGGCCGGGGTCCAGTGGGGACGTCGGCGGTAACTGACTGACAACGTCACCCCAACTGGACCCCGGCCTTCGCCGGGGTGGTGCCTTAATGAGAGGCTGCGGAGCTATTTCGCAATGATCCCGCGAACAGGAGGGAGCAATGCGGCACCGTCCGCGGCCAGCGCCACCGCCATTCGCGCCGAGTTCGTCACCCCCAGCAAAAGCTTGGGTCTTTCGCGATCGTAAGGCTTATCCCCGTGGTATAAGACTCATCTTCCGCCGGGGCGACGCCCCCCTCACCCAGCCCGCCGCTCCAGCGCCGCCGCCGCCTCGTCCATCAGTTCCGCGATGATCGCCGCGGTCGGCTCCTCGCGCTTGACCATGCCGACCGACTGGCCCGCCATGACCGAGCCATGCTCGACATCGCCGTCGATCACCGCGCGGCGCAGCGCGCCCGCCCAGTAATGCTCGATCTGCAACTGCGCCTCCGCCATCGCGACGCCGCCCTCGTCCAGCGACAGCGCGACCTCTCGCTGCTTCGCGGTGAACAGTTCTCCGCCCGCATTCTTCAGCGCGCGCACCGGGATCACCGGCAGGCGCGGGTCGAGCTGCACCGACGCCACCGCATCGCGCGCCGACGCGCGCAGGAACGCCTTCTTGAAATTCGGATGCGCGATCGATTCGGTCGCACAGACGAATTTGGTGCCCAGCTGCACGCCCGCCGCGCCCATCTCCAGATAGCCGGCAATCGCCTCGCCCCGGCCGATCCCGCCCGCGACGAACACCGGCAGTTCGGCGGCGATCTCCGGCAGCATCTCCTGCGCCAGCACGCTGGTCGACACCGGCCCGATATGGCCGCCCGCCTCCATCCCCTCGATCACCAGCGCATCGACGCCCGATCGGATCAGCTTCTTCGCCAGACTCAGCGCCGGCGCGAAGCAGATGACCTTCGCCCCCGTCGCCTTGATCGCCTCCAGCGAACCCTTGGGCGGCAATCCGCCCGCCAGCACGACATGGCCGACCCCGTGCCGGCCGCAGACCTCGATCAGCGCCATCAGGTCGGGGTGCATCGTAATCAGGTTCACGCCGAACGGCTTGTCGGTCAGCGCCCTGGTTGCGGTGATCTCCCGGTCGAGCAGGTCGACCGTCATCGCGCCGCACGCGATCACCCCGAACCCGCCAGCATTGGAGATCGCGGCGACGAGGTTGCGCTCGCTGACCCACGACATCGCGCCACCCAGAATGGCGACCTCGCTGCCCAGAAAATCGGCACCGCGCTGCATCAGGCGGTCGAGACGGGGCGAGGCAGCGGTCAGATCGTTCATCCCGCTTCCCTAGAACGCCCTGCGGCCGGATTGAAGGGGCCGTTTCCGGTAGTGCTGGTCGCGTGCTTCGATCCCCGCGACATCGATGGTCGATCCGGACGACGGGAACTCGGCGGGTGGCGATCAGGTCACGTCGGCCTTACGCTGCCGAAACGCACATCGATCGGAGACCGTCATGATCGTCCTGGACGACGAACACTACCGCTGGACCCTGCTGGAAGAGAATGGACAACTCTTCCTCGACGCGAGGTGCAGCCACAGCGCGGTCGATTACAATGTTCTGCTCGCGTTGAACGAGGAAGAAATTCTCTTGTTCAAGAAGAAGGGCCGCTCCTATCTCGATAGTCTCGCGTCCAGCATCCACCACAGTGCGCCAGGCATCCGTGGCAGCAAGTCACCTTACAAGCTGCGCAGCCTCGTCATGACGCCCGAGCGCGCGCGGGCGAATGACGCCATCAAGAGGTGGGACGCGGGCGAGCGGACATGACAGCAAGGCGGGTAGCGATAGCCGACATTCGGCAGCGGCCGTCTTTCCCAGAAGGGATCGAATATTGGGAACGATCGGTTTGACGTAGAACACCCGATCTGTCCCGAAGCTCGGTTTGATCTCCCGCGAGAAAAAGCAAACCCACACAGTTGTAGGTCCGTCGTCAGCGGTCTGTGAGTGGCTTCCTGCAAGTCTCCGGATGTGGCGCGCATGGCGGTGGCTCAGGCTCAGGCGATGGTGACTAGCCTTCCGGATCCAGCAACCTCGCCGAGGGCTGGCTGGTATCCGCCTCGGGGCGATCTACCCAGATCGACTACGCACCTAATCGGAGCGACTAGCGCATCGGAACGGCACCGACGTTATCTCCATGCGCAGCAGCGAGTCAGAGGTGCGGCGTGACTACCCAGATCCAGACCGGCACTCCGTCAGTTCAGTCGCCGAGCAGAGGATCCGATCCCACCCACCCGCAGACGGTGGCGCGCGAGATGGTCGGCGAGCACAGGACGGGCGGGGGCATCGACGCTCCCGGCCTGCGGCGCGAACTCGACGCCATCAGCATGCGAGATCCCGTCCGCGGCGCCCAGGTGGCGGAAGCCGTGGAGCGGCAGCTCACGCCGGTGCAGCGCGGCGAGATTGCCCGCGCCGCATACGGCGTCGAGGGCCCGGGCGGCACCACGATCACGATCGGGGCCGGCGCGCCCAGCGTTGCCGACTATCGCGCCCTGCCGGCCGGCAGCGCCGGTCGCGCCGAGTATGACCGCCTCGACAGCCTGTTCGGAGACGGGAACGTTGCGACGGACGACACCCGCGCCATCGAGGAGGGGATACGGACGAGCATCGCCGGGCGGGCCGCTCCGGACGCGGCCGGAACACGTACATCAGCTTCGGCCCCGGCGGCTGCCGCCACCGATCCGGTAAGGCTGGGGCTCGACCTCACGCAGATGGCGCTCGACCTCGGCGGCATCGTCGATCCCAGCGGCATCGCCGACGGCACCAACGCGGCTATCTCCGGCGGTCGAATGGTCGGCTCGTTGCTCGACGGCAACTTCTCGGAGGCAGGTGGGCACCTCGTGAACGGGGGGATCTCGCTGCTGGGCATCGCCGCCGGCATCGGCGACCTCGCGAAGGTCGGAAAGATCGGCAAATGGGCGGAGACAGTCAGCGACGCGACGCGCGCAGTCGTGGACAACCCCGCGCTCCGCCCGACCCTGGAACCTGCCCTGCGCGAGATCCGCGACCTCGTGAACCGCATACCGCAGGGGGCGCTCGACGCGATGCCGGCAAGCGCGCGCGAGTCGATCGAGAGCATGAAGGTGCAGCTGGACGAGTTCTTCGGCGCCGGTGCCCGCAACGCGGACGAGGCAGGCCACACGGCGATCCTGCGCGGTGAGAGCGTCACGCTCCGCGGCGTCGACGCTGTGCCCGTGAACTACGTCAAGCGTGACCGGGCGGAGCTCGCCACCCTGCGCCGCGAATTTAACCCCGTGCGCGAGGACTTCGCCCGCCATCTGACCAGCGATCCGGCCCGAATCGCCGACCTGAGGCGCGCGGGGCTAGACGATGCCGCCATTCAGAGGCTGGGCTCCGGGCAGATCCCGGCCGGCTAGCAGGTTCACCACAAGCTGCCGCTCGACGATGGCGGGACGAACACCTTCGACAACCTCGTCCTGATCAAGAACGACCCGTCCCATTTGGCCATCACCAATGAGCAGCGCCGCCTGGTAGGGGACCTCGCGGTTGGCGAAAGCCGGCAGGTCAACTTCCCGATTCCGCGCGGTTCGGTGTATCCACCTGCTCTCTGAGCCTCTCCCTCCTGATATGGAGAACATGATGACCGTCGAGGACGCCATGAGCGACGTGATCGCAAAGGTCGTCGCGGAGCAGCGCGGCGCCGGAGAGAAGGTGCAGGCATCAGCCAGCGAGGATCAGATCAGCGCCGAGCGGACGGTGCTGCGCGACCGCTTCAGGGCGGAGTTGCCGACCGACTATGCACGGCTCCTCTCCGTGGTGAACGGCGTCGACTTCAACGGGGTCGTGCTCTACGGCGCCGGCCATACCCAGGCGTCGCCGGGGGCCGGCGGCTTCTGGCAGGGTATCGCGGAGGCGAACACCTTGTGGCGCGAGGGGCCGGGCCATGAGGCCTATCTCGTGCTGGGTGAGAGCGACATGGACTTGCTCACCGTCGATCTCGACGGGCGGCGTCCTGTGCTGCGCGACAAGGTGTCGAGCGACGTCTTCGAGGAGTTCACGACCGTGAACGAGGCCGTCGAGCGCCTCCTGCGATCGCGCCTGCAGTGAGGCTCGTCCAGCCGAGCGAAACTCGACGAACCCCGCGGGCAGGCGCACGTTGAGGCGCCCGAGGCAGATCGCTGGAGCCTAAGTAGAAATGACTGCTCCTGGCGCAAATCTGCCACATGCGAGCTGTACCAGATGAACTGAAGCCTGTTTGGGCCGGCAACGAGGCCATGCAAATCAAGGCTTTCCGGCACCAAAGTTCACAAGGGTTCAATCGGGACAGCAGAGCGGTGGCTTACAGTGTCATTTCACCCCCAGCCTTAACCGACCTCTTTATGTCGGCCATGCCCTTTCCCCAAAAGGAACCCATAGCGGGACAGTCGCCCAGGTGATCGCGCCGGGTGCGGTCCGACGCATTCCCTTTCCCGAAATCTGTTCCCATTTGCCCTTTCCCAAGCCGGCCTGTCGCAGACGTGGAAACGGGGAAGTTCGCGCGCCACGAATGGCCGTGATCGGAAACCCGGATCGCCAGCCCGCGCGTCCGGGTGTGGGCGTCAGCGGTCACCGCGCGGCCCCGTCAACGCGGCAGCCGTGCCCCTCGCTGTCCTACACGGCGACGACCCTGTACAACCAAGCGCAATCGCTCTTTGACATCGCCGCACCCACCAACGATCGCCCGCCCGCGACATCCCGCGATACGGCGCGTTGGACTAACCTTAGCCTAACCTTCCGCGGTTCGGACTAGCCCGCGACCTCCGCATCGAGGCCGTAGGCGGTGTGCAGCACGCGCACCGCGAGTTCGGTATAATCCTCTTCGATCAACACGCTGACCTTGATCTCCGACGTGGTGATCGCCTGGATGTTGATCCCGCGCTCACCCAGAGTGGTGAACATCGTCGCCGCGACGCCCGCGTGGCTCTTCATGCCGACGCCGACGACGCTGATCTTCGCGACTCGCGTGTCGTGGACCAGCTTGTCGTACCCGATCGCGGGCTTCGCCTGTCCCAGCACGTCGAGGCTGCGCGCCAGATCGGCGGCCGGCACCGTGAACGTCACGTCGGTCGATCCGGTCGAATGCGCGACATTCTGGACGATCATGTCGACGTTGATGCCCGCCTCCGCCAGCGGTGCGAAGATCGCCGCGACCGAGCCGGGGCGGTCGGGCACGCTGGCCAGCGTGATCTTCGCCTCGTTCTTGTCGTGCGCGATGCCGGTGATGAGCTGGCGTTCCACGTCGTCGATCTCCTCTTCCCCCACGATCATCGTGCCGGGCAGCGTGTCCGCCATCGGAGCATCGTCGCCGGTGAACGACGACAGCACCTGGACGCGGACGTTTTCCTTCATCGCCAGCCCGACCGATCGGGTCTGGAGCACCTTCGCGCCGACGCTGGCGAGTTCCAGCATCTCCTCATAGGTCACGCGCGCCAGCTTGCGCGCACGCGGCACGATGCGCGGGTCGGTGGTGTAGACGCCGTCGACATCGGTGTAGATGTCGCACCGCTCCGCCTTCATCGCCGCCGCCACCGCGACCGCCGACGTGTCGGAGCCGCCCCGGCCCAGCGTCGTCACCCGGCCGCTGTCGGCAACACCCTGGAAACCGGGGATCACCGCGACCTCTCCCGCGGCCAGGCTGGCGTCGAGCGCCTCCGTATCGATCGTCCCGATCCGCGCACGGGCATGCGCGTCGGACGTATGGATCGGCAATTGCCAGCCCAGCCACGACCGCGCCGGCACGCCGATCGCCTGCAACGCGATCGCCAGCAAGCCGCTGGTGATCTGCTCCCCCGCCGACACGACCACGTCGTACTCGCGCGGATCGTAGAGCGGCGACGCCTCCCGGCAGAAACCGACCAGCCGGTCCGTCTCGCCCGCCATCGCGGACACGACTACGGCGACCTGGTTGCCGGCGGCGACCTCCCGCTTCACGCGCGCGGCGACGCTGCGGATGCGCTCGCTTCCCGCCATCGACGTGCCGCCGAACTTCATCACGATGCGCGCCATCGGCGGGGGCAAACTCCTTTGTGGGAAAGCGGCGGCCCTGATAGGAACAGGGCATGAGTGAAGCAAGCAGCACGATCGTCGCGTCGGAAGCCGCGCATTTCGGCAAAATGGCGGCGGACTGGTGGGACCCGAAGGGGTCGTCGGCGATGCTCCACCGGCTGAACCCGGTCCGGCTGGGCTATATTCGCGGCGCGATCGACCGCCACTGGGACGGCGACGACACCAGCTTCTCGCCGCTCGCCGGCAAGACCGCGCTCGACGTCGGGTGTGGGGCGGGGCTGCTGTCCGAACCGCTCGCCCGGCTGGGTGCGGCAGTGACGGGGCTGGACGCCGCGCCGGAGAATATCGCGGCGGCGCAGGCGCATGCCGCGCTGACCGGGCTAAGCATCGACTATCGCGCGGGCAGCGTCGAGCGGCTGGCAGGCGAGCGATTCGACCTCGTCGTGTCGCTGGAGGTGATCGAGCACGTCGCGTCCCCGGCGGAGTTCGTGCGCGGGCTGGCGGGGGCGCTGGCACCCGGCGGACTGATGATCCTGTCGACGCCGAACCGCACGCCGCTGTCGCGCCTGACGCTGGTCGGCATCGCCGAACGGACCGGCATGATACCGCGCGGGACGCATGATTGGGACAAGTTCCTGATGCCCGACGAGCTGACGATCTTGCTCGCCAGCGAAGGCCTGATCGTGAGCGACGTGCGCGGCATCGCCCTGTCGCCGACGCGCGGCTTCGTGCTGAGCGACTCGGTGCAGCTCGACTATATCCTGACCGCGACCCGCGCCGGATAAGCCGGCCGCGGTGGCGGTCAGGCGGCGGTGGCGCCGGCCGCATGATCCCCGTCACCGTCGCGTTCCTCCTCGCGCTCGGCGCTGCGCTCCAGCGCCGACTTCATCATCGCCGTGAACGGGTCAGCCAGCGCCAGCCCGAGGATGCCGAACAGAGCGCTCGCCATGATCTGCATCCCCAGGGTCAGCGCGGGCGGCAGGTCCACCGTCTTCTTCGCGACGATCGGCAGCAGCACATATCCGTCGAACGTCTGCACGATCAGGTACGTGCCGACCGCCCAGAAGCCGATATCGCTGCCGGCCGAAAAGCCGACCGCGATCATCAGCGCGCCGCTGATGAACGCGCCGATATTGGGGATGAAGGCGAGCAGCCCGGTCAGGATGCCGAGGATCATCGCCATCGGCACGCCACCCAGCATCAGCGCGAACCACGTCAGCACGCCCTCCGCAATCATGCCCAGGATACGCCCGAACAACAGCCGGCGCAGCGTCCGACCCATCCGCTGGAGCACGACCGAGAACTCGGCGCGGTTGTCGCGCGGCACCATCCACTCCAGCCCGCGCTGGTAGACGCCCGGGTCCATCGCCACGAACAGGCCGATGACGAGGATCATGAACATCGTCGTCAGCGCGCCGATCGCGGTGCCGACCCACGACGTAATCCGCCCGACCGACCCCAGCGCCTGCTTCGCGATGCCGTTGACGTCGGACGCACCGGGCATCAGGCCCTGCCCGCTCAACCAGCCGGACACGCGGTTCGCCTGCACCTCCAATGTCGATCGCAGTTGCGTGACCTGCGCCGTCACCTGCACCCCGGTCAGGTAGAAGGTGCCGAGCAGGAACGCGACGACGAGCACGACGACGATCAGCAACCGCCACCCACGCCCGATCGGCAGCACCTTCCCCAGCAGCCGCACGCCGCCGTCGAACAGCGCGGCGACGACCAGACCGGCGAAAATGATGAGCAGCGGCTGGATCAGCAGCACCGTCACCGCGATCGCGCAAATCAGCCCCAGCCAGACACCGGCGCGTTTCAGCTCCGTGCGGATGAACGTGTCGCGCAGTTCCAGCGGCGCGGCATCCCGGACCTTCGTCGGCTTGGGGTCCGGGTGGTCGGCCATCAGTTGGCGACAATCGCGCCGGTGGCGGGGTGCAGCGAGGTGCCGGCGCGGTTGCCGCGCAGCGACCCCGGCCAGGTCAGGGGGTTGAACGTCGCATCACCGTCCAGGCTGAACGTGACGAACTCCGCACGCCCGCCCAGATTCTCGTACGGGACCGGCCCGCCCAGTCCGAGATCGGCGAGCGGGAAGCGGCTGTCCGCCGATCGGTCGCGGTTGTCGCCCATCAGGAACACGCGACCCTGCGGGATCTTGATCGGTCCGTAATTGTCACCCGGGCTGTAGCCGAGCTCGATCGTCTCGTAATGGCGACCATTCGGCAGCGTTTCGGTGATCGTCGGCAGGCGACAGACCGCGCTGCCGTCCGGCAGCGTTTCGCGTGCGCCGGGGTAATCCGACTCGCGGCACGGGCTGTTGGTGTCGACCGGGATCAGCGTGTCGTGCACCGTGCCGCGCTTCACCGGCGTGCCGTTCAGGATCACGGTGCCCTCGCGCACTTCCAGCGTGTCGCCGGGCAGGCCGATGACGCGCTTGATGTAATCGTTGCGTGTGCCCGGCGGCGTCACGATGACCACGTCGCCGCGCGTCGGCAGCGATCCCAGCAGCCGCCCCTTAATGAACGGCAGTTGCGCGCTCCAGCTGTCCACGGGCTCCCGCAGCACCAGCCCCTTGAAGATCGCGACGGGGTTCGGAATCGTCGGCGACACGAACGACCAGCCATAGGCGAACTTTGATACGACCAGCCGGTCGCCGACCTGCAATCCCGGCAACATAGATTCGGAGGGGATGTAGAAGGGCTTGGCGACGAAGCTGTGGAATCCCAGCACGATCACGATCAGCCAGAAGATGCCCTTGATCTCGCTCCACCAGTCGGTGCCGACCTTCTTGGCGGGCGGGGACTTGGCGTCGCCCTCGTCCTTGACGACCGGAGCCTCATTCAACGTCGCTTCCTTCATTCGCTCGCGTCCGGTTGGGGGATCGCCTCGATCACCACGAAAGCCTGTGCCCAGGGGTGGTCGTCGGTCAGGGTCAGATGCACTCGCGCGGCCATGCCATGCGGGACCAGCGCGTCAAGTGCCGCCTGCGCGCCGCCCGACAGCGCCAGCGTCGGCGCGCCGGAGGGGGCGTTGACGACGCCGATGTCCTTCATGAACACGCCGCGTTTGAAACCGGTGCCGACCGCCTTGGAGAACGCCTCCTTGGCCGCGAACCGTTTCGCCAGCGTACCCGCTTTGGTGAACGGCCGCCGCGCCGCCTTCGCCCGCTCCGCGTCGGTGAACACCCGCGCCTCGAACCGTTCCCCGAACCGCTCGATCGAAAGGGCGATACGCTCGATATTGCAGAGGTCGGAGCCGAGACCGAGGATCATCGGGCGATCCGGGCGCGCGCAGGCCAGTGCTTATCCACGCGCCACGTCCATCGCGTCGCGCATCCGCCGCACCGCATCGTCTAGCCCCACGAACAGCGCCTCGCCGATCAGGAAATGGCCGATGTTCAGCTCCCGCAGCTGCGGGATCGCCGCGATAGGACCGACATTGTCGAATGTCAGTCCGTGGCCGGCATGGACCTCGATCCCGTTCTTCGCCGCCAGCGCCGCCGCATCGGACAGGCGCCGCAGTTCCTCCGTCCGTGCCTCTCCGTCCAGTTCGGCATAGCGGCCGGTGTGCAGCTCCACGACCGGCGCGCCGAGCCGGATCGCCGCATCGATCTGCCGCGCGTCGGGTTCGATGAACAGCGACACGCGGACGCCGGCATCCCGAAGCTGCCCGACCAGCGGTTCCAGCCGCGCGAACTGGCCGGCCGCGTCCAGTCCGCCCTCGGTCGTCACCTCCTCGCGCTTTTCGGGGACGATGCAGGCCGCGTGTGGCTTGTGACGAAGCGCGATGGCCAGCATCTCGTCGGTCGCCGCCATCTCCAGATTCAGCGGTATCGTCAGCTCGGACGCCAGCCGTGCGATGTCGTCGTCGGTGATGTGGCGACGATCCTCGCGCAGGTGCGCCGTGATGCCGTCCGCCCCGGCCTCCGCCGCCAGCAACGCCGCACGCACCGGGTCGGGATAACCCGCCCCGCGCGCGTTCCGCACCGTCGCGACATGGTCGATGTTGACGCCGAGACGCAGGAACCCGGTCATGCGCAGGCCGCCGCGGACAGGATCGAATAGCTTGGCCCCTTGCCTTGCCAGATCTCGCCGAAATCGTAATCGCCGCGATTGGTCATCAGCGCGATGACGATGCCCTTGTCCGGCAGCACGACGTTCCGCACCTGGAACCGGCCGATCCCGCCCCGCCGTTCGACGATCCGCACGGGCGCGGCACAGCCCTTCAGCGGCGCGGTGAACACCCATTGGCCCAGCGCCATGTAACCCAGCTTGGCGGCACCCGCCCACATCGCGTCGAGCGCCGGTTGGCTCAGCAATTCGCCCGACAGCAGCGCGCGATCGAACCCGGCCATGTCCGCCGCGGTGCCGACCAGCCCGCCTGCCGCGCCATATCGCAACAGCGTCGCGCGCTCGGTCGCATCGGGTCCGCCGGTCCAGCGCTCGTCCACCGTCGCGGGCTCGGGTGTCACGAAATGCGTCGCCAGCCCCAACGGCCCGGCGATCCGCTGCTGGAACAGGTCCGGCAGCGCCAGCCGCGTGGTCCGCTCCAGCAGCGCACCGACGACGATGTAATCGCAGTTGTTGTAGCGCCACTGGCCGCCCGGCACCGTCCGCCCCTTCAGGCACCAGCCGAGGCCGGTTTCGCCGTTCGTGTAGAAGGACGGCTCGCCGCCCGCGTTTCTCGCGCTGTCGTCGGGGTTGCGCAGCCCGGCGCGATGCTGAAGCAGTTGCCGCAGCGTCGGTGCATTCGCCCCCAGCGACGGCAGATAGCGACTCGCGGAGACGTCTAGCGCCAGCCGCCCCGCGTCGACTTCCTGCATCGCCAGCGTCGCCACGACCTGCTTCGTCACCGACGCCCATGGCCACACCGATTCGTAGGTGAAGGCGCCCGGCTGGTCCTTCACCGGCTGTCCGATGCCGCCGCCCGCGATCCGGCGCGGCCCCTGATAGACAGAATAGACACCCGCGAACCCGGCATCCTGCAACGCCGACTCGACTCGCGTTCGCGATGCCGCATCGGCGCGCGCCAGTGCCTGCGCCTGTTGTTCGCCTTGCGCTGCGGCAGGACCTGCCAGCGCCAACGCCGCGAGGGCCAGCAGCGCCCTCATGCTGCCGCCCGGCTGCCGGGCTTGATCGCGGGGATCGCGGCCAGTTCGGGCGGCAGCGCATCGGGGGAATAGGTCGGCACCTCCAGCCGGATCAGCGAGTAGAAGGGGACGCCGAGATCGGCGCTGCCGCTCGACCGGTCGACCAGCGCCGCGGCGGCGATCGCCTCGCCGCCCGCCGCCGCGATCGCCGCGATAGCCTCGCGCGAACTGAGGCCGGTCGTCACCACGTCCTCCACCATCAACACCTTCTGGCCGAGATCGAGCCGGAAGCCGCGGCGCAGGCCGAAGGTTCCCTCCGGCCGCTCCAGGAACATGGCCTCGACGCCCAGCGCGCGCCCCACTTCGTGCCCGACGATCACGCCGCCCATCGCCGGCGAAACCACCGCCGCGATCTGCGACCGCACCGCATCGGGAATGCGCGCCACGAGCGTCTCCGCCAGCCGTGCACCGCGGCGGGGGTCCATCAGCACGCGCGCGCATTGCAGGTAGCGTGAACTGCGCAGCCCCGAAGACAGGATGAAATGCCCTTCCAGCAGCGCGTCGGCCGCGCGGAATTCGGCGAGGACATCGTCGTCGGTCATGGCGGCTCTTTTCGGGCTGGTTTTCGGGCTGCGGATCGTCCGGCGGAGATAGGCCGCGCCCCGGCGATAGGCAATGTAAAGCACTGCCGCGCACCGTCGGCGGGTAAATTACACGCCGTGCCGCTTGAGGCGGACCGACCCCCGGCGTATAGGCCATGCCCAAACGGGCCTCTTGTGCCCGGATTCCGCCGCTTTCCGGGAATCCGGGACGGTCCAGAACGTGACACCCGCCGCGGCGGGTCATCGACCAACGGGGTAACGACAGACGATGGGTATCTTGGGGTTCAAGCAGATCGCGATGGCGGCGGGGCTCGCCCTGGCCGGCCTTGGGGCGAGCCTCGGCACCGTCGCCGCGCACGCGGCCCCGACGCCGAACGTGGCGAACGCTCCGGCACCGGCACCGCAGGGTGCCGCCGCACCGGCCGGTGTCTCGAACACCGCGCCGACGACCGCCGCCGCGACGCCGCCGGCCGCTCCGGAAAGCCCGCTGCTGGCGGTCGACGGCGCTCCTGGCGCGCTGCCGCAGGCGGGGATCGGCCAGCCGACGAACGGCCTGTTCGGTCTTCAGCCGCAGGTAACGCGCAATGGTGAATTCGCGCACTGGATGCACAACATCATCCTGTTCCCCGTTATCACGATCATCTCGCTGTTCGTTCTCGCGCTGCTGATCTGGGTGATGATCCGCTATCGCGCCAGCCGGAACCCGATCCCCTCCAAGACCTCGCACAACACTGCGATCGAGATCATCTGGACGCTGCTGCCGGTCGCGATCCTGGTGCTGATCGCGCTGCCCTCGATCGGCCTGCTCCAGGCGCAGTTCAAGCCGGCCCCCGCGGGCGCGGTGACGCTGAAGGCGATCGGCAACCAGTGGTACTGGACCTATCAGTATCCGGACAATGGCGGCTTCGAAGTCACCGCCAACCTGCTGAAGGAAAAGAACGAGGTTTCGGCCGGCCAGCGCTTCCGCACCGACGCGGACGGCCCCCGCCTGCTCGCCGCCGACAACCGCATCGTCCTGCCGGTCGGCGTGCCGATCCGCTTGATCACCACCGCGAACGACGTGATCCACAGCTGGGCCGTGCCCGCCTTCTGGATCAAGCTCGACGCGATTCCGGGCCGCCTGAACGAGACGAGCTTCACGATCGATCGTCCGGGCCTGTATTTCGGCCAGTGCTCCGAACTGTGCGGCGCCCGTCACGCGTACATGCCGATCGCCGTCGAAGCGGTTCCGCCGGCGCAGTTCGCCGCTTGGGTTCGCGCCAAGGGCGGCACGATGCCCGGCAGCAAGGCTCCGTCCTCGGCCGTGATCCCGCAACCGGGCGCCGTCGGCTCCGCTGCCGAGAAGGCCGCGACCGACGCGACCGACGCGGCGACCGGCCCAACCGAAAACGCCACCGTCGCGGCCCCGACCGCGCCGCAGGGCGCGACCAACAACCCCGCCACCGGCAACGCTGGACAGTAAGATGACAGACACCGCCCTCCACCCGTCCGGCCCCCTTGGTTCGGGGTTCGTCGCTCATGACGCGCACGAGCATCATCACGATGCCGACCACAAGCCGGGCTTCTTCGCCCGGTGGTTCATGTCCACCAACCACAAGGACATCGGCACGCTGTACCTGATCTTCGCGATCGTCGCGGGAATCATCGGCGGGTCGATCTCCGGCCTGATGCGCGCCGAGCTGGCGCACCCCGGCATCCAGTATCTCGGCAGCTGGGCATCGTTGCTCCACGGCGGGCCGCAGAGCCTCGACCAGTCGCTCCACCTGTGGAACGTGCTGATCACCGCGCACGGCCTGATCATGGTATTCTTCATGGTCATGCCGGCGATGGTCGGCGGGTTCGGCAACTGGTTTGTGCCGATCATGATCGGTGCGCCGGACATGGCGTTCCCGCGGATGAACAACATCAGCTTCTGGCTGCTGATCCCGTCCTTCACGCTGCTGCTGGCATCGCCCTTCTTCGGCGGCGCGGGCAATGGCTGGACGCTGTACGCACCGCTGTCGACCTATGGCGAGCCCGGACCATCGACGGACATGGCGATCCTGTCGCTCCACCTCGCGGGTGCGTCGTCGATCCTCGGCGCGATCAACTTCATCACCACGATCTTCAACATGCGCGCGCCGGGAATGACCCTGCACAAGATGCCGCTGTTCGTGTGGTCGATGCTGGTCACCGCGTTCCTGCTGCTGCTGGCCCTCCCGGTCCTCGCCGCGGCGATCACGATGCTGCTGACCGACCGTAACTTCGGCACCACCTTCTTCGATCCCGCCGGTGGCGGCGATCCGGTGCTGTACCAGCATCTGTTCTGGTTCTTCGGCCACCCCGAAGTGTACATCATGATCCTGCCGGGCTTCGGCATCGTCAGCCAGATCATTGCGACGTTCAGCCGCAAGCCCGTCTTCGGTTATCTCGGCATGGCCTATGCCATGGTCGCGATCGGCGTCGTCGGCTTCGTCGTGTGGGCGCACCACATGTTCACCACCGGCCTGTCGGTGAACACCAAGATGTACTTCACCGCCGCGACGATGGTGATCGCCGTGCCGACCGGCATCAAGATCTTCTCGTGGATCGCGACGATGTGGGGCGGCTCGATGCGCTTCCCGACACCGATGGTCTGGGCGATCGGCTTCATCTTCATGTTCACCGTCGGCGGCGTGACCGGCGTCGTGCTCGCCAACGGCGGCATCGACGATTACATGCAGGACACCTACTACGTTGTCGCCCACTTCCACTACGTGCTGTCGCTGGGTGCGGTGTTCTCGCTGTTCGCCGGCTTCTACTACTGGTTCCCGAAGATGTCGGGCCGGATGTACAGCGAGCTGCTCGGCCAGCTGCATTTCTGGGTGTTCTTTGTCGGCGTGAACGTCATGTTCTTCCCGATGCACTTCCTGGGCCTGCAAGGCATGCCGCGCCGCTATCCGGATTATCCGGACGCCTACGCGCATTGGAACACGGTCGCGTCTGTCGGCTACATGATCATGGCCGCAGGCATGGCGATCTTCTTCGTCAACCTCGTCTACTCGCTGCTGGCGGGCAAGAAGGCTCCCGACAATCCCTGGGGCGAGGGTGCGACGACTCTGGAATGGACGCTGTCCAGCCCGCCGCCGTTCCACCAGTTCGAGACGCTGCCCGTCATCGACTCGGGCAAGGATCACTGATCCCACTTATCGACGAGCACGCGAAAACGCCCCGGAGGAAACTCCGGGGCGTTTTTCATTGTGAGGTGGTCAGCCGGACAGCGGCGGATTCCTACCCGCGCTTTACCCGGATTTAACGGCCCTTAGGGTTAAAGCGTCCCTGCGACGCCAAGGCCGGACTCGGGTCCGCTTGGCACCACACGGGACGATCCAAATGCTGGACATTGCTGCACCGACGCCGCCGGCGTCGGACCCTATCGGCGCGCCTGCCGACATCGGCGCGGCGAGCTCGATCACGACGTCCGCCAAGCTGGGCGTCGCCGCGCCCGCCGCGCTGTCGCTGGCCGCCTGCGGTGGTGGTGGCGGCGCAGCGGCGGGCGGCACCGCCCCGACGACAGGTGGTACGACGACTGGCGGTACGACGACCGGTGGGACGACAACGGGCGGTACGACTGGCGGAAGCACCGGCAGCGGTACCACTGGAGGAACGACGAGCGGCGGCACGACTGGCGGCACCACGACCGGCGGCAGCGGAACAACGGGTGGCACCACGGGTGCCACCGATCCGACCGGTGGCGCGTCCGGCGGCGGCGTGGTCGGCGGCGGTGTCATCGTCGGCGGCGGCGTGATCGGCGGGGGGGTCATCGGTGGCGGTACCGGGACAGACGGCGGCGGCGGAACCGGCACCGGCACAACCCCCTCGACGCCGGAAACCGAGCCGGTCGTTGTCGTGCCCGCAACGATCACCGCCGTGCAGGCCAGCCGCTTCCTGGCGCAGACCACGATGGGCGCGACTCGGACCCAGATCGATGCGGTGATCGCCCGCCGATACGAAGGATGGATCGACGACCAGTTCGCGATGAAGCGGGCGATCAGCCATTATGACTGGCTGATCGCCAACGGCTACAACGTCCCCGGCAACATCTATACCGATGCCGGGTTCGACGCGACCGTCTGGCGGCAGCTGATCGTCGAGCCGGACCAGTTGCGTCAGCGCGTCGGCATGGCCCTGCTCGACTTTCTCGTGGTCGGCGTGTCCAATCTGCATTTCAAGCAGTTCGCGACAGCGGCCTATATCGACGTGCTGCTCGACAATGCGTTCGGCAATTATCGCGATATCCTGAACGCGATCACGACGAACTCGGCGATGGGCTCGTTCCTGACGTTCATGAACAATCGCAAGGCGAACCCCCGCACCGGGGCCCAGCCCGACGAGAATTATGCGCGCGAATTGATGCAGCTATTCGCGCTCGGGCCGTATCAGCTCAACATGGACGGTACGCCGAAACTGGCGAACGGACAGCCGATCGACACCTATTCGCAGGACGACGTGACGCAGCTTGCGCGCGTGTTCACCGGACTGGTGCCCGCGATCAGCGATGTGACGAACCCCGAATATCACAAGCTGCCGATGGTGATGAACAATACCTTCCATGAAGCGGGTCCCTCCAAGGTGCTCGGCGTCATGATCGCCGGTAGCGACGGGATGACGGGCATCAAGATCGCCCTGGACACCATCTTCGCGCATCCCAACGTTCCGCCGTTCATCGGCCGTCAGCTGATCCAGCGGCTCGTCACCTCCAACCCCAGCCCCGCCTATGTCGGCCGGGTCGCCGCGGTCTTCGCCGACAACGGCGCGGGCGTGCGTGGCGACATGAAGGCGGTGATCAGGGCGATTTTGCTGGATGCGGAAGCCCGGTCGGAAGATGCGCTCGCCAGCCCCGGCGCGGGCAAGCTGCGGGAGCCCGTCATGCGGCTGACGGCCTGGGCGCGGCTGTGCAACGTCACGTCGCCATCGAACGCATGGGCGATCGGCGACACCTCCAATCCCTCGACCCGGCTTGGACAGGGGATGGGGCGCAGTCCGACGGTCTTCAACTTCTTCCGGCCCGGCTATTCGCCGGCGGGCACGCCAATCGCCGCCGCGGGCCTCGTCGCGCCGGAATTCCAGATCACCAACGAACAGTCGGTCATCGCCTACGTCAATTTCATGTACACGCTGGTGGCCAACGGCATCGGCGACACGAAGGCCGACTATACCGCGCTCCAGTCGCTGGCGGGCGACAGCGCCGTGCTGGTCACCGAACTCAACCTCGTGCTCGCCGCCGGTCAACTGACCGCCGCGACGCAGACCGCGATCCGTGACGCCGTCGACAGCATACCGGCGACGGCCACCAACGCTGCGGTCAATCGGGTCGGCATCGCGCTGATGCTGACGCTGGCTTCCCCCGAATTCATGGTGGTCAAATGAGCTCGTTCGAACACGATGCATCGCGCCGCGCCTTCCTGCGCCGCGGTGCCGCCCTGGGCATGGCCGGCGTCGCCGCGCCGTTCGTCACCAGCCTGGCCGCGATCGGCGAGGCGGCGGCGGCGACCACCAGCGATTACAAGGCGCTGGTCTGCGTCTTCCTGCACGGTGGCATGGATTACGCCAACACCCTCGTCCCCTATGACGAGGCGAGCTACGCCGCCTATCTCGCGGCGCGATCGAACATCGCGCTGACCCGCGACTCGCTGGCGGCGAGCGCATTGTCCCCGACGGTTTCGCTCGACGGCGGTCGCCGCTATGCGCTCGGCGCCAATATGAGCGGCCTCGGGCAGCTGTTCGCCGCGGGCAAGGCCGCGGCGGTGCTCAACGTCGGCACGCTCGTCCAGCCGACGACGCGCGCCCAGTATTTCGCCAACAGCGTCAAGCTGCCGCCCAAGCTGTTCAGCCACAACGACCAGCAGAGCTATTTCCAGGCATCCAACCCCGAAGGCGCGACCAGCGGCTGGGGTGGCCGGATGGGCGACCTGTTCCAGTCGGGCAATGGCGCCGCGACGCTGACCTGCATCAACACCAGCGGCAATGCCGTCTACCTGACCGGTCAATCGGCGATGCAGTACAGCATCGGTACCGGCGGGCCGATCCCGCTGCTCAACAACGCGACGACGATGTACGGATCGTCCGCCGCCGCAGCGACGCTGCGCACGCTGATGACCGGCAACACGTCGGGCCTGCTGGCGAGCGAACATGCCAAGATCTCCAAACGCGCGCTGGAGACCTATTCGCAGGTATCCTCCGCCTTGTCCGGTGCGCCGGCCGCCTCGTTCAAGCTGTTCCCGTCCGGCAATCAACTGGCCGATCAGCTGAAGATGGTGGCGCGGCTTATCTCCGTCTCGCAGGCGTTGGGCGCGCGGCGACAGGTGTTCTTCGTCAGCCTCGGCGGATTCGACATGCACGACAATCTGGCGACGCTGCTGCCCCAGCAGATGGGCCGGGTGTCGGATGCGCTGAAGGCGTTCCACGACACCACCGTCGCGCTGGGCGTCGCGGATCAGGTGACCAGCTTCACCGCCTCCGATTTCGGCCGCACGCTGCAATCGAACGACGACGGGTCCGATCATGGCTGGGGCAGCCACCATTTCGTCGTCGGCGGCGCGGTCAAGGGACAGCGCTTCTATGGCACCCCGCCAGAGGTCGGGAACAACACCGCCGACGACATCGGTCAGGGGCGACTGGTGCCGACGATCTCGGTCGATCAGTATGCCGCGACGCTGGCGACATGGTTCGGCGTGGGCACCAGCGACCTGCGCACCGTCCTGCCGAACATCGGCAACTACAATCCGTCGACGTGGAATCTGGGCTTCGTCTGACCTTGTTATCGGCGGTACGCGCGCCGCCGGTACGGGTCAGTGGCGAAAGAACACCGCCAGCGACAGCACGTGGCTCATGCGCGTCCGGCCGGCGGGCTGGTTGATCGCCTGATTCAGATAGCCCGCCTCGATCGTCGATCGTCCCGTCAGCGGCACCTCGACCCCGGCGAAGGTGCGGAACTGATCGAAGCCGCCGCGCGCGCCCCAATCGGTGTCGTTCAACGCGACGAACGCCTCCACCGACCCGAGCGCGCGGACGCCCCTGCCCGATTCGGCAAACGCATATTCGCCGCGGATCATCTCACGCAGGCGGTGGCCGACGTCGCGACCATCCGAGCGCCAGCGCTGTTCCAGCCGGGTCCGCGACTGGATTTCGCCGCGGCGCGACGCCGGCAACGTCCAGCTGATCTGTTGGAAACTGCGTTCCTCGTTACGGTCCTTGCCGCCCTCCACCGGCGAAACGACATGGGCATAGCCCTGATAGACGGTCACCTGTGGGCTGATCCGCCAGCCGATCGCCGGCCGCAGCAACAGCTGGTCGAGGCGCGACACGCCGTCGCCGATGCGGGGCTGCACCTCCGCGAAATACACGAGGTCGCCGCCGACCGCGCCCATGACGGTGGCGTTGAACCAGAATTGCTCGTCGTTGGTGGTCTGCGCCATCGCTGGCGATGCAAGTGACAGGAGGGTGGCGGCTGATAGCAGAAACGATCGCATGATGACGCCCATGTCACTTTTGTGACAGCCTGTCAGCGGCGCTTTCTTCCCGGCTCCGCGAAGCGTATAGGCTCGCCTCATCCCATGACCACCGCGACCCCCCTGCTGCCGCCCGCCGACTGGCGTGATTTCCTGGCGTTGACGAAGCCCAGGGTGATGACGCTCGTCGTGTTCACCGGGCTGTGCGGCATGCTGGCCGCACCGGTCGGCATCCACCCCGTGATCGGCTTCACCGCGATCCTGTGCATCGCGCTCGGCGCGGGCGCGGCGGGCGCGCTGAACCAGTGGTACGAGGCGGACATCGACGCCGTCATGCGCCGCACGCAGAAGCGGCCGCTGCCCGCCGGCCGGATGGATCGTCAGGCCGCTTTGCACTTCGGCGTCGGGCTATCGGTGTTTTCGGTGATCCTGATGGGGCTGGCGGTCAATATCGCCGCCGCTGCGATCCTGACCGTGTCGATCCTGTTCTACGTCCTCGTCTATACCGTGTGGCTGAAGCGGCGGACGCCGCAGAACATCGTCATCGGCGGCGCGGCGGGCGCGTTTCCGCCGCTGATCGGCTGGGCCGCGGCGACCGGTCAGGTCGCGCTGCTGCCGGTGCTGCTGTTCATGCTGGTGTTCCTGTGGACTCCGCCGCATTTCTGGGCGCTCGCGCTGTTCGTAAAGACGGATTACGCCAATGCCGGTGTGCCGATGCTGCCCGTCGTGGCGGGCGAGCGTGCGACGCGGGTGCAGATCGGCCTCTACACGATCCCGATGGCGGTCGCGGCGATCGCCCCCTGGCCGCTGGGGCTGACCGGCCCCATCTACGGCGTGGCGTCGATCGTGCTGACCGGCATCTTCGCGCTGCTGGCGGTGCTGGTCGCGACCCGCCGTCAGGTCGAGGGCGATGCGATGAAGCCGGAGAAGCGGCTGTTCAGCTATTCTATCCTCTATCTTTTCGTGATCTTCGGCGCGCTCGTCGCCGATCGGTGGGTGCTGGCATGACTCCGGAAGAACAAGACCTGATCCGCAAGCGGCAGAAGAGCCGCGCGCTCGTCATGGCGCTGCTGCTCGGCGCATTGGTGCTGCTGACCTTCGCGATCTCGATCGCCAAGATCCAGATGGGCATGGGGGCATCGCATTGACCGATCGTCCGGCAAGCAACCCTGCCGTGAAAGGCCGCACCACGCGCACGGCGGTGCTGGCGGTGCTGGGCATCTGTTTCATGACCGGCCTCGCCTGGGCCAGCATCCCGCTGTATCGCATGTTCTGTCAGGTCACCGGCCTGAACGGCACGACCCAGCGCGGGCAACAGGCCCCCGGCGCGACCGAGCGCATGGTGCGCGTCGATTTCGATGCGAACGTCAGCCCCAAGCTGCCGTGGAAGTTCCGGCCGGAAAACACGTCCGACACCGTTGCGGTCGGCGCGCGCGACATGGCGTTCTTCACCGCGACGAACACGTCGGACAAGCCCATCACCGGCACCGCGACGTTCAACGTCACACCGGCGCAGGCGGGCAAGTATTTCACCAAGATCCAGTGCTTCTGCTTCACGCAGCAGACGCTGAAACCGGGTGAGACGGCGCGCATGCCGGTCATCTTCTACGTCGATCCGAAGATGCTGAAGGACCCCGACGCCGCGGACATCGAAACGATCACGCTGTCGTACACGTTTTACCCGGTGGATTCGGCGGCTCCCACCAGCTAGAGCGGACCGGAAAAGCCAACAGGGAAGCGACGATGGCCGGCGCCAAGAACCACGACTACCACATCCTGCCACCCAGCATCATGCCCTTCTACACGTCGATGGCGGCGTTGGTGATGGCATCGGGCGGCATCATGTACATGCATGATTACGCCGGCGGCGGCTGGATCTTCCTGATCGGCTTCGCGGCGGTGCTGTTCGGCATGTACAGCTGGTGGGCACAGGTGATCCGCGAGGCGCATGCCGGCGACCACACTCCCGTCGTCCAGTTGCATTTCCGCTATGGCATGATCCTGTTCATCGCCTCGGAAGTCATGTTCTTCGTCGGCTGGTTCTGGGCATTTTTCGACTTCTCGCTCTTCCCGACCGCGATGAGTATCGTCGACGGTCAGGTCGAACGCGCCGCCGAGGGTGCCGCCGCGGTCGCCGCGACGTGGCCGCCCAAGGGCTTGGAAGTCATCAACGCGTTCGAGCTGCCGCTGCTCAACACGCTGATCCTGCTGGCATCGGGCACGACCGTGACCTGGGCGCACCACGCGCTGATCCATAACCAGCGCGGCGGCGAGAAGCGCGGCCTTTGGGGTGCGCTGGGCGTCGGCGACCGTGACGGCGTGCTGAAGGGCCTGTGGCTGACGGTGCTGCTGGGCGCGCTGTTCACGTCGATCCAGGCGTACGAGTACATGCACGCGCCGTTCCCGTTCAAGGGCATCAACTACGGCGCGGCGTTCTTCATGGCGACCGGGTTCCACGGGTTCCACGTGCTGGTCGGCACGATCTTCCTGCTCGTCTGCCTGATCCGCGCGTACAAGGGCGACTTCACGCCGAAGCAGCATTTCGGCTTCGAGGCGGCGGCGTGGTACTGGCACTTCGTCGACGTGGTGTGGCTGTTCCTGTTCGTCACCGTCTACGTCTGGGGTGGCTGGGGCGCGCCGGTCCACGGCGGGTGACACTTCTACGGGCGCAGGCCGCGCGATGAGCGATCCTGCGCTCCGCTTCCCCGGCTCCGGTCCGACCGGGGCCGGCGATCCTGCATCAGCCGATACCGCACCGACGCTGGTGCAGGCCGGCCTGAAGGGCCTCTGCCCGCGCTGTGGTTCTCCCGGCCTCTATACCGGCCTCCTCCGCTTCGTCGGACGCTGCCCGCGCTGCGGGCTCGATATCGGCTCCTTCAACGTCGGCGACGGGCCGGCCGCGTTCCTCACGCTCATCCTCGGTGCGCTGGTCGTCGGGCTGGCGATCTGGCTGCAACTCGCGCTCGATCCGCCCTGGTGGGTGCACGTCCTGATCTGGATACCGTTCATGATCGCGACGACGATCGGCTCGCTCCGAATCGCCAAGGCGATGCTGCTCGCGGCCGAGTACCGGAACGCGGCGCAGGAAGGGCGGATCCGGGAATGAAGCGCTTCCCCGTCGTCGCGACCACCATCGTCGTCCTCGCCATCGCGGCGATGATCGGGCTGGGCCTGTGGCAATTGCTCGACCGCCGGCCGCAGAAGCTGGCGTTTCTCCAGCAGCTTGCGGGCAACCCCGTGAAGCCTGCGATCCCCTTCCCGACCGCGCCCGACGAATCGCTGCTGTTCCGCCGCACGTCTGCGACCTGCACGCCGCCGGTGGCGGTGAAGCTGGCGGGGGCCGGCGCATCGGGCTTCCGCGCCATCGCCACCTGCGGGTCCGGCCTGATCGTCCAGCTCGGCACCACCCGCGACCCCAAAGCGAAGCCGGTCTGGGACGGCGGGCCGATCGCCGGTTATATCAGCCATGCGCCCGACGGCCGCTCGCTGATCGGATCGCTGTTCGATCATCGTCCGCAGGCGATGATGCTCGTCGCCGCGACGCCACCCGACGGGCTGCAAGCCAACGCTGCGCCCGATCTCGACTCGGTCCCGAACAACCATCTGGCGTACGGCGTGCAGTGGTTCTTCTTCGCCGGCGTCGCCGCGATCATCTATGTGCTGGCGATGCGGCGGCGCAGTCGTTAGTCGGGGCCGCCATGCGTTACGTCAGCACGCGCGGCTCCGCGCCCGTCCTCGATTTCCGCGGCGCGACGCTCGCGGGCCTTGCCGCCGATGGCGGACTCTATGTGCCCGAGACGTGGCCGACGCTGTCGGCGGGGGAGATCGCCGACCTTGCCGGGCTGTCCTACGCGCAGACCGCCGCCCGCATCATGACGCCGTTCGTCGGCGACTCGCTGACTTCCGATGAATTGCTGGCGCTGTGCGAGACCGCCTATGGCCGGTTCAGCCACGCCGCGGTGACGCCGCTGGTGCAGCTCGGCCACGACCAGTGGCTGCTGGAGCTGTTCCACGGGCCGACGCTGGCGTTCAAGGATGTCGCGCTCCAGCTGCTCGGCCTGTTGTTCGAGCGGTTCCTGACCGGCACCGACCAGCGGCTGACGATCATCGGCGCGACCAGCGGCGATACCGGGTCGGCGGCGATCGACGCCGTCGCCGGCCGCGCGGGCATCGACATCTTCATGCTGCACCCGCTCGGCCGCGTGTCGGACGTGCAGCGGCGGCAGATGACGACGGTGCTGTCGCCCAACGTCCACAACATCGCGATCGAGGGCGATTTCGATCAGGCGCAGGCGCTGGTGAAGGCGATGTTCGCCGATCCGGCGCTGTCGGGCCGCTTCACCCTGTCGGCGGTGAATTCGATCAACTGGGCGCGGTTGATGGCGCAGGTGGTCTATTATTTCTACGCCGCGGTCCGGCTCGGCGCGCCGGAGCGGGCGGTTGCCTTCTCCGTGCCGACCGGCAATTTCGGCGACGTGTTCGCGGGCTATGTCGCGGCGCGCATGGGGCTGCCGGTCGCCAAGCTGGTCGTCGCGACCAACGTCAACGACATCCTCCACCGCGCGCTGTCCGCGGGCGACTATTCGAAGGGCACTGTCCAGCAGACCGCGACCCCGTCGATGGACATCCAGGTGTCGTCCAATTTCGAGCGGCTGCTGTTCGACCTCGGCGACCGTGACGGCGCGGCGCTGGCGGCGCAGATGCGCGGCTTCGACACGAGCGGCAGCCTGCGCCTGACCAATGCCCAGCAGGAGGGCGCGTCAGGGCTGTTCACCAGCGCGCGGGTCGACGGCGACGACATGGCGCTGGCGATGCGGCGCACGCACGATCGCACCGGTCACGTCCTCGATCCGCACACCGCGATCGCGCTTGCCGCAGCGCAGCGTCTGGAGGTCGATGCGCCCGTCGTGACGCTCGCGACCGCGCACCCCGCCAAGTTCGGGGACGCCGTGGAGCGTGCGACCGGGGTCCGCCCCGCACTGCCCGGCCGGGTCGGCGACCTGTTCGAGCGCGAGGAGCGCTGCGTCACCCTGCCCGCGACCCTTGCCGCGATCGGCGGCTATGTCGCGGAGCATGCCACGCCGACTCTCGTATGAAGCTCGACACGCTGATCGGCGAACCCTGGGCCGATTACGGCCTGATCGATTCGGGACATGGCAAGAAGCTGGAACGGTACGGCCGGTTCCGCTTCGTCCGGCCGGAGCCGCAGGCGATGTGGGCCCCCGCCGGCGACGACTGGCATGCCGCGGCGGAGTTCGTGCCCGGCTCCGACGAGGAGGGCGGCGGCCGCTGGGCCTTCACCGAGCCGGTCCCGCGCGACGGGTGGAAGCTGCGTTGGGACAATGTGTCCTTCACCGCCCAGACGACGCCGTTCCGCCACCTCGGTTTCTTTCCCGACATGGCCCCGGTGTGGAGCTGGATGCGGGAGCGGACGGCGGGCCTCGACGCGCCCGAATGCATGAACCTGTTCGGTTATACCGGCGTCGGAACGCTGGCGATGGCGGCGAACGGCGCGAAGATGGTGCATGTCGATGCGTCGAAGAAGTCGGTCGAGGCGGCACGCGGCAATGCCGCGCTGTCCGGGCTGAACGATGCGCCGGTCCGCTGGCTGATCGACGACGCCGCCAAGTTCGTCGCGCGCGAAGTGCGGCGCGGGCGGCGCTATGACGGCATCCTGCTCGATCCCCCGAAATACGGGCGCGGGCCGGAGGGGGAGATCTGGCGCCTGGAAGAGGATTTGCCGCGCCTGATCGCCGATTGCCGGCGCTTGCTGGACGAGAACTCGCGCTTCCTGTTCCTGACCGTCTACGCGGTGCGGATGTCGGCGCTGGCGATCGGCGAGATGCTGGCGCAGGTGTTCAAGGACCTGCCGGGCACGGTCGAGGCCGGCGAACTCGGCGTCCGCGAGGAAGCGCGCGGATTGGTCCTCCCAACCGCGATCTGGGCGCGCTGGAGCCGGTAGTTTCGTGTCGGCTGGCCGTCTCAGGCTGGATGGACGACCTCATCGGTTACACAGGAAGCGTCGTCGGACGAGTCGTCGACTCAGAACACGTCCGGTATGTATCCGCTGGCGACATGGACCAGCGTGTATCCCCGCGAGCGCGGGGACCCAGGGGCTGGGCTCCCGCCTTCGCGGGAGCACGGGTGATGCCGGATAGGTCGATCTTCTCTCCTCCCCTCCCTGACCTTCAGGGTTGGGAGAAGCGAGCCCTCGCCCCTTAATCCTCGCCGACCCCCGCCGGCAGGTGCAGGTAATTCGGGTCGAAATCCGCGATCTTGCGCAGGGCGGGCACGTCGGTGATGACGATCTGCTGACGCCTGAACGTCATCAGTCCATCCTCACGCAGCCGTTTCAGCGTGCGGTTCACGTGCACGCTGGTCAGGCCCAGCGCGTCGCTCAGTTCCTCCTGCGTCAGCGGAAGCTCGAAACTGTTGCCGGGTGCCAGCCCGACGTTGCGCAGCCGGACGTGGAGCTCGCAGATCAGGTGGGCGATCCTATCCTGAGCCTCGCGCCGGCCCATATTCACGATCCACGCGCGCAGCACGGCTTCGTCGACGAGGCTGGCCCACCACAGGGCGCGTGCGATCGCCGGCTGTTCGGTCAGTTCCGCGATCAACGCGCGCGGTACGAAGGCGACGCGGCAGTCCGTCAGGCTGCCGATGCTATGGTCCATCTCGTCGAAGATCGTAATCTGCGTATCGCAAAAGTCGCCGGGCACCAGGAACGCGGTGATCTGGCGCGTCCCGTCCGCCAGCATCTTGTACCGGCACGACCAGCCTTCGATCATCAGATGCACGTGATCGGGCCGGTCACCCTCGCGAATGATATCCCGCCGGGCGTGGAAGGGGCGGATGTCGTCGCACAGCTTCGACAGTCGCTCCCGATCACCGTCGTTCAGCCGGCCGGCAGATTGCAGCTTGAGGAGGAACGCTGCGTCCATAGGGCATGATTAACATGGGTCTATCGGTGGACCTAATCCTGATCAATCATTCCATCGCCGTCCGCATCGCCGCGCCGGCCACGAACGGTGCACCCGCGACGAGCAACAGACTGACCGCGCCCAACAGCTTGAACGCTCCCTCTCCGTCGTCCAGCGCCCCCGCGCCGAAGATCAGCAGCGGCACGGCCAGCGGAAGCATGACCAGCCCGGCGAGCGCCCCCGCGCCGCGGAACGATGCGGTCAGCGCCGCGGTCGCGATTGCCAGCGCCGCCAGACCCGGCGTACCGATCGCCAGCCCGATCTCGACCCGCTCCAGCGTCTCCGCCGACAGGTCGAGCAACGCCGCCGCGACCACCGCCGCCAGCATCAGCGGCGGCGCGAACGCGATCCAGTGCGCCGCGATCTTCGCCGCCGCGACCGCCGCCATCGACCGGCCGCGCACCGCGATCTGGTCCAGCACACCCGCCTCCAGATCGGGCGCGACCAGTCGCTCCACGGGCAGCAACGCCGCCAGCAATGCCGCCGCCCAGACGACGCCGCCGCCGACCCGCGCGAGCAGCGCCGGGTCGGGCCCGATCGCGAACGGGAACAGGGTCGCCGTCAGCAGGAAGAAGATGACGACCAGCGTCGCGCCGCCACCGGCGTAACCGCGCCGGATGTCGCGGAGGATCAGTGCGATCACGCGCCGCCCTCCAGCACCAGCCGCTGCGTCGCGGGCAAATGCAGCGGCAGGTGCGTGGCGACGACGGCGGACCCGCCGCGCTCGACATGCCGCTCCACCAGCACCTCCAGCCGCGCGACCGCCGCCGCGTCGAGCCCGTTGGCGGGTTCGTCGAGCAGCCACAGCTCCGCACCGCTCGCGACCACGCGCGCCATCGCCGCCCGCCGCCGCTGCCCGGTGGACAGCATCCGCACCGGCACCCGTGCCAGTGCGGCGAGATCGACATCCGCCAGCGCATCCTCGACGCGCCCGTCGGGATCGTCGGCGCCATCGACCTTCGACCAGAATGCCAGCGCCTGCGCCAGCGTCCGGTCGGGGTCCAGCGCCGCGGCCTCCGCCATCAGGGCGACGCGGTCCGGCCGCGTCACATGGCCCTCGAACGGCGGCAACAGCCCCGCACAAATCCGCAGCAGCGTCGACTTGCCGACGCCATTGGGCCCGGTGACGATCAGCGCATCGCCCGCATCGACCGCGAACGACAGGTCGGCGAAGATCGCCCGCCCGCCACGCCGCGCCGCCAGACCATCGACGACCAGCGTCAATCCGGCCCGCCTGTATCAGGGCCGCCCGTGTCGGGTCCTGCGGCATCCTCCAGCGCGTGCATGTCGTCGTCGGACAAGCCGAAATGGTGGCCGATCTCGTGGATCGTGACGTGCGCGACAAGGTCGTCGAGCCGCACGCCCGTCTCCACCCATTCATCCAGGATCGCGCGCCGGTACAGGTGGATGCGGTCGGGCAGCGCGCCCGACTCCATCGAGGATTTCTCGCCCACCGGGCGCCCGTGGTACAGTCCGGTCAGGTCCAGCGGATGCTCGATGCCGAGCGCGGCCAGCGTCTCGTCATCGGCGAACTCCTCGACCAGGAGCACGACATCGCCCAGATGCGCCGCGAACGCCGCGGGCAGCCGCGCGATCGTGGCGCGCGCGATCGTCTCGATCGCGGCGGCGTCGGGTGCTTCTCCGATCGCGGCTTGCCGTTCCATGCCGACCGCCATAGTCCCGGCCGCAGGATGGGAGCAAGGACAGGGTCATGGTGGAAGCGCTGAGCGAGGCGGAACGGGCGGATGCGCTGGACGGCCTGCCGGAATGGGATTTCGACGAGGGGCGCGACGCGATCACCCGCACGATCGTGTTCGCCGACTTCATCGAGGCGTTCGGCTTCATGACGCAGGTCGCGCTGATCGCCGAACGCATGAACCACCACCCGGAATGGACCAACGTCTACAATCGCGTCGACATCCTGCTGACGACCCACGACGCCGGCGGCATCAGCCCCCGCGACATCGACATGGCGACCGCGATCGACGCGATCGTCGAGGAGTAGGCGGGTCGAACGCGACGCAGGTAAGCTCCTCCCCTGCAAGGGGAGGTGGCAGCCCTTTGGGCTGACGAAGGGGTATCGACGCCGGCGGTGTCACCCCTCCGTCGCTCCGCGCCACCTCCCCTTGCAGGGGAGGATTTCAGCGGCGCAGTGCGTGGTATCGGCCTGCGGCATCGACGTGACGCCCGCGATCGTGGAAGAATGGAACGGGCGGGCCGACAGCAACCTGCTCCTCCCCTGCAAGGGAAGGTGGCAGCCCTTTGGGCTGACGGAGGGGTGTCGACGCCGGCGGTGTCACCCCTCCGTCGCTGCGCGCCACCTCCCCTTGCAGGGGAGGATCGTAGCGGTTCACCCCAATCCTCCCCGTTCCGGGGAGGATTTCAGCGGCGCATGCGCTTTCTGAGCGCGCCCGGCATCCAGCGTGCTGCGAACGCCATGCGCCGCGCAGTCTTGCCGACATAGGAGTGCACCGCATCGCCGTGCACCGCGGCCCACGCTGCCTCCGCTACCGCCTCCGCCGGGGTCAGCTCCATCCCCGCGGCCGTCACCGTTTCGCGAATGGTGCGGTTGCTGCCGCTCGCCACGCCGTCCAGCAACGGCGTTTCGATGAAGCTCGGTACGATGCTGCGCACGCGGATGCCGTCCCTCGCCCATTCGCCGTCGAGCGCCTCGGTCAGCGCGCGCACCCCGAACTTGGTCGCGGAATAGGTCGCCAGACCCGCGGAACCGTAGATCGCGGACGCCGAGGCGGTGTTCAGCAGGCACGATCCCGGCGTCCGCGCGAGATAGGCATGGCCGATCTTCGCGCCGTTCAGCACACCGACGAGGTTGATCGCCACCACCCGGTCGAGATCGTCGAAGCTGGTCGTGGCGATCGGGCCACCGGTACCGATCCCGGCATTGTTGTGCAGCACGTCGAGCCCGCCGCCGGCCGTGAAATCATCCAGCGTGGCGACCCACGCCTCGCGGTCACGCACGTCCATGACATAGCTTGCGCTTTCCGCCGGCAGCGTCGCGGCCGCCGCCGCGAGGGCCACCTCGTTCACGTCGGCGATGCCGACCCGCCAGCCCCGGCTCGCGAACAGTTGCGCGGTCGCCAGGCCGATGCCCGACGCCCCGCCGGTGATGAAGATCGCGGGCATGGCCCCTCCTGTACGCACACCGGTTCGCAGGGTGTTTGACGCTGGCGGCATCCTCCCCCATCGTCCGGTGCGATGCCAGCCCCCTCGGTCACTTTCGACGGCGTGTCCAAGCGTTACGGGTCCACCGCAGCGGTCGACGCGGTGTCGCTGACGATCGAGGCGGGTAGCTTCGTGGCGTTGGTCGGACGGTCCGGGTCGGGCAAGTCGACGCTGCTGAAGACGATCAACCGACTGGTCGAACCCAGCGCGGGCCGCGTCCTGATCGACGGTGCGGATGTCGCCGCCGGCCCCGCCGCCGCGTTGCGCCGCCGCATCGGTTACGTGTTCCAGCATATCGGCCTGTTCCCGCACATGAGCGTCGCGGAGAACATCGCGATCGGTCCGCGCATCGCCGGCGACGCTGCGCCCGACGTGGCGCGCCTGCTCGATCTGGTCGAACTGCCACGTGAGGTCGCCTCGCGCGATCCGGCGGCGCTGTCGGGCGGGCAGCGCCAGCGCGTCGGCATCGCCCGCGCACTCGCCCCGGGCGCGAAGCTGTTGCTGATGGACGAGGCGTTCGGAGCGCTCGACCCGCTGACCCGCGATGCGCTGGGGCGGCGGTTGCGCGACTTGCACGACGAACTCGGTTTGACGACGATCCTCGTCACGCACGATATGGCGGAGGCGCTGCTGCTCGCGACGCGCGTCGTGGTGATGGATTCCGGCCGCGTCGTCGCCGACGAAACGCCGCACGCGTTGCTGGCGGGGTCCGGGGGCGAACAGGCGCAGGCGCTGGTCGCGGTGCCGCGCGAACAGGCGCAGCGGATCGCCGCCCTGTGAACGCCTTTCTCGATGCGCTGGGCCGAGTGCCGCCGCTGCTCGCCAGCCACGTGCTGCTGTCCGCCGCCGCATTGCTGCTGGCGCTGGTCATCGCCGCGCCGCTCGCCGTCGTCGCCAGCCGCCGCCCCAATGTGGCGCGGGTGGCGCTAGGGTTCGCCAGCCTGATCCAGACGATCCCGTCGCTGGCGTTGCTGGCGCTGTTCTTTCCCCTGCTGCTCAGCCTGTCGGCGCTGGTTGGGGGCGGCATTCCGGCGCTGGGCTTCCTGCCGTCGCTGCTCGCGCTGACGCTGTACGCGCTGCTGCCGCTGCTGCGGAACGGCGTCGCCGGGCTGGCCGGGATCGATCCCGCGGTGACCGAGGCGGCGGATGCGGTGGGGATGACGCCGGCGCAGAAGCTGCGGCTGGTGGAGGCGCCGCTCGCCGCGCCGGTGGCGATTGCGGGGCTCCGGACCGCCGCCGTATGGACGATCGGTGCGGCGACGCTGTCGACCACGGTCGGGCAACCGAGCCTGGGCGACCTGATCTTCGCCGGGTTGCAGACGCAAAGCTGGGCGCTGGTGCTGGCCGGCTGCTTCGCGTCCGCTGGGCTGGCGCTGGCGGTTGACGCCGCGATCGGGTTGGTCGAGCGCGGCATCGCTCGCCGGCGGCGCGGGCTGTGGATCGCCGGGCTGGCGCTGCTCGCGGTCGGCACGGCGGCGGCGACCGCGCCGTTGTGGCCGCGGGGCGAGGGCAAGGTCGTCACCGTCGGCGCGAAGAACTTCGCCGAGCAATATATCCTCGCCCGATTGATCGGATTGCGACTAGAAAAGGCGGGATACACGGTCCGGTACCGCGACGGGCTGGGGTCGGCGGTGATCTTCGGTGCGGTCGCGAGCGGGGATGTCGATGTCTATGTCGATTATGCCGGCACGATCTGGACCAATGCAATGAAACGCACCGACGTGCCCGCGCGCGGGCCGATGCTGGCGGCGATGACGCAGTGGACGAAGGGGCGCGACGTGACGCTGCTGGGCGCGCTGGGGTTCGAGAACGCCTATGCCTTCGCGATGAAGGCGCCGGGCGCGATCCGCACGCTCGACGATCTCGCCGCCGCCTCGCCCCGGCTGCGGCTGGGCAGCGATCTGGAGTTTCTGGAGCGTCCGGAATGGGCGGCAGTGAAGGCGGCCTATCCGATGCGCTTCGCCGGCGCGACGCCGTACAGCCCGACCTTCATGTATCAGGCGCTGGCGAGCGGGCGGGTCGACGTGATCTCCGCCTTTTCGTCGGACGGGCGCATCGCTGCGGACGGGCTGACGGTGCTGACCGATCCACGCCGCGCCATTCCCGGTTACGACGCGATCCTGCTGTTGTCGCCGAAACGCGCCGGGGACGCGCGGTTCGCGGCGGCGCTCAAGCCGCTGGTCGGCCGGATCGATGTGGAGGCGATGCGCGCCGCAAACTATCAGGTCGATCGCGAGACGGACAAGCGCACGCCGGAACAGGCGGCGAAATGGCTGTCGGCGAAGGTCGGGCTGTAGGGGCGGCCGATCAGAAGAACAGCTTCCGGATCGACACGCGCACCGACCGACCGAGCGGATCGAGATAGTCCGGCTGGTACGTGATCGGCGTCGCCCCCGTCGCGTCCGACACCCGCTGGCGCGTGTTGAACAGGTTGCTGATCCCCGCCGTCACGCGCACGCCGCGCAGCCACGGATGCGCCCGCACCCAGTCCAGCCGCCCGCCGAAGTCGGCGAACACCCGCAGATCGGCGGTCGCGAGCCCTCCGAAGTTCAGGTCCTGTGCGGAGGTCAGGCCGTTGACGGTCGTGCCGGTGCGGTAATTCACCGACAGCCGTGCGCCCAGCCCGTTGTTGCTATATCCCGCCTGCCCCTCCAGCTGGTGCCGCGACTGGCCTCCGCTGGAGCCGATCGCGTCGCCGTTCAGCAGGTCGAGCGACGGTCCGCCCTCCGCCACCAGTACGCGATCGGTGAAGCGCCACGTGTGATAGACGGCGAAGTTCAGACGACCGCCGCCCCCACCACGTCCGCCGAAGCGGCCCCCGCCAGGCCCACCGCCGAAGCCACCCGGCCCGCGCTGACCACCCGCGCCCGGTCCACCCGCACCCGGTCCACCCGCGCCGGGTCCTTCCCCACCGGGGGTCCTGCCGCCGCCGGGCGGACGCAGCCCTTCGAACGGGTTGGGGCCGGTGCCGGCGCGGAACGCCTCCAACTGTTTCTGGATCTTCGACTTCAGCGGCATCGAGAAATTGACGCCCCAGCGGAGCTGCGACTGTTCCGTCCGCGCGAAGTTCACCGGCCGCGTGTCGATGCCGATCAGTTCCCCGTCCGCATCGCGCACGAAGCGATCGGGGAACGCCGCCTCGATCGCCGCCGTCGCCGCCGGGAAGCTGGCGACCGGGTTGTCGACACGCGTGTCGACGTAGTTGGCGGTCAGCGACAGGTCGCGCGCACTCCACGGCTTCAGCGTCAGCCCAACCTTCTTCACGTGCCGCTCGAACCCGTCGAGCAGCGGGTTGCCGCCGCTGATCGTCGTCACCGTCGCCGTCGTGCCGCGCACATAGTCGAACACGCGCACATTGGGCGTAGTGATCGTCGGGTTGCCCAGTTGCTGAGCGGACGGCGCGGACTCCTCGTCGGTCGCCGACGCGATCAGTCGCACGCCGTCGATCGGCGACCAGTTCGCGCCGTAACCGGTCGTCAGCAGCGTGCCGAAATCCGACAGGTGATCGACGCCGACGTTCAAATTCGCGGACAATTGCCCCAGCGGCGACAGGATGTCGCGCGATCGGCTGGCGATCGGCAGGTCGATGTTGACCTGCCCGTTGACGATATCGCGCGACACGTCGCCGAGCGAGTTGGTGGCATTGCGGAACGACCGCGACGAGAAGTCGCTGGTGCTCGCGCCGACGCGCACGCTGGTCGTCACCTCGCCCGCCGGCAGATCGAACAGGCTGCCGGTCAGCAACAGGTCGCCACCGCCGGTCGAACTGGTCGAGCGCGCGCGGTTCGCCGGCAGCACGCCGAACTGGCTGGCCACCAGCGTCCCGTTCGGATCGCCCGCGAAGCCGCTGGCATCGACGCCCGTCTCGGTACGCGTATCGCTTTCGACCCGGTCGTAATTGCCCGTGAACGACCATTGCCACTGGCCGAGAGCACCGTTCATCGTCGTGCCGAGATGCCCGGTCAACGTGCTGCCCCGCTGCGTCAGCGGCGAGAACCCGTCCTCCAGCCGGCGGACGACATCGCCCGGCAACGTCACCACCGGCAGGCCGAACTGCCCGGTCGTGTCCGCCAGTTCCAGCGTCCCGTTAAACGTCGCCGACGTACCCAGCAGCGGCGTCGCATAGACGGCGTTCGCCTCGAAATTGCGGGTCTGCGGCAACAGCGTGCGATAGGCGCGCTGGTCGAAATTGGCCGTGCCCTCGTCGTTGCTGGCGGCGGAGATATTACGCTGCGATTCGAGCAGTGCGCTCGCCTCGCTATATTCCAGATGCAGGTTGGCGCGGCCGTCGCGCTGAATCGACAGCAGGTCCAGTTCGCCCTCCGGCGCGGTACGGCCACCCTCGGTGGAGAGGCGTGCGTCCGCTTCGACCGTGGCGGCGCGGAAACGGCGGCGCAGGACGATGTTCACGACGCGGCTGTCGGCACGGTAACCGTATTTCAGCGCGACCTCCTCGGGCAGGATCTCGACGCGCTCGATCGCCTCGGTCGGGATGTCGCGGATTTCCTGGAAACCGGAAATGCGCTTGCCGTTCAACAACGTGACCGGTGCGCCGCCACGCCCGCTGGTCGTCTGCGGCGCGAGTTCCGTCAGCAGGTCGGAGATCGAGCTGACCCCGTAGGAGCGGACATCCGCCGCACCCAGCGTCTGGTCGGGCGGGATATCACCGACCACCGATCCGCGCGGGCGGGACCCGGTGACGACGATGTCCTCCCCCGCGCCCTCTTCTTCCGCCGCACCGCCGGCCCCGCCAGACGGCTCGCGTTCACGCTCCGGCTGCGTGCCCGGTTGCTGGGCACCCGATTGCTGAGGCGTCGTTTGCGGTTGCTGCCCGGTCTGCAACCCGGTCGGGACCGTCGTCGCTTGCGCGGCGGCGGCAACCGGAGCGGTCTGGGGCGTGGGCAGCGCGGCCGCCATCATCAGGATCATGGTCATCGGGATCAGCGCCTAGAGGGCAATTGTCGCACAAATGTGCCGGTCAGCGCGATGTTCGTCGCAACCATGCGACCGCGCCCGCCGCCGCCAGCAGGCCCGCACCCCAGCCGCGCCCCCGCTTCAGCGCCGCCAGCCCGCCCGTCGCCATCAGCGTCGGCAGCATTCCCGCCCCCACCGGCGGCACCGTCACCGGCTGCTTCGGCTCGGCATCATCCTTGGGCAGGGTCGTCGCCAACCCCACGGCCGGCTGGTCGGCGACCGATGCACCGCGGTGCCCCATCGGCCGCACCGGGCCGTCGGTCGTGTCGCGATCCGTCTGCCGCTCCAGTTCCGAATTCAGTTCCGCGCCGAGCAGGAACACATAGGCCGACAGCGACAGCCATGTCAGCATCACGACGATCGCGCCCAGCGACCCGTAGGTGGCATCGTAGCTGCCGAAATTGGCGACGTAGAAGCCGAACCCGGTGGTCATCGCCAGCCAGATCACCGTCGCCGCCACCGATCCCGGCGTCAGCCATGTCCATTGCGCATGCCGCCGGTCCGGTCCGTAGCGATAGAGCGTCGCCGCCCCCGCCGCCGCCAGCCCGGCGAGCAGTACATAGGACGACAGGCGGATGCCCACGACCAGCCAGGTCGGCGACCACGGCATCAGGTCGCCGAGCAGCGCGACCGCCGCGACCGTGCCCATCGCCCCCAACACCAGCACGACCGCGCCCGCGGTGACGCCCAGCGCCAGCAGCTTCTGCTTAACGAAGCTGCGATCCTCATGCTCCTCATACGCCACGTTCAGCGCCGTCACGATCGCCCCCGCACCGCTCATCGCCCCGTACAGCGCCAGCGCCAGGGCGATGATGAGGCCGAAGCCCTTTTTCCCCTCCGACGTGGTCACGACCTGCAACAACTGGTCGCCGATCAGCTTCGCGACATCGCGTGGCATCACCGACGTCAGCGACGCGACATGCTCGCCCACCGTGTGCGGATCGGCGGCAAGGCCGTAGACCAGCACCGTCGCCCCCAGCAGCGGCACGATCGACAGGAACGCATAGAACGCGACGCCCGCCGCGATCAGGCCGATATTGTCCTCCCCCGCCTCGTTCCAGGCGCGCAGCAGCACCGCTTTCCACCCACGCGCGGGGATCGCCCACGGGCTCGCCGCGTGCGCCCCGGCTATCTCGTTGATCCTGCTATCCATTACCGCCCTGCTCTGATCCTTCGGACACAAACGCGGCGACGGCACGTTGGCCGCATATAACAGGGGGAAAAAGCCGGGTGGCCATCGATCGCAAGCTCGTCGACAGCGGCCGCCGCCCGCTGCCGGCCCAGACCGTCGGTGCGGCCGCAGGCAACCCGGCGCAGGTGGTCGCGGCCAACGTGCCGGGGATCAGCGGCCTTTTGGGATTGGCGGTCGGCGTCGTGGTCATCGCCGGGCTGTTCTTCGCCAAGGACGTGCTGATCCCGATCACGCTGGCGATCCTGTTGTCGTTCGTGCTGTCGCCGATCGTCGGGTTCCTGCGCCGGCTGAAACTGCCGCGCGGGCTGGCGGTGATGGTCGCGGTGCTGGTCGCTCTCGGGCTCGTCGGCGGGATCGGGACGCTGGTCGGGATGCAGGCGGCGTCGCTGTCAGACGACGCGCCCGGCTATGTCCGGCAGATCGAAAGCAAGATGGACGGCGCTAAGCGGTTCGCCGCCGACCGCGTCGCCTTCTTCGCGCAGGACAGGGCGCGCCCCGCCCCGACGGTATCGGGCTCGCCGCGCAACAACACCGAACGCGTGCTGGCCGGCCGCGATCGCCAGCCGGTGCCGGTGCGCGTGACCGAGACCGAACCCGACGCGCTGTCGGTGGCGGGACAGGTGCTCGGCCCCGTCGTCGGCCCGTTCGAGACGTTCGTGATCGTGCTGGTCGTCGCGATCTTCATCCTCATGCAGAAAGAGGATCTGCGCGACCGCCTGATCCGCGTGTTCGGATCGTCCGACCTGCACCGCACCACGCTGGCGATGGACGACGCGGGCGGGCGGCTGTCGCGATATTTCCTGTCGCAGCTGGCGGTGAACGCCAGCTTCGGCACCGTCATCGGCGTCGGCCTGTGGGCGATCGGGCTGCCCGTGCCCGCCTTATGGGGCATTCTGGCGGGCATCCTGCGCTTCGTTCCCTACATCGGCGCGCTGCTCGGTGCGGCCCTGCCGCTGGTGCTGGCGGCGGGCGTCGATCCCGGCTGGGGCATGGTGATCGGCGTCGCGATCCTGTTCGCGGTGGTGGAGCCGCTGGTCGGCTATGTCGTGGAGCCGTTGCTGTATGGCCATTCGACCGGCCTGTCGCCGCTGTCGGTGGTGGTCGCGGCGGTGTTCTGGACGTGGATCTGGGGGCCGGTGGGCCTCGTCCTGTCGATGCCGCTGACGCTGTGCCTCGTCGTGCTGGGACGGCACGTCCCCAGCCTGGAGTTCGTCGACATCCTGCTCGGCGACCAGCCCGCACTGACCCCGGTCGAGAGCTTCTACCAGAGGATGCTCGCCGCCGATCCGGAGGAGGCCCTGGAACAGGCGGAGGCGCTGCTGACCGAACGTTCGCTCACCGCCTATTATGACGAGGTCGCACTGGGTGGGCTGAAGCTGGCGGCGGAGGACACACGGCGCGGTGCGATCGACCGCGACGGTGCGGGCCGGATCGTCCGGTCGATGCTGACCGTGATCGGCGAACTCGACGAGCATGACGATACTGCGGCGCTGTCATCGTCCGCGCCCGACAAGCGGCTGAACCCGATGCCGGCCAGCGGCGATGTCGCGATCGACGAAACCGCGCCGCGCGACCTGCCGCGTGCGCCGGACGCGTGGGCCGTGGCCGACACCGTGACCTGCGTCGCGGGGCGCGGCGTGCTGGACGATGCGGTGACGGCGATGCTGGAACAGTTGCTGGCGAAGCGCGGCTTCGGCGTCCGCCGCGTCACCCACGCCGCGGTCGGGCGCGATGCGCTGGAACGGATCGACTATACGGCCACGCGATTGATCTGTCTCTCGTATCTGGAGATCGGCGGCACCCCCAGCCACCTGCGGTATCTCGTCCGCCGCCTGCACCGTGAAGCTCCGCATGCGCGGATCATGGTCGGGTTGTGGCCGGAAGGGGAGGCGGCACTGAGCGACGAGCAGATTCAGCGGACGCTCGGCGCGGACCTGTATGTCGGCAGTCTGGGCGCCGCGGTCGAGGACGCGCTGGCGCTGGCCGGGGAACCGGTGGCCGCGATCGGCTAGGCCGGTCGCCCCAGCATCAGCGCCGCTCTCGTCGCCCTGCAAACGACTTCGTCGCGCTGGTTCAGGCCGGAGTGCACGAAGGTGACGATCCCCTGCCCCGGCCGCGACCGGGAGGCGCGGATCGCCGTCACCTCCGTCTCGGCGCGGATCGTATCGCCGGCGAACACCGGCCTGGGGAACAGCGTCTCCTGAAAGCCCAGATTGCCGACCGTCGTGCCCATCGTGGTGTCCTGAACCGTCAGTCCGACGACCAGACCCAGCGTGAACAGCGAGTTCACGAGCGGCCGCCCGAACTCCGTCCGCGAACAGTAATCGTGATCGATGTGGATCGGCGCAGGATTGTACGTCAGCGAGCTGAACAGCATATTGTCCATCTCCGTCACCGTGCGGCGGATTTCATGGACGAAACGCTGCCCCACCACGAACTCATCGAACCACAGACCCGCCATATCATCCACTCCGCACCGGCGCTCGAACCGCCATTCCCGTCCTCCTATCCTGCCGCGAAGAACGGAACCAGATGCGCCACGGACCGCTGAAACTGAAGGCGCAGATCCTGTGCGGCGACGCCATCGCGTTCGGGCCGGGCAAGGCCGATTTGCTGGAGGCGATCGGCGCGCACGGCTCGATCTCCGCCGCCGGCCGCGCGCTCGGGATGAGTTATCGCCGGATATGGTTGCTGGTCGACGAGATGAACCGCTGCTGGGCACAGCGACTGGTGGCGACCGACGGGCGGCGCGGGGCGGGTCTGACCGATTACGGCCGCACGATCCTGTCGGCCTATCGCGCGCTGGAGGCGACGATCGACGCGGCGACGGCGTCGTCGGAGGCTTTCGCGCTTCTGGGGCGATCGGTGCGGCCGGCACCGCTGGACCGCGCCCCGGAGTAGCGGCCCCGCAAGTTCGGTGACGTCAGACGAACGCCGGCGCCTGCCGCAATTGCTGGTACGCCGCGATGACCTTATGCAACTCGCCCTCATGGCTGCGGTCGCCGCCGTTGCGGTCGGGGTGGAACTTGCGCACTAGTTCCGAATAGCGTCGCCGCAGTCCGGCCCGATCGGCATCGGGGGCCAGTCCCAGCACCTTCAGGCTGGCGCGGTCCTGCCCGGACAGGGGCTTGCCGTCGTTGCGCTCGGGGGCGGTTTCGCGGCGATAGCGCGCGGCGATGGCATCCAGCGGGTCGTGGAAATCGGCCCAGTGCGGGGCCTGATCGCCGGCCCCCGCGCGGGCGAAGGCGCGCGTCTCGCGTTCCCAGCCGGCGGTCGGGCGCTGCGCCTCGTGGATCTCGTCCGCGGTCATGCCCTCGAAGAAATTATACTTCGCGTTGAACGCCCTGACGTGATCCAGGCACATCCAGCGAAAGCGCGGCGGGCCGCCATCGCTCGCCCCCTCCAGCGGCGGCGCGCGGAATTCGCCGGGCTCCTCGCAGCCCGGCTGCGCGCAGGCTCGTCCGTTCGCGTCGACCCGTCCGTGGAACCGGGTGCCGGGTCGTTCCTTCCGTTCCATGACCTTACGTATTCGATCCCTGTCGCCAAAGCGGCTATGTAGGAGCCGATGGACATCACCGCTACCGACCCGCTCGACCGGATCATCGCCGATCGCCTGACCCAGGCGCTCGCCCCGTCGCATCTCTCTGTCAGCAACGACAGCGCGCAGCACCGCGGCCATATGGGCGACGACGGCACGGGGGAGACGCATTTCAGCGTCGACATCGTCGCCGACGCCTTTGCCGGCCAGTCGCGCGTCGCCCGTCAGCGACTCGTCAACCACGCGCTCGCCGACCTGCTCGCCACGCGCATCCACGCGCTCGCGATCCGCGCCCGCGCACCCGGAGACGCCTGATGGCCTACGACCTCTGGTACTGGCCGTCGATTCAGGGCCGCGGCGAGTTCGTGCGGCTCGCGCTGGAGGGCGGCGGCATCCCCTATCGCGACCGGGCGCGCGACGATGGGGCGGAGGCGCTGCTGGACAATATGGAGGCGCGGCAGGGCCGCACACCGTTCGCGCCGCCCTATCTCGACTGCGACGGGCTCGTCATCGCACAGGTCGCCAACATCCTGATGTATCTGGGTGAACGCCACGGCCTCGCGCCGTCGTCGATCGCCGACCGGCTGTGGCTGAACCAGATCCAGCTCACGATCACCGATCTCGTCGCGGAGGTGCACGACGTCCACCACCCGGTCGCGACCGGCGATTATTACGAGGACCAGAAACCCGAAGCCGCACGCACCGCCGCGCAGTTCCGCGAGGAGCGCCTACCCAAATTCCTGACCTATTTCGAGGGTGCGTTGAACGGCGCGGACTGGCTGGTCGATCATCGCTGGACCTATGCCGACACGTCGCTGTTCCAGGTGATCGCGGGGCTGCGCTATATGTTCCCGCAGCGGATGGCGACGCTGGAGCCGGATTATCCCGGTCTGGTGGCGCTCCACGACCGCGTCGCCGCACTGCCCGGCATCCGCGCCTATCTGAAGAGCGACCGCCGATTGGCGTTCAACGAGGACGGCATCTTCCGCCACTATCCCGAACTGGACGCGGCCTGACATGCGCCGCCAGCGTCCCGCCGCGCGCATCCTGCTGGTCGACGGCCGTGGTCGGACTTTGCTGTTTCGCTTCGTGCCCGAAGATGGTCGCCCACCCTTCTGGGTGACGCCCGGCGGCGCGGTCGATCCGGGAGAGAGCTACCCCGAAGCCGCCCGCCGCGAATTGCGCGAGGAAGTCGGTCTCGACCGCGATTGCGGGCCGGAGGTTGCGCGGCGGCTGGTCGAGTTCCTGACGCTGGAGGGCGTCGAGGTGGAGGCGGATGAGCGCTATTTCCGCGTCGACATAGACAGCTGCGACGTCGACCCCGCCGGCCATACGCCGCTGGAGCGTCGCGTCATGACGCAGTGGCGCTGGTTCGAACGCGCCGAGCTGGCGGCGCATGCCGAACCGATCTTTCCCGTCGACCTCGCCGCCATGCTGGCCGCGACCGACCCCGTGGAGGCTGCATGACCCAAATACCCGCGGCGCTGACACGCTACCCGCTCTCGACCGGCGTCGAGCTCGATGTCCAGACCGCGGGCGACCGCAACGCGCCGCCGGTCATCCTGCTCCACGGCTTTCCCGAATCGCACCGGACATGGCGGCACATCGTCCCCGATCTGGCACGCGATCATTTCGTCGTCGCACCCGACCAGCGCGGCTATGCCCGCTCGTCCAAGCCGGCTGCGGTCGAGGATTACGCCCCCGACCGGATCGTCGGCGACCTGATCGCGCTGGCCGACGAACTCGGCATCGGCCGCTTCACGCTGGTCGGGCACGACTGGGGCGGCGCGGTGGCGTGGATGGCGGCGCTGACCCGGCGCGACCGCGTCGAGCGGCTGGTGATCGTCAACGCGCCGCACCCCTATGTCTTCCAGCGCTCGCTGTTCGAGGACGCGGAGCAGCGTGCCGCCAGCCAGTACATCACCCGCTTCCGCGACACGAACCTCGACCGCAGCATTCTGGCGAAGGGGCTGGAGCATTTCCTCTCGACCAGCTTCGCCGGCCATGTCGCGACGGCGATCATGGGCGAGGACAAGGCGGCGTATCTCGACGAATGGTCGCAACCCGGCGCGCTGACCGCGATGCTCAACTGGTACCGCGCGTCGAGCATCGTCGTGCCCGCGCCGGGCGAGGATGCGCCGCGGCCAGCGTTCCTCGACCGCCCCTTCCCGCCGGTGACGCAAAGAACACTGGTGGTATGGGGCACGCAGGACAAGGCGTTGCTGCCCGTGCAGGTGGATGGCCTTGATGAACTGGTGCCGGACCTGACGGTCGCGAAGGTCGACGCCGGTCACTTCGTACCGTGGCAGAACCCCGACGCGGTGATCCGCGCGATGCGGGATTGGGGGATCTGACAATCTCATTCCTCCCCTCCCCTTCAGGGGAGGGACTGGGGGCGGCGCCGCGAGCCGTACGCTGGTGGAAAGGCCCCACGCCAACCCCTCCCCTGAAGGGGATCGTTGCAAGCCCTCTTCTGCCACCCCAGCGAAGGCCGGGGTGGCGGCTTGGTGGCAGGCAGCAAAGCTTTTTCGCAGTGATTCCCCCAAGGGGAGGGGCTTCTCGGGCCGTTCAGAAATACCGCGCCAGCGTCACCTCGAACCGGCTGCGCTCGATCCCGTACAGCTTCAGGGACGAATCGATGTCGTTGTAGGTCCAGTTCACCTGCGGCGAGAAGCCGAACAGCCGGATCTTGCGGTTGCCGAGCGTCGTCCGCACCACCAGCCGCGTATCGCGACGCGACTTGAGGTCGAAGATCGGCAACGGCGCATCGAACATCGCGCGCGACAGGCCGAGGCTGCCGCCGACGTTGAACCCATAGGGCAGTTCGCCGCCCACACCGACATTGCCGCCGATCTCGGTGTTGGAGAATGGCTTCTCGCGTAGCCAGTCGCGGCGCACGAACGGCCCCGCCGACATCACGATCGTCCGGGTCAGCGCATGTTCCAGCGTGCCGTACACGCCCCCCTGCCAGCCGTCATAGCCGCGATCGAAGAACGCGCGGACGTGCCGCACGTCGATCTGGTAGCCGAAGCGGTCGCGCGTCCCGAGCACCATCTGCCCGCCGGTGCGGACCCCGACCTGCTCCGTGGTGGCGTTGCCGCCGTACCAGCGGCGCGCATACACCCCCTCCAGCGACACGCTGCTCGTCGGGGTCAGCCGGTACTCGGCCCCGCCCGCCAGCTGCACGGCGTAATCGTCGAAGTGCCGGCCACCGTAATTGGTGCCGTTCGCATCCAGTTCTGCCAATGCCGACACGTTCGGCGCCACCGGCAGGCGCAGCCCGGCTGATAATTGCGCGGTCTGGCCCAGACCGGACTTCGCCTTCGCGTCCTCGTTCAGGTCGGCCTGATACGCCTGATCGCCGAGCAGGACCGTGATCGACTGCGCGGTGGTGGCGTTGTTGATGTTGGTGTCGGGCGCGATGCCCATGTTGAAGTCCAGCCGCCACGCCCGCCCGCTGCGGATCGTGTCGCGCACGGTCCGGATCGTGCGGGCGATCTGTTGCGGCAGATCGGCATCCTGTTGCGCGATCCGCAGCTGCCGGTCGGCGCTGGCGGTCCTCTTCAGGGCGATCAGCGCCTGCGCCAGCTCCAAACGTACGCGCGTCTGGCGCGGATCGTCGGCCAGAATCGCCATGAACGCGTCGGCCGCACTGGCGTAATCGCCCGTCCGCGCCGCGATCAGGCCACCGAGAAAGCGCGTCTGCAGCTTGAAGCCGGGCGCGAGGCGCAGCGCCTCGACCAGCGGCTTCGCTTCGGCGAAATGCCGCTCGCCGATCAGCCGCTCCGCCGCCGCCAGTAATTGCGGCGGCGTCAGGGTGATCCGGCAAGTGCCGTCCGCGCAGGTCCGCTCGGGCGCGGCCAGCGCGGGAGCCGCCGTGGCCCACAGCGCTACCACGACCGGTACCACGACCGGTGCCGCGATCCGCATTGCCACTACCTTCCGGCGCCGGCGCTTACTTCTTGCCGCCGACGAAGCCGCCCATGATGTCGACGCGCTGGTTCGGAATGCCGCCGACGATGCGGAAATTGCCGCCGATGTTCTTGGCGTCGGGGCCATAGAAGGTGCCGTCGATCGAGCTCGCGCCGGCGCTGGTCGTGCCCGCACTGACTGCGGTGAAATCGATCGGCACCGCCGCGCCGTTGTTCGAGAAGCCGGCCGAGGTGAAGGTGCCGGCGAAGGCGGTCGATGCCGCCGTCCAGCTCGCCGATCCGTTGGCGGTGAAGGTCGACCCCGACGGGATCGACAGCGCGGCATCGGCGATCGGCAAATTCTTGAAGAATCCCGGCCCGACCGTACCTGCCAGCGATAGCGCCAGGCTACGCTTGCCGAAATCGACATCGACGCCGCTGGTGCCGTTCATCCACTGTTGAACCGAGGGGCTTCCGCCCTGCTGCACGACCATCGTCGCCAGGAACTGGCCGTCGAAGTGCGCGGCGCCCTTGGTGGGCGTCTGCAATGCCGTACTCCGCGCGCCGAACACGAGCACGCCCTGTTGGGACAGGGTGCTGTCATCCAGCGCCTTTTCGTTCCGCTCGAACCCGGCCAGCGACACGAACGCGCCTTCGCTGTTGGGGCGCTGGTAGAAGAAGGTCAGGGTTACGTTATCGCCATCGGCAACGTTGAGATAGTTGAACCCGGCCAGCAGAGGCACCTGCTTCTCGACGCGGGTCGCGTCCGTGGTGGTCCGATGCGCAGGGTCCTGAAACGTGATGTTACGGGTGACGTCTGCCTTGCTGTCGCTCACCGCCATGACGAAGATGCCGTCGCGCGGATCGTAGCTGATCGTGCCGGACGGCGTCGCGACGGTGCTCGCGTTGCCAGAGTACAGCTCGCGGCCATCCTTATCGATGGACATCGAATGCATCGCGCCGACCGCGTCGAACGTCGTCGCGGTCTTTACGTCGAACAGGTTGGCCTGCGAACTGGTCGGCGCCGTCGGGGTGGGGGTCGCGGTGGGGGCCGGCGTGGCGGTCGGCGTCGGGGTCGCGGTCGGTGTCGGCGTACCGCCGGTCGAGCCGGCCGAGGAACCGATCGATGCGACACCGCCGCCGCCGGAGCCGCCACAGGCAACCAGCGGGAGTGCAGCAAGGGCAATGATCGTCGCGCGCATCGGTGAGTCCTGTCCCGGGAAATTGTCCCGGCCGGATTACCGCGTGGTGGTTAACAAGCTCTCAACCCTGTCCCTCCCCCGCCGACCCTGCGGTGGGGGTGACGCCGCGCGCGCATCGGCTTACAGCGCGCGGATGTCCCGTACCTCCGCCCGAACCAAGGCGCGCGCCGCCGCTCGCCTTGCCGCCGTCCAGGCGCTCTACCAGCATGACATGGAGTCGACGGCGATCCCCGCGCTGCTCCACGAATTCCATCACCACCGTCTCGGCGCGACGATCGAGGACGTCGAATACGCCGAAGCCGACATCCTGTTCTTCGACGATCTGGTGAAGGGCGCGGCGGCGCGGCTGGGCGAAGTCGATCGCCTGATCGAGGAGAAGCTGACCACCAGCTGGACGCTCGCGCGACTCGACAAGCCGATGAAGGCGATCCTGCGCGCGGGCACCTACGAACTGCTCGCGCGCCGCGACGTGCCGGTCGGCGCGGTCATCAGCGAATATGTCGATGTCGCCCATGCCTTTTACGAAAAGCGCGAGACGGGCTTCGTCAACGGCCTGCTCGACGCGATCGCCAAGGACGCGCGGGCGCAGGGCTGAACGAGGGTTTCCGGTGGCCGACATCGTCAACCTCAACCGTGCCCGCAAGGCGAAAGCGCGCGCGACGGCGAAGACCACCGCCGCTGCGAACAGCATCGCCTTCGGCCGCAACAAGGCGCAGAAAGCCGCGGATACTGCGGATGCCGAACGCCGCAAGGCGCTGCTCGACGGCGCGAAGCTGGACCGCGAGTAGGCTCCAGCCTCCCGCCCCCACCCCGTTCGTCGCGAGTAGGGATCGAGCGCAGTCGAGAGCCTGCATCGAGAGACCTGCCCAAGATTTCGATACGCAGTCTCTACTGCGCTCGACTTCCAACGGAGACTAACGGTGGTTCGCAATCGTCTTGCATGTCCACCCCCACTGAACAAAGTCGAAGCCCTCAACAGCAGGCCTGATCTCCGAACCTGTCGTCGACGAACCCCAAATCTCCGGCTCTCCGCCCAAAGAATTGCCAGCGCCCCAATCGCGGCGTAAACTGCCGCATCACTCTGGGGGGAGTCACATCGATGCGTCTTGTTCATGCCACCTACGCGGTCCTGCTCGCGGGAACCGCGTCCGTTGCGGTCGCGCAGACCGCCGCCACACCGGCCGTGCCGACGTCCGCCGCGGCACCGTCGCCCGCCGCCGGCGACCGGCCGGAAAAGACGCCGGGCGGCGTCACGCTCACCGCCCCCACCGGCTGGACCTCGAAAACCGGGCCCACCTTCATCGAGCTGACTGCACCGGAGTCCGACCTGCGCCTCGCGGTGGTCGATGTCGGCACCGCCGCGGATGCCAGGGCCGCCGCACTCGCCGCATGGCAGGCATGGCATCCCGCCCAGACGCGTGCGCCCAAGCTGGTCACCGCGCGTCCGCCCCGTAACGGCTGGGAGGACCGGCAACTGCTCGATTACGAAGTGTCGCCCAACGAGCGGCGCGTGCTGGTGGCGATGGCGCTGCGCAAGGGTACGGGCTGGACGGTGATGCTGGCCGACGGATCGGAAGCGACCGCGGAAAAGCGCGGCGCGGCGCTCGGGCTGATGCAGCAGAGCATCCGCCCCGCCGGCTATTCGCGCGAGAGTTTCGCCGGCCGGACCGCGCATCCGATGGACGCCGCACGAATCGCGGAACTGCGCAGCTTCGTCGAACAGGGGATGAAGGAACTCGGCGTGCCCGGCGCGGCGTTCGCGCTGACGACGCGCGCGAAGACGATCTACGCGACCGGGCTGGGCGTGCGCCTGCTCGGCGATCCGACGCCGATCGACGCCGACAGCGAGTTCGCCGTCGCGTCGAATACCAAGGGCATGGCGACGCTGATGCTCGCCAAGCTGGTCGACGAGGGCAAGCTGGCCTGGGACCAGCCGGTGACTCAGGTCTATGCGCCATTCCGGCTCGGCAGCGCGCAGACGACCAGCAAGGTGCTCGTCCGCCACCTCGTCTGCGCGTGCACCGGGCTGCCGCGCAAGGACATGCAGGTGATCCTGAACTCCGACCCGAAAAGCGGCGCGGCGGATACGTTCCGGCAGCTGGCGGCGACGGAGCCGACCAGCGGCTTTGGCGAGGTGTTCCAGTACAACAACCTGATGGCGTCTGCCGCCGGCTATATCGGTGGGCACCTTTACTATCCGTCGATGAACCTCGACACGGCGCTGTCGAAGGCGATGACCGACAAGGTCTGGGCACCGCTCGGCATGACGCGCACCACGCTCGACTTCGACAAGGCGACCAAGGGCGACTGGGCGCGCCCGCACGGCGATTCGATCGACGGCGTACCCCAGCCGATCCTCGAACAGGGCATGCGCCTGAACTACGCCTTCACGCGCTACGGCGCGGCGGGCGGAGCGTGGTCGACCGCCAACGACATGATCCGCTACGTCCGGTTCGAGCTGAACGAGGGCAAGCTGGACGACGGTCGCCAATATGTCTCCGCGAAGAACCTGCTCCAGCGCCGGGTCGCCAACGTGCCCGTCGGCGAGGACCGCGTCTATGGCATGGGCCTGCAGGTGGACCGCGACTACGGGATCGACGTGGTGCATCACGGCGGCAGCCTGGCCGGGTACAAGACCGACATCGTCATCATCCCCGGCGCGGATATCGGCGCGGTGATCCTGACCAATTCCGAAAACGGCCAGGGCATGCTGCGCCCATTCATCCGCCGGCTGCTGGAACTGCTGTACGACGGCAAGCCGGAGGCAGCGGGCGACATGGCCGCGACCGCCAAGCGCATCCGCGCGGAGATCGCGGAAGAGCGCAAGCGCGTCGCCCCGACACCCGACGCAACCGCGGTCGCCGCGCTGGCGCCGGCCTACAGGAACGCCGATCTCGGCCCCGTGACGGTGACGCGCAAGGGCGGAGGCGTCACCTTCGACTTCCGCTCCATCGCCTCGCCGATGGGCACGCGCCGCAACGACGACGGCACGACCAGCTTCGTCGCGCTCGATCCGACTTTGCTGTTCTTCCCGCTGGTGGTCGGCACGCAGGACGGCAAGCGCACCCTGACCGCGCGCGACGGCCAGCACGAATTCGTGTTCGTGGAGGGATGATCGAACCGGCGGGGCGGTGGCGCGACGCCCCGCCCCGCCCTACACCCGCGTGGGTGACCGAAGCCAACTTCATCGCCGCTCTGCGCACGCTGCCGCTCCACCCCGGCGCGCGCGGACTGATGGACGACACCGCCGTCGTCGGCGGGCTGGTGATGACGACCGACACGCTGGTCGAGGGCGTGCATGTCCTGTCGACCGACCCCGCCGCCGACGTGGCGTGGAAGCTGGTCGCGACGAACCTGTCCGACCTCGCCGCCAAGGGTGCGCAGGTCGAGGGCATCCTGCTGAACCTGCCGCTGTCCGACCCCGTCTGGGATCGCGATCTGCTGTCCGGTCTGGCGGAGGTCATGACCGCCCATGACGTGCGACTGATCGGCGGCGACACGGTATCGCTGCCGCCCGGCGCGCCGCGCGTGCTGACTTGCACCGCGATCGGCCGCGATGCCGCCGCGCCGCCACGATCCGGCGCGCGGGCGGGCGATTCGCTCTGGGTCACCGGCACGATCGGCGATGCCGGCGCGGGGCTCGCGATCGCGCAGGGACAAGCGGGGCCATCGTCGCTTCTCGCCGCATACCGCCGCCCGCAGCCGCGACTCGCCGATGGCCGCACGCTCGGCCCGGTCGTGCACGCGATGATGGACGTGTCCGACGGCCTGTTGATCGACGCCGCGCGCATGGCCGACGCGAGCGGCCTCGCGGTCGCGATCGACCTCGCCGCCGTCCCGCTGTCCGCCGACTATATCGCCTTCGCCGGGGACGACCGGCTTGGCGCGGCGACGGCCGGTGACGATTACCAACTGCTGTTCGCCACCGATCGCCCACCGCCCGTCGCCGCCACCCGCATCGGCGCGTTCGCCGCGGGCGCCGGCCTGTCCCTGCACGCCGACGGTGTCGCGATCCCGCTCCCCGATCGGCTCGGCTGGTTGCACGACGTGCCAAGCCGCTTGCGTTAGCGTCCTTCGCTGATACCTTCCCGTAATCTCGGCGAACGATCCGCGCGGCACAGACCGCGGGGACGGCGCCCAGCAGGGGAAGGATAGGCATGACGACGGTGTATATCGCCATGATCTGCGGCCTGATCGCCGTACTCTACGGTTTCGTGACCAGCGGCCAGGTGCTGCGCCAACCCGCCGGCGACGCGAAGATGCAGGACATCGCCGCCGCCATCCAGGAAGGGGCGAAAGCCTATCTGGGCCGGCAATACACCACCATCGCCATCGTCGGCGCGATCGTCGCCGTCATCCTCGCCTTCACCCTCGGCCTGCTGTCGACGGTCGGCTTCCTGATCGGCGCGATCCTGTCAGGCGTCGCCGGCTATGTCGGCATGCACATCTCGGTCCGCGCCAACGTCCGCACGGCGGAGGCGGCACGTACCTCGCTGCAGGGGGGACTCACCACCGCCTTCCGCTCGGGTGCGGTGACGGGCCTGCTCGTCGCCGGTCTCGGCCTGCTCTCGATCTGCATGTTCTTCTGGTATCTGGTCGGCCCCGCCGGCCACGCGCCCAACGACCGCATCATCGTCGAGGCGCTGACCGCGCTGGCGTTCGGCGCATCGCTGATCTCCATCTTCGCGCGACTGGGCGGCGGCATCTTCACCAAGGCGGCAGACGTCGGTGCGGACCTCGTCGGCAAGGTCGAGGCGGGCATTCCCGAGGACGACCCCCGCAACCCCGCCGTCATCGCCGATAACGTCGGCGACAATGTCGGCGATTGCGCGGGCATGGCCGCCGATCTGTTCGAGACGTACGTCGTCACGCTCGGCGTCACGATGATCTCGATCGCGCTGCTGATCCAGGCGAGCGCGACCGAGCTGCTGCGCCTGATGAGCCTGCCGCTGATCGTCGGCGGCGTTTGCATCATCACCTCGATCATCGGCACCTACATGGTCCGGCTCGGGGCCAAGGGGTCGATCATGGGCGCGCTGTACAAGGGGTTCTGGACCTCCGCGCTGCTGTCGATCCCGGCGATCTACGTCGCCTGCGTCTACACGCTGGGCGACCTCAACGCCGTGATCGGCGGCGCGGGCTTCCTCGACGCCGCGACCGACGACCTGACCACCAGCGTCGCACCGTCCACCGCCGCGTCGTTCACCGGCATGGACCTGTTCTGGTCGATGCTCGTCGGGCTGGCCGTCACCGGCCTGATCGTGTGGATCACCGAATACTACACCGGCACCGCCTATCGTCCGGTGAAATCGATCGCAAAGGCGTCCGAAACCGGCCACGGCACCAACGTCATCCAGGGGCTGGCGATCAGCCTCGAATCGACCGCGCTGCCGACGCTGGTGATCGTCGTCGCCGTCGTGGTGGCCTATCAACTTGCCGGCATCATCGGCATCGCCTTCGCCGCCACCGCGATGCTGTCGCAGGCGGGCATGGTCGTCGCGCTCGACGCCTATGGCCCGGTCACCGACAATGCGGGCGGCATTGCCGAGATGGCGGGTCTGCCCGACGACGTCCGCCACCGCACCGATGCGCTCGATGCGGTCGGCAACACGACCAAGGCGGTGACGAAGGGCTATGCGATCGGTTCGGCCGGACTCGCGGCGCTGGTGCTGTTCGGTGCTTACACGACCGATCTCGCGACCTACTTCCCGAACCTGACGGTCGATTTCAGCCTGTCCAACCCGTACGTCATCGTCGGCCTGCTGCTCGGCGCGCTGTTGCCGTACCTGTTCGGCGCGTTCGGCATGACCGCCGTGGGCCGTGCGGCGGGCGCCGTGGTCGAGGAAGTTCGCGGCCAGTTCCGCGACAATCCCGGCATCATGGAAGGCACCGTGCGCCCTAATTACGGCCGTACCGTCGACCTCGTCACCCGCGCGGCGATCAAGGAAATGATCATCCCGTCGCTGCTCCCGGTCGTCAGCCCGATCGCGCTGTACTTCATCATCACCGCCGTCGCCGGACAGGCGCAGGGCTTCGCCGCGCTCGGTGCGATGCTGCTGGGCGTCATCGTGTCCGGGCTGTTCGTCGCGATCTCGATGACCAGCGGCGGCGGCGCCTGGGACAATGCCAAGAAGTATATCGAGGACGGCAACCACGGCGGCAAGGGATCGGAAGCGCACAAGGCCGCGGTCACCGGCGACACCGTCGGCGATCCGTACAAGGACACGGCCGGTCCCGCCGTGAACCCGATGATCAAGATCACCAACATCGTCGCCCTGCTGCTGCTCGCGGCGCTGTCGGGCGGTGGTGCGGGGTGAAGCGCATGCGCGGGTGGCGGGGCAACGCTCCGCCGCCTGCGCGATTTGCCTCCGAAATGGCGGCGTTTGCGGCATCGAATGCTCCGGAACCGAGCCGGTTGCCCGTGACCTGAGCCCGTCGCCGCGATTGTCTGGGGCGCATGACGCCTCCGCGCTCGACCTGGCGGCGCGCGACAAATACCAGTTCCAGTGGTGGGCGGTGTCGCTGGTCGACGCCCAGCCCTATGGCGGCCGCAGGAAGGGTGCGGACGGCGGCATCGACGGCGTGATCTGGCTGCAACTGTCCGCCACCGGCAAGGCGGACCGCGCGCTGATGTCGGTCAAGGCCGGCGCGAACGTCAACGTCGCGATGATCCGCGACCTGAAGGGCACGATGGAGCGCGAAAAGGCGCCGTTCGGCCTGTTCCTGACCGTGACGCCCCCGACCCGGCCGATGCGCGAGGAGGCGGCGTCCGCCGGCACCTGGCGCGATCCGCTGACCGATCAGGCGTTCTCGCGGCTGCAGATCATCACCTTGCAGGAGCTGATGGACGGCAAGCGCCCCCGCCTGCCGATCGTCAACCGCGCCGCCGCCTTTCGTCGGGCGGGGCACGAAGATACGACACGACAGGAACGGTTGTTGTGAGCGCGGCGCGCGCGTCATTGTAGCGGCGCGGGCGCGCACTATATCGCTGTCGCGTCGTAGAAACGGCGTCATCGCCTGATCTTCGTCAGACTTCCCGCCCCCGGATCGCACGCGTCCCGCGCTCGCCTTTCCTTTGTGGCGCGATCGGCGTAAGGGCGGCGCGATATATTCCATTTTGACGAGGTTTGTTTGGCCAAGGAAGAACTGCTCGAGATGCGCGGCCGCGTGGTGGAATTGCTCCCCAACGCGATGTTCCGCGTGCAGCTCGAGAACGATCACGAGATTCTGGGGCATACCGCCGGCAAGATGCGCAAGAACCGCATTCGTGTGCTTGTCGGTGACGAGGTGCTGGTCGAACTGACCCCGTACGACCTGACCAAGGGTCGCATCACCTATCGCTTCATGCCCGGCCGCGGCGGTCCCGGACCGTCGTAGAATACGGGCGGGCGACGATGCCCGAACTGGTTCTCGCCTCCACCTCGCCGCGCCGTCTGGAACTGCTCGGCCGGCTGGGTCTCACCCCCGATCGCATCGCCGCACCGGATGTCGACGAGACGCCGTTGCGTGACGAGGACCCGCGCGCCTATGCCGCGCGCATCGCGCTCACCAAGGCGCACGCCGTCGAGCGCCACGACCATGAGGTCGTGCTGGCGGGCGACACGACGATCGCCGCCGGCCGACGCATCCTCGGCAAACCTTCGGACGACGTCGAACTGGCGGCGATGCTGCGCCTGTTGTCGGGCCGCCGCCATCACTGCCTGTCCGCGGTGAGCGTGATCGACGCGGAGGGTCGCGTCCGCAGCCGCCTGTCCGACACGGTCGTCGCGTTCCGTCCACTGACGCCCGCCGAGATCGACGCCTATGTCGCGTGCGGCGAGGGGCAGGGGAAGGCCGGCGGCTATGCGATCCAGGGCCGCGCCGAGGCGTTCGTGCGCTTCCTCCACGGCAGCCATTCGGGCGTGGTCGGCCTGCCGCTGACGGAGACGCGCGCGCTGCTCAAGGCGGCCGGACTGCCGCTTGCCTGAATGCCCGTACCCTGAATGGCTGTACGAAAGCGGGATCGCCGAGGCGCGCGCCGCGCTGGTCGATGACGACCGCATCATCGTCGCCGCGATCGAGGCCGACGACACCGGCCCGCTGGTCGGCGGCATCCACGCCGCCCGCCTGACCGAGATCCTGCCCGGCCGCAGCGGTCGCGCGACGCTGGCGACCGGCGAGGAGGTCTGGCTGCCGAAACTGCCCGCCAGCATCACGCAGGGCAAGGCGCTGACGGTCGAGATCGTCCGCGAATCGATTCCGGAGCCCGGTCGCACCAAGCCGCCCCGCGCCTACGCCACCGATCTGCCCCCCGCCCCCGCCCCGACGCTGCGCGACCGCATCGCCGCGACCGGCCACCCGGTCCGCGAATGCCGCGCGCACGAGGCGGACCGGCTGGAACAGGCGGGCTGGTCGGAGGTGCTGGAGGAAGCACGCACTGGTGACATCGTCTTCGCTGGCGGCATGCTGCTGATGTACGCGACGCCGGCGATGACATTGTTCGACATCGACGGGCCGCCGCCCGCCGACGCGCTCGCGCTTACTGCCGCGCCGCAAATCGCCGCCGCGATCGTGCGCCACGGCATCGGCGGATCGATCGGCGTCGACTTCCCGACGATCGAGGGCAAGACGCTGCGCAACGCCGTCGCCGCCGCGATCGACGAGGCGCTGCCGCAACCCTTCGAACGGACCGCCGTCAACGGCTTCGGCTTCCTCCAGATCGTCCGGCCGCGTCCGCGTGCCTCGCTGCCCGAACGCCTCCGCGCCGATCCGGCAGGAGCGGCAGCCCGCGCGTTGCTGCGCCGACTGGAGCGGGAGCCGCCCGGCGCACCCCGCGGGCAGCGCGTCAGCCCCGCCGTCCACGCGAAGCTGCGCGCACGTCCGGACTGGCTCGCCGAACTCGCGCGGCGTACCGGCATCACTCACGAATGGGAGAGCGGCTGATGGCCGAGATCACCTGCCCGATCTGCGGCGAACCCGCGGACCCCGCCGTCCGCCCCTTCTGCTCCGCGCGCCACCGCGACCGCGACCTGCTGCAATGGCTGGGCGAAGGCTATCGCATCCCCGCCGGTCCCGCCGACGAGGATGGCGAAGACGGGCTGGACAAGCCTCGCGAGCCCGACTAAGGCCGCGCTTCGCCGTGATCCACGGCGTGGCCCGGGTAGCTCAGTTGGTAGAGCATGCGACTGAAAATCGCAGTGTCGGCGGTTCGACCCCGTCCCCGGGCACCACTTCCCCATACAAAGCTGATCGGCCCGACTTATCCTCGGTTAACCGCGTAACCGCTTCTTAGGGGGCGCCGCCGCATAGGCATCGGACTTCTCCTGTCCGGATGTCGCCGATGAACCCGCTCCCGCTGATCGCTCCCAATCCGCCGCGCGCCAGCCTGCTCGGCGCGGCGTTCGCGCGGGTGGAGGCGTCGGGTATCTACAGCAATCACGGGCCGGAGGCGCGCGCGTTCGAGGCGGAGGCGACCACGCACCTGTTCGCCGGTCGCGGCGCAAGCCTCGCGGTCGCCAACGCCACGCTCGGCCTGATGATCGCGATTCGCGAGGCGGCGGGCCTGCGCCATCGTGCCGGTGCGCAGGCGTTGATGCCCGCTTTGACCTTTGCCGCGACGGCGCAGGCGGCGGAATGGGCCGGGCTTCAGCCGCTGATCGTCGATGTCGATCCGGACGACTGGGCGATGGCCGCGGCCGAAGAGGAGCGCATGTTGCGCGAGCGGCCCGGCCGCATTGCGGTAATCGTGCCCTATGCGACGTTCGGCAACGCCATCGACCTCGATCGCTATGCGTGGCTGCGGCAGCGTTACGGCGTGGGCGTGGTGATCGACGCCGCCGCCTCGCTCGGCACGCTGGACGATTGCGGCGTCGGCTTCGGCGCGGACGCACCGTTCGCGGTCGTCTATTCGATGCACGCCACGAAGACCTTCGCGGTGGCGGAGGGTGGCCTGATCCACAGCGGCGACGCCGACCTGATCGAGCGCCTTCGCGCGATGACGAAATTCGGCTTCACCGGCGCGCGCTCGGCGACGATGCCCGGCATCAACGCCAAACTGCCCGAAGTGCTGGCCGTCATGGCGCGCGAGAAGCTGAGCGGGTTCGACGCGGTCTGCGACAATCGCGCCGTGGTGGAGCAGGCGTATCGCGACGCGCTCCAGGGATCGGCGCTCCAGTCGGTCGCCGGACGCCGCCGTGCGATGCAGTTCATGCCCGTCCTGCTGCCGGAGTCGCTCGCGCCGCAGCGCGATGCAGTCGTCGGCGCGCTTGCCGCGGACGGGATCGGTTGCGGCACCTATTTCAGCCCGCATCTGGGCCAGCAGCCCTGGCTGCGCGAGGTCGGCGATTGTCAGCCGACCCCGTCCGCCGACGCGATCGCCGCGCGCATGCTGTCGCTGCCGATCACCGACGCGATGACGCCCGCCGACGCCCGCCGCGCCGCCGCCGCGCTCGATTCGGTCTGTGCAGCGCTGAACGACATCGCGCGCATTCCCGCCCGCGTTCAGGCCACGCCTGCGGTCGCGCCGCTGATGATCGTCGGCGGTGGCCCCGCCGGCACCGCATTGCTGACCGCCGCCACCAAGCGTGGCCTGCTGCCCGAGTTCGCACGCGGCCTAATTGTGGTGGAGCGCGACCCGCATGTCGGCGGCGGACGGCTGGGTCGTTACGCCATCACCTCCGACTCGACCGCGCAGACCTTCCTGTCGGCGGTGAAGGACAACGCCCATCCATCGATCGCCGCGTTGCACGATGCGCCGGAGGGCCGCGCCGTCGCGGCGCACGCCGACGCGCTCGGCGTGCCGCTGGTCGAAGTGGGGCCGTTGCTGCGCGCCACCGGCGAGCGGCTGGCCGACGTCGTGCGCGATCACGGCGGTACCGTCCTGACCGGGCACGAGGCACTGGGGGCGGAGCGCACCGCGGACGGACTGTGGCGCGTGACGCTCCGCCGTCTGCGCGACGGCGCGACCGTACAGCGCCTGACCCGCGCGCTGGTGATCGCGACCGGCGGCCACCAGCCGCTCGACCGCCTGACGGCGCAACGCATCGCCGGCGCACCGCTGGTCGAGCTCGCCGGCGAACGGCTGATGCAGTCCGACGCGGTGCTGACGCTGGGCGGCTTTGCGCAGATCGCCGACATCCTCTCGCGCAAGCGCGCCCCGAAGATCGCCGTCATCGGCGGCTCGACCAGCGCGCTGACCAGCGTCGCCCTGCTGCTGAAGGGCCAGCCGGCGCTGCCGCTCGGCGCGGGTGCGATCACGCTGCTGCACCGCCGGCCTTTGCGCCCCTTCTACCACAGCGTGGAGGCGGCGCAGGCGGAAGGGTTCACCGATTTCGGCCCCGAAGACATCTGCCCGGTGTCGGGCTTCGTCTATCGCCTCGCCGGTTTCCGGTTGGAGGCGCGCGACCTCGTGCTGCGCATGCTCGGCGTCGACGGTCGCGCGCCCGATCCGCGCGTCGCGCTCCACCGGATCACGGGCGACGAGGATGCCGAGGCGCGCGCGATCGTCCGCGACGCCGACCTCGTCGTCGCCGCGCTCGGCTACCGCCCGATCGGCCTGCCGCTTTCCGGCATCGAGGGTCGCCCGCTGGCGCTGGCGGCGGACGAGGGCGCGCCGATGGTCGACCGCCACTGCCGGATCGTCGGTGCGGACGGCCAGCCGGTGCCCGACGCCTACGGCATCGGCCTCGCCGCCGGCTTCGTGCCCTGGGGCGCGCTCGGCGGCGAGGCGAGCTTCGTGGGGCAGGCCAACGGCCTGTGGCTGTGGCAGAACGACGTCGGGTTGATGATCGTCGATCAGGTCCTCGCGCAGGCTGCGCGCGCCGCGGCATGACCGAACCGGGGACCGGCAATCCGCCGACCGTCAGCGTGGTCATGGCCGCCTATAACGGTGCCGGCCTGATCGGGGAGACGCTGGCCAGCCTGCGCGACCAGACGCTCCCAGATTGGGAAGCGATCGTCGTCGACGATGGATCGAGTGACGCGACGCGGGACATCGTATCGTCATGGCCCGACACACGCGTGCGCCTGATCGCACTGCCGCAAAATGGTGGCCCCGTCCGCGCGCGCAACGAAGCGCTGCGCCACGCCACGGGACGCTACATCGCGGGACTCGATCAGGACGACCTCTGCCGCCCGGAGCGGTTCGCGGCGCAGGTCGCGTTCCTCGACGCCCATCCCCACGTCGCGCTCGCGGGTACTGCAGTAGAGTTCCTGCGCGACGGCCGCGTCCTGCCCTCGACCTATCCGGCCGTCACCTCACCGGTGCTGACCGGCTGGCTGGCATGGATCGAGAACCCGCTGGCATGGTCTTCGGTGATGGTCCGCGCCGATGTCGCCCGCGCGCTCGACCCGTTCACACGTCCCGACATCCTCTATGCGGAGGATTTCGATCTCTACCACCGCGTCGCGCCCTTTGGCGGCATCGCCCGCCTCGACACGCCGTTGGTGCTGTATCGCCAGCATGCCGGCGGCATCTCCCGCCGGTATCGCGACCAAATGGAGGCGAGCGCCACTGCGGTTCTGACTGCCCGCCATGCGTCCCTGTTGGGCAAGCGCGCGGAGGCGGCCGCGAGGGCGCTCGTCGTGCACAATATGGGGGGACGTCCGGTGCAGGACCGCGCGACGCTGGCGCTGCTCGGCAGCGTGCTGGCGCAGTTGCGCGATGCCTATCTGGCGGAAACGCGCCCGGGCGAGGCGGACTGCCGCCTGATCCACTGGCATACCGCCGATCGCTGGACACGGATCGGCCGAATCGCGTTGCGGGAGGGGACGCTGACGCTCGCGGATATGGCGGCGATGCGCCACGGTCCGCTCGGCAGCCCCGCGCCGCCCGCCCCAGCCTGGTCGCGGCTGGTCGGCGCGGCGCGCAATCTGGGGGTTCAGACCTTGGCGGCGAAGATCATCCGGCCCGGCCCCAGCCGCGCGAACACCTGATCCAGGTCGCGCTCGCCGACCGCGAAGCAACCCTGGCTGCGACCGAGCATGCCGTGCGTCTTGATCATGTCCGGATTGGCGTACCACGCCGAGTGAACCACGATCGCCCGGCCCAGCGCATTGTTGTTGGTCGGGTCCAGTCCGATCAGCCGCTGAGACCGGCCATGCTTGCCGACATAGTAATCGGCGGTCGCGAATGCGCCCTCCGACGAAGCGTTGGAGCCGAAATCGTTGGAGAAGCGCTTCAGATAGCCGGTGTGCGACGGGTCCGACCCACTGCCATGCGAGACGAGCAACGTCGTGGTCTTGCCGCTGACGAGATCGACGAAATGGAAGCGCGGCTGCGACGATCCTGCGGTGAAATCGGCGATCGCCATACGGTCGCGCTGCGCCACGCGGCTGCCATGCTGCTGAAGCGAGGCCAAGGCCCGCCGGAACAATTCGGGACGCACCACGCGGGGGGATACCAGCGTCGTCGCCTCCGCCGGCATGGGCGGCTGACCGACGGGCTTCAGGTCGCGGGAGGTCAGCTTGCGCGTCGCGGACGACACTGTCCCTGGGATCGCCAGAGCTCCCGCCATAACCAGACCGTTGCGGATCAGCATGCGCCGACCCAGACCCGATCCGTCGTTTACCTGTTGCTCGTGCATTGACGCTCCGACTTGTCGTTCGAACCCCACAAGGTTCGATATAGCGGATTATGTATGACTTTTCTGTAGTAGTTCCCGCCATTTGCGGGTGTTTTGCGCCAACCCGCCGCACCTGCCCCACGTTTCGTCGCGAAGACCGCCCGGCGATGTCCCGACCGGCCCGTCCAGAATCAGTACGAACAGCGCTCGGCACCAACCGCAAGGTCGCGCGTTTGATCTGGAGCAAGCGGTCCGAAGTGAAAGGGACGACGATGAAGACGTGGATCATGGCCACAGCCCTCGTGGCGGCGATCGCCACGACCGGTCCGGCCTATGCGGCCAATGGCAGCGCGGTCGAGGTGGACGAAGCGGCCGCGACGCTGATGCCCAACCGCTATATCTGGAACGACGCCGCGCCGGAAGCGATTTCTGCGGAACCCGTTACCGTGGTGGTCAGCATCCCGCAGCAGCGCGCCTTCGTCTATCGCGGCGACGCGCTGGTCGCCGCGTCCAGCGTGTCGACCGGCAAGGATGGCAAGGAAACGCCGGTGGGCGTCTACCCGATCCTCCAGAAGAACGAGGATCATAAGTCCAACCTCTACAACGCCGCACCGATGCCGTTCATGCAGCGTCTGACCTGGGACGGCATCGCGCTCCACGCCGGTCGTAATCCCGGCTTTCCCGACTCGCATGGTTGCGTCCGCCTGCCCGCCGCCTTCGCCAAGAAGCTGTTCGGGATCACGCAACTCGGGACGACGGTGGTCGTGACGGACATGGACGTCGTCGGCAACCAGCTCGACCGCAGCCTGCTCGAAACCGAAGCCTCGCGCGCCAACGCCGAACAACTCGCGATGCTGGGCCAGTAAACGCTTCTACTCCCTCCCCTGCACGGGGAGGGCCGGGGTGGGGCAGAACGACTGCCTCATACCTCCCTGAACGAAGCCGCTGTCCTACACCCTCCGAATCCCGTAAACCGCTCGAACTGGACGAAACCGCGGCCCATCGAACACCGTGTTGGACTAACCTTAGCCTAACCTTAGACCGGCAACCCCATCGCTCGCAGTGACACGCGCAACGACCCGGCATCGGTGAACAGGATCGCCGGCAACCCGATCGCCTCCGCCCCCGCGACGTTCGCGGCATTGTCGTCGATGAAGACCGCCTCGTCGGCGTTCAGCCCGAATCGCGACAGCGCCAGCCGGTAGATCGCCGCATCGGGCTTCACCAGCTTCTCCTCCCCGGACACGACCACGTCGCGGAACCGGTCGAACAGCCGGGCTTCCCGCGCACGGAACGGCGGCCAGAACTCGTGGCTGAAATTGGTGATTGCAAACAACGGGATACCCGCCGCATCCAGTTCCTCGACCAGCGCGTGCATGCCCGCGATCGGGCCGGGGATGCTGTCGAGGAAGCGCGGCTGCCACGCTGCGATCAGCTCGGCATGCTGCGGATGCAGCGCGATCAGCTCCGCCGAGGTTTCGGCGAAGTCGCGTCCCGCATCATGCTGAAAATGCCACTCATGCGTCAGAACATCGCGCAGGAACGCATCGAGCGCCTCGCCCCTGGGGACGAGACGCTCGTACAGGAACCTGGGGTCCCAATCGTATAGAACGCGGCCGATATCAAAGATAACGGCGCTGGGCGTGATGCTCAGCCCTGGCGCGCCTTGAAACGACGGTTGGTCTTGTTGATGACGTAGGTACGGCCGCGACGACGGATCACGCGATTGTCGCGGTGGCGATCCTTGAGCGACTTCAGGCTGTTGCGAATCTTCATGGCGCGCTTCTGTCTGGATGGTGCTGGAAAGCGCTGGCGGGTAGAGATGGGGGCCGCCTAAGTCAAGCAACGCGGGCGCCCGTCGGGCGTTTCGACTCCGCAACGTCCATCCAGTGAGGCTTTCATGTCCTATCGCTCCGCCGCTCTTCTCGCCACCGTCGCGCTGGCATTGGCGGGGTGCGCCACTGGCTACACGCTGCCGCCCGCCGAAGTCGTCCGCTACCATCTCGGCGAGCCGATCGACCGCGGCACGATCTCCGTCGAGCCGCAATCGACGCCGGGCGCGCCCGCCAGCCTCGAATTCAAGACCTATGCCGCCGCGGTCGAGACGCAGTTGCTGCGCAACGGCTATTCCGTCGCCACCGCCGGCTCGCCGCCCCAACTGATCGCGTCGGTCGCGTTCACCCGCCAGAACCGCGTCGGCCCGCCCAAGCGCTCGCCGATCTCCATCGGCCTCGGCGGGGGTGGGTTCAGCGGCGGACGCAGGGGCGGCGGTGTCGGGCTCGGCGGCGGCATCGGCTTCCCGATCGGCGGCGGCGGCAACCGTGCGCTGATTGAAAGCGAACTGGCCGTGACGATCAAGCGCCGCGTCGACCAGTCGCCGGTCTGGGAGGGCCGCGCGCACATGATCTCGCAGGCGCAGGGACCCGACGGCACCGCCGACGCGATGGCCGCCCGCCTGGCTGCCGCGCTGTTCACGGGGTTTCCCGGAGAGTCGGGCCGCACTATCGAGGTGAAATGACCATCAGCATCAACGCCGCCTTCGACGGCGGCAACATCCGTGTCGTCGCGATCGACGGCGATCGCATCGATCTGGAGATCGCGCGCGATCACCTGTCGGACTTCTTCCAGTGGTTCTCGTTCCGCGTCGCCGGCGCGGCGGGCCGGACGCTGACCTTTCGCATCGTGAACGCGGGCCAGTCGGCCTACCCCTTCGGCTGGCCGGGCTACAAGGTGCGCGCCTCCACCGATCGCGTCGCGTGGCGGATGACGGAGACGCGCTACCTCGACGGCGTGCTGGAATGGAACTGGACGGCCGACACGCAGCTGGCGTGGTTCGCCTATTTCGCGCCGTACACGATGGAAATGCACGACGCGCTGGTGGCGCACACTGCTGCGCAGCCGGGCGTCACCCACCGCGAACTCGGCGTCAGCCTCGACGGGCAGGCGATCGACGCCTTCACGATCGGCACCGGCGTCAAGCAGGTCTGGCTCTACGGCCGTCAGCACCCCGGCGAATCGATGACGGAATGGTGGATGGAGGGCGCGCTGGAGCGGCTGACGGACGCGACCGACCCGATCACCGCCGCGCTGCTCGACAAGGCCACGTTCCACGTCGTGCCGAACATGAACCCGGACGGCACGCGCCGCGGCCACCTGCGCACCAACGCCGCCGGTGTGAACCTCAACCGCGAATGGCACGCGCCGTCGGCGGAGCGCAGCCCGGAGGTGCTCTGCGTCCGCAATGCGATGGACGCGACCGGCGTCCACGTCGCGATGGACATCCACGGCGACGAGGCGATCCCGGCGAACTTCATCGCCGGTTACGAAGGCATTCCGTCCTGGACGGAGGATCACGGCGCGAAATTCTATGAATTCGGCCGTCGCCTCGCCGCGCATACGCCCGATTTTCAGACCGAGAAGGGCTATGAGAAGTCGTCGGCCGGCAATGCCAATCTGTCGATGTCGACCAATCAGGTGGCGGAGCGGTTCGGCGCGCTGTCGATGACACTGGAGATGCCGTTCAAGGACCACGACCCGAACCCGGACCCGGAGTTCGGCTGGTCGCCCGAACGCTCCAAGCAACTGGCGCATGCGATGCTGGAAACGCTGGCGGACATGATCGACGAGGTTTGATCGCACAGTCGAGGATCCCGTGCTCCCGCGAAAGCGGGAGCACGGGTCGGCTACCGACGCGTACGCATCACCCGAGCACTTCCGCGAACAGGTCCTTCATCGCCTGCCAGCTACGCCGGTCCGCATCGGCGTTGAAGCCGAAGCCGCTGCCCGTATCCTCCATCTCGCGATCGGTGAAGGCGTGCCCTGCACCGCCGTAAGCGTGGATTTGCCAGTCCGCGTTCGCGTCCGTCAGTTCCTCGCCCAGCGCCGTCACGGCATCGGGCGGCCCAAGCGGATCGTTCCATCCGTGGCAGACCAGCACCTTGGCCGCGATCGGGGAGACGCTGTCATAGTCCGGCCGGTCATAGACGCCGTGGAACGACACCACCGCGAGCACGTCGCCTCCGAACCGCGCGATATCCAGCGCCGCCTTGCCGCCGAAACAGAAGCCGATCGCGGCGCAGCGATCGCCGTCGACCCCGGGCAACGCCTTCAACGCCGCCAAAGACGCCTCCAGCCGCCCCCGCAGCAGCGGCCGGTCCGCGTTCAGTTCGTCCATATATTTCGACGTTTCCGGCGTGTTCCGCTCGGTTCGCTTGCCCTGCCCGAACACGTCGCAAGCCAAGGCCACATAGCCGAGTTCCGCCAGCCGCTCGGCGACGACGTTGTCGCTTTCCTTCTGGCCGAGGATGTTGGGGATGACGAGCACGCCGGGTCGCCGATCGTCGGTGGCGTCGTCCCATGCAGCAACGCCCTCGAACGGGCCGCCGGGCCCTTCGTACACGATCGTTTCCCGTCGAATTCCCATATTGCTGTTCCTGTCTTAAGGCCGTCGCGACACAACCACCGAAGGGGCGACGCGGTCCATGAACATACGGCGGGACGATCCGAACGCGCCTCATGTCGCGCCGTTGCTGGCGTTCCACCTGTCGGAACTGCGCGCCGTGATGTCGGGCGAGTTCGCCTTTGCGCTGGATGCGCGCGGCCTGTCGGAATCGGGCGTAACGTTCTGGACGGCGTGGATCGACGGCGCACTGGCCGGGTTCGGGGCGCTGAAGAGGCTCGACGCCGACCATGCAGAGGTGAAATCGATGCGCGCCGATCCCGTGTTCGTCGGTCGCGGCGTCGGCCGCGCCCTGATGGATCACATCGTCGCGGCGGCACGCGCGGACGGTTACGCCCGGCTCAGCCTGGAGACGGGCACCGCCGCCAGCCATGATGCCGCGGTCGCCCTGTATCGCAACACCGGTTTCGTGGACTGTCCACCCTTCGCCGACTATCGTGCCAGCCCGCACAATCGCTTCATGACCCTTGCGCTCTAAGGAATCCCGATGCCGCAACTCGTCCTCATCCGTCACGGCCAGTCCTCGTGGAACCTCGAGAATCGTTTCACCGGCTGGTGGGATGTCGACGTCACCGAGCAGGGCGCGGCGGAGGCGAAGGCGGCGGGCGAGTTGATGGCGGCGAAGGGCCTCGACTTCGACCTGACCTTCACCAGCCTGCAACTGCGCGCGATCAAGACGTTGAACCTCGCGCTGGAGGCGATGGGTCGCCTCTGGCTGCCGACCGAGAAGAGCTGGCGGCTGAACGAGCGGCATTACGGCGGCCTCACCGGCCTCGACAAGGCGGAGACGGCGGCAAAGCACGGCGAGGATCAGGTGAAGATCTGGCGCCGTAGCTTCGACATTCCGCCGCCCGCGCAGGAGGCCGGCAGCGAGTTCGACCTGTCGAACGACATCCGGTACCGCGGCATTGCGATCCCGAACACCGAAAGCCTGAAGGACACGATCGCGCGCGTCCTGCCCTATTGGGACGACCGCATCGCACCCGCGCTGAAGGCCGGCAACCGCGTGCTCATCTCCGCACACGGCAATTCGCTGCGCGCGCTCGTCAAGCACTTGTCACACATCTCCGACGAGGAAATCACCGGGCTGGAGATCCCCACCGGCCAGCCGATCGTCTACGACCTGGACGACGCGCTGAACGCCACCGACCGCTATTATCTGCGCGATCGGTGACGTGCGGTCAGAGCATGGCGATGGCAGCCTTCAGCGCTTCCTTCGCCAGCTCGCGCGCGCGGGCCTCGACCTGATCCATCGTCATCATCGCCGTCTCGCCCAGCTTTATCTGGTGAATGAACACTGCACTGCCGTCCCCCGTCGTAAGGGAAACGCTAGCCATATCTTTCGTCGTGTCGATCTGAACCGAAGGTGGTGTCATCATCATGCGTCTCCTTATGACTGCCATCGCAGCTCGGCCGGCGCGATGCAGCCGCAACCCGATCCGTTTCGGACGTGAAAGCAGCCGTTGCCGGATGCCCCCGGCATCGCTAGGCAGCGCGCTTCGATGGAGGGCGACGTGACCGCGCTGGTCGGCATCATCATGGGTTCGACGTCCGATTGGGAGACGATGCGCCACGCCGCCGAGACGCTGGCGGCGCTGGGTGTCGCGCACGAGACGCGGGTCGTGTCCGCCCACCGCACGCCGCAGCGGCTGTACGATTACGCCACCGGTGCCGCCGACCGCGGGCTGAAGGTCGTGATCGCGGGTGCGGGCGGTGCGGCGCATCTGCCAGGCATGGCCGCGGCGATGACGCATCTGCCGGTGCTGGGCGTACCCGTCGAATCCAAGGCGCTGTCGGGCATGGATAGCCTGTTGTCGATCGTGCAGATGCCCGGCGGTATCCCGGTCGGCACGCTGGCGATCGGCAAGGCCGGGGCGATCAATGCGGGGCTGCTCGCCGCCGCGATCCTCGCGACGCACGACGACGCGCTGGCCGAGCGGCTGAAGGCGTGGCGCGCACGGCAGACGGAGTCCGTCTCGACCGATCCCGTCCCCGTCGGCTGATGCTGCAACCCGGCGCGACGATCGGCATTCTCGGCGGCGGCCAGCTCGGCCGCATGCTGGCGGTGGCCGCCGCCCAGCTCGGCTATCGCACCCACGTCCTCGCTCCCGACCGCCAGAGCGTCGCCGCGCAGACCGCGTCCAGCCTGACGCGCGCCGATTACCACAACCGCATCGTCCTCGCCGATTTCGCCGCGTCCTGCGACGTCGTCACGTACGAATTCGAGAACATCGCGATCGGCCCCGTCGAATGGCTGGCCGAGCGCGTGCCCGTGCATCCGCACCCCCGCGCCCTCGCCGCCGCGCAGGAGCGGATCGCCGAGAAGCGCTTCGTCGAGGAGGTCGGCGGTCGCCCCGCACGCTGGGCCGCCGTGGCGAGCCGCGAGGAGCTGGAGGCCGCCGTCGCCAGCGTCGGCACCCCCGCCGTCCTGAAGACCGCGCGCTTCGGCTATGACGGCAAGGGTCAGGTCCGGCTGCACACGCCCGCCGACGCGGATGCCGCCTGGGAGGCGATCGGCGGTCCCGCGGTGCTGGAGGCGTTCGTGCCGTTCGAGCATGAATTCTCGGTCCTGATCGTTCGTGGACAGGACGGCACGACCGCGCGCTACGACGCGCCGCTCAACGTCCACCACGACGCGATCCTGCGGCAGTCGACGTTGCCCGCACCCGCCGCCGTGCTGGCGCAGGTCGGGGAGGCGACCGATCTTGCCTGCCGCATTGCCGCGCGGCTCGACTATGTCGGCGTGCTGGCGTGCGAGTTCTTCGTCGGCGCGGACGGGCCGGTGTTCAACGAGATGGCGCCCCGCGTGCACAATTCCGGGCACTGGACGATCGAGGGTGCGGAATGCTCCCAGTTCGAAAACCACATCCGCGCGATCTGCGGCCTGCCGCTTGGCAGCACCGGGCTGACGGGTGCGCGCGTGGAAATGCAGAACCTGATCGGCGACGATGCCTGGCAGCCCGTGCTGGCCGAACCTGGCGCGCACCTTCACCTCTACGGCAAGGGCACACCCCGCCCCGGCCGCAAGATGGGCCACATCACGCGCGTCCGGCGCTGAGGCGGGCGGGGCACCGCGGAAGCGCAGACCTCCGCGTCGGGACTACCGCTGCTCGACGATCAGACGCCATGCCGGGCTCGTCCGGCTCGACGGTTCCGCTTAATTATCGAGTCGTAGGTGCGTGCGAGGCTGGCTGGATGGCGCGACACCACCGGTATGACGAAGGATAAGCCGGGAGTCGCGCTACGATCAGGCGGCTCGTCCGCCGTTGATCATGCCCGTCGCGCATTTGTGACGGGATCCCGAAACCGCTCGTGCTGAGCGCAGTCTGAGCACCTCGCTCGGGGCATGGCCTTCGACTGCGCTCAGGCCGAACGGGGAGAGGGAAAGACGGATGGAACGCTCGTGCGTGGCAACGCACCTAAGGCAACCGCTCCACCGCACCTACCCCAAAGCCACTGTCGTTGCGAGCATAGCGACGCAATCCAGGGTTCCGAACGACGCACCGGATGGCTTCGCTACACTCGCAATGTCGGACCTAATGCGGCATTCCCCTCACCGCACCACCGGCAAGGTCACGAAACTCTCGTCCGGCCCACCGACGGTGACCGTCTGCGTCGCCTTCACGTAGTCCCCCGGTTTGGCAAACATGATGTTCGGCACGAAGGTCTGCGGGTTGCGGTCGTAGAGCGGGAACCAGCTTGACTGGACCTGCACCATGATGCGGTGGCCCGGCCGGAACACGTGGTTCGTCGTCGGCAATGCGAAGCGGTACGTCAGCGGCATGTTGGCGGCGATCGGCTTCGCCTCCGACAGGCTTTCGCGATAGCGGCCGCGAAAGATGTCCATCGCCACGCCGAACTGATAGCCCGCCATCTCCGCATCCCCGGTGCGGCCATCCGGGTACACGTCGATCAGCTTCACCACCCAGTCGCTGTCGCTGCCGGTGGTGGCGGCGTTGAGGTTCACCTCAGGAACGCCCGCCACGGTGACCGCCTGCGTCAGCGGCTCGGTCTGGAAAACGAGCACATCGGGTCGCCCCGACACCATTCGCTGGTCGCCGCCCAGCCAGTTGCGCCAGCCGTTACCCGAATCGGACTTGGGCAAGGGGCGCGCGCGGTATCCGACCGGCGCGGCGGGGTCGGAGATATACTCCGCTGTCGCCGTCCCGCCGGTGGCCGCATCGAAGCCGAGCCCACCCGCCGGCTTCAGGTACAGCTTCGCCGGTGCCGCCGCACCTGCTGCGGGCCACCCCTGCAACCGCTGCCACTCGTTCGCGCCCGACTGGAACGCCGTCACCGGCGCGACGTCCATCGCCGGCTGGTCGCTCTTCAGATAGTGCGCAAGGAACGGCGCGAGCACGTTGCGCCGCCACCACAGGGCCGTGTCGGCGCTCCACTTCACGCCGCCCAGCGCGCTGCCGTCGCCGGCGCCCTGCCCGTGGAACCACGGGCCCATCGTCAGGAACACCATGTCGTTGTTCGCGTCCTTGGCCTCCAGCGCCTTGTAGACCGCCGGCCCGCCATAGATATCCTCCTGATCCCACAGGCTGTGAACGACCATCACTGGCACCTTCAACGGCTGCTTGGCCAGCACCTGATCCATCGCCTGCGACTGCCAATAGGTGTCGTAGGCGGGGTGTGCCGCGACCTTGCGCCAGAAACCGACCTGCTCCAGCCCCTGCTTCTTCGCGATGTCGCCGGCGGAGCCGCCCTTCAGATACCAGTCGTAATCGTCGCTGACGTCCTGGATCCATTCGGCGGAGGCGTCGCGCGTCGCCTCCTGCCCCAGCATGTATCCCATCATCGTCTGGCGAAACGCGCCGTTGTGGAACCAGTCGTCGCCGCGCCAGCCGTCGACCATCGGGTTCATCGGCACCGCGACCTTCAGCGCGGGATGCGGATTGATCAGCGGCATCAGCGACAGGAACCCGTCATAGCTGATGCCGATGATGCCGACCCGCTTGTTCGATTCGGGGACGTTCTTCACCAGCCAGTCGATCGTGTCGTACGTGTCGGTGGAGTCGTCGGTCCTGGTGGGGTTGAACGGCGTCCCGACCGGGGCCGGGTTCATCGAATACTGCCCCTCCGACCCGTGCATGCCGCGCACGTCCTGGAACACGCGAATATAGCCCGAGGCGGTGATCGCATCTTCGCCCGTCGCCGCCGCGCCGGGCAGGGACGCGTAGATGCCCGGCCGGTCGCTGGCGGAGCTTTCCGCGTCGTACGGCGTGCGCGTCATCAACATGCCCACGTCCTTCACCCCGCGCGGGATCGCGATGATCGTGTGCAGCTTGACGCCGTCGCGCATCGGGATGTCGACGACGCGCCGGATGTATCCGTATTTCTCGACCGCCGGCACGTACTTGGCCGGACGCTCGTCGAACTCCTTCAGCGCCTTCGCCTGCGCGGCCTTGGATTGCGGCACGGGCTTGGTCTGCGCGGGCAGCGACGTGGCGATCGCCGCGATCGCGGTCGCGGCCAGCAGGGTACGGATCATCCGGTCATTCCTCCAACGGAAACGGCCCGCCGATCCTGACAGGATGGGCGGGCCGCGAAACAGTGCATCAGGCGGTGGCGATCACGCGGTGCGCGTGCCCGACATCGGAAAGCTGCCGAACGCGCCGGCTCCAACCGACCCGACCAGCGTGTCGCCGTCGACCGTGCCCTCGCAGTCCAGCGTCATCGGCATCGGCACGCTGACGCTCTGCTTCCACGCGACGGTATCGCCGTCGACCGTCCCGTTCACGGCCATGCTGCCCATCGCGCCGGACACGTCGCCGGTGAAGGTCGCGCCGTCGCTCTTCACGGTCAGCGTCATCTTCTGGTCGCCCAGCGGCGACTTCACAACGCAATCATAGGTGCCGTCCACCCCAGCCATCACTTCGTCTCCTGTGTTGCGCCCGTTACGGACGCTGCCGTCACGGACTCGACCGGCAAGCCCAGCGTGTCAAGCTGCGGCCGCACGACCTTGGCATCGCCGATCACGACCCAGATCGCGCGGGAAGGGTCGAGTGCCGCCTTCATCGCGGTATTCAGCTGAGGCAATGTCATGCCGCGGTACCGCTGTGCAATCGTGGCATAATAATCATCGGGCCGGCGATACAGGTCGTTGTTCTGCATCGCGCCCAGCACCGCGCCGCCGGTTTCGAAATTGCCGCTGAGCGAGCGCACCGCGCCACTGATCGCACGATCGAACTCCACCTGCGTCATCGGCTCCGCACCCACGAAGCCGCTCAGGTCGCCGCGCAGCGCGGCGATCGACGGTCCGGTCTTGTCCGCCTGCACGGGTGCCTGCACGTAAAAGGGCGCGGCATGCTCCAGCTGACGGAAGATGCCGTACACGCCGTACGACCAGTGTTTGCCCTCGCGCAGGTCCATGTTCAACCGGCCCAGGAAACCTCCGCCCAGCGCGTCGTTGGCGGTCTGGATCGGCAGCAGATCCTCCGTTCCCGTCAGCGCGTTGGTGATACCCGCGACGATCAACGACTGCGGACTGTCGGGCCGATCGATCAGCACGATCTTGGGAGCAGCCGGCGTCCCCGCCCCCTCGAACCGCTTCACGCCCGCCGGCCCGCTCGCCTTCCAGTCGCCGAAGACCGGCTCCAGCGCCGCCTGCACCTCGGCCAGCGGCCGGTCGCTGACGACGAACAGCTTCGCCTTGTCGGGCCGCAGCCACGCCTGCTGGAACGCGATCAGATCGGCGCGGGTCAGGCCGGCGACCGCACGCGCATCGCCGCTGCCGGCGGTCCGCGCATAGGGGGAGTCCTTGCCGTACAGCAACGGCGGCAACGCGCGTTGCGACAGGCCGCCGGGATTGGTCAGTTCCTGCGCGATCTGCGCGATCTGCTGGTCGCGGACTCGCGCGACTTCGGCATCGGCAAAGGCGGGACGACGCACGATGTCGGCGAACAGCGCCGTCGCCGGGGACAGGTTCGCACTCGGCACGCCCAGCGTCACATAGGTGCGATCCGCGCCGAAACTGGTGTTGATGCTCGCGCCCAGCCGCTCCTTGGCGATCGCGAGCTGCGCCGCCGATAGCGTCGCCGTGCCCTCGTCCATCGACGACAGCGTCAGTTGCTGCGTCCCCGACTTGCCGGGCACGTCCGCGGCCGCACCCGCGTCGAAGCTCAGCGACATCTGCGTCATCGGCACCGCCGCCTGCTGCGCATAGATCAGCTCGATCCCGTTCGACAGCTTCGCGCGTTGCACCGCCGGAAACTTCAATTCGCCGATCGTGCCGAGCGCGGGCAAGCCGCCGCGTGTTCCCTTCACCGGCGTCTCCGGCGCAGCGGTCACGGTGGCGGGGGGCGGTACCTTCGCCTCCTCATACGCGTCGCGCGGTCCCGGCACGACGGTCAGCGTGTAGGACGGCTTGGTCAGCCACTGGTCCGCCGCCGCCTTCACCGACGCGGGCGTCGCGCCCGCCAGCCGCTCCAGCTCCTTCTTCGCGAAACCGGGATCGTTCGCCAATAGCGCACCGCTCGCCAGCACCCGCGCCTGACCGTTGACCGATTCCAGCGAGGCGATGCGCCCCGTCGCCTCGTTCGTGACGACGCGGCTCACCTCGTCCGCGGTCGGGCCGTTCTTCAGGAAATCGGCGGTGATCGCATCCAGCCGCTGCATCACCTTCGCCGGATCGACGCCCTCCTTCACGACCACCTGGATCGTGAACTGGCCGATCTGATTATAGCCGTAATTGTACGCCGATACGCTGGTCGCCAGCTTCTCCTGTCGGACCAGCGCCTCCTGCAACCGTGAGCTGGCGAGGCCGCCGAGCACGTTCGCCGCAATGTCGAGGTTCACCGATTGCGGATCGTTCGACCCCGGCACCGTCCAGCTGCGCGAGATCATGACCGCCGCGACACGGTCCTTCATCGTCTCGACCTTGGGGGCGGTCAGCGTCGTCACCGGCACCACCCGCGCCGCCGTCTTCGGCCCGCTCGGAATCGCACCGAAATACTTCGTCACCAGCCGCCGCGCGGTTGCAACGTCGATATCGCCCGCCAGCGCGAGCACCGCATTGTTCGGCCCATAATGGCTGCGGAACCAGTCGCGCACCGTCGTCAGCGTCGCCGCGTCCAGGTCCGCCATCGACCCGATCGTGTCGTGACCATAGGGGTGCGTGACCGGCAACAACCCGGCGGTGATCTTGTAGTCGACCAGACCATAGGGCTGGTTGTCGCCCTGCCGCTTCTCGTTCTGGACGACGCCGCGCTGCTCGTCGAGCTTGGCCTGCGTCACCGCGCCGAGCAGATAGCCCATCCGGTCGCTCTCTAGGAACAGCGCCCGCTCCAGCGCCGCGGTCGGCACCGTCTCGTAATAATTGGTCCGGTCGAGATTGGTCGTGCCGTTGAAGTCGGTCGCGCCGACCTGCTTCAGCGGTTCAAAAAAATCGTCCGGCGCGTTCTCCGAACCATTGAACATCAGATGCTCGAACAGATGCGCGAAGCCCGTCTTACCCGCCGGTTCGTGCTTCGCGCCGACATCGTACCACACCGACAGCGCCACCACCGGCGCCTTGCGATCGGTATGAACCACCACCCGCAATCCGTTGGGCAGCGTGAATTCCTCATATGGCAGGTTCACCGCCTTCACGAGCGTCGCCGCCGGCACCGGCTGCGCCGTTTGCGCGACCGCAGGACTCACGAGCGCGATCGCTGCCACGCCGGCCAGCGCGACGGATGTGATGGTCATGTCGGAAAGGGTCTCCAATGCAGAAGACCGGAGCCTATAACGCAGTTTAGGACGACGCAATGGAGCGTCCAATTTCGTATATCCGCCCTCTTGTGTTGCCCGAATACAACACCATGTGATCGCCAACAGACAGGGATCATCCATGAACCTCGAACGATTCACCGACCGCGCAAAAGGCTTTCTCCAGTCCGCGCAAACCGTTGCGATCCGCATGAGCCATCAGCGCATCGCCCCCGAACATCTGCTGAAGGCGCTGCTGGAGGACGAGCAGGGCATGGCCGCCGGCCTGATCCAGACCGCCGGCGGCGATGCGAAGCGCGCCGTGGCCGACACCGACGCCGCACTCGCGAAGATTCCGGCGGTCAGCGGCTCCGGCGCGCAACAGAGTCCCGGCCTCGACAACGACACCGTCCGTGTCCTCGATTCGGCGGAACAGATCGCGCAAAAGGCCGGCGACAGCTTCGTCACCGTCGAACGCCTGCTCGTCGCGCTGGCGCTGTCGCTCACCACCGCGGCCGGCAAGGCGCTGAAGGCCGCTGGCGTCACGCCGGAGGGGCTGAACACCGCGATCAACGAGCTGCGTCAGGGCCGCACCGCCGACACCGCCGGGGCGGAGGACCGCTACGACGCGCTGAAGAAGTTCGCGCGCGACCTGACCCAGGCGGCACGCGACGGCAAGCTCGATCCCGTGATCGGCCGCGACGAGGAAATCCGCCGCACGATCCAGGTGCTCGCCCGCCGCACGAAGAACAATCCCGTCCTGATCGGCGAACCCGGCGTCGGCAAGACCGCGATCGTCGAGGGCCTCGCGCTGCGCATGGCCAATGGCGATGTACCCGACGGCCTGAAGGACAAGACGCTGATGGCGCTCGACATGGGCGCGCTGATCGCCGGCGCGAAATATCGCGGCGAGTTCGAAGAGCGGCTGAAGGGCGTCATCGATGAGGTGAAGGCCGCCGAGGGCGACATTGTCCTGTTCATCGACGAGATGCACCAGCTGATCGGTGCGGGCAAATCCGAAGGCGCGATGGACGCGGGCAACCTGCTCAAGCCCGCGCTCGCGCGCGGCGAGCTGCATTGCGTGGGCGCGACCACGCTCGACGAATATCGAAAATATGTCGAGAAGGACCCTGCGCTCCAGCGGCGGTTCCAGCCGGTCTTCGTCGGCGAACCCACGGTCGAGGACACGATCTCGATCCTGCGTGGCCTGAAGGAGAAATACGAACTCCACCACGGCGTCCGCATCACCGACGGCGCGCTCGTGTCGGCGGCGACGCTGTCGAACCGCTACATCACCGACCGCTTCCTGCCCGACAAGGCGATCGACCTGATGGACGAGGCCGCCAGCCGCATCCGCATGGAAGTGGAGTCGAAGCCGGAGGAGATCGAGACGCTCGACCGCCGTATCCTGCGCCTGAAGATCGAGCGCGAGGGCCTGCGCCGCGAAACCGACGCCGCGTCGCTCGACCGGCTGGAGACGATCGAGCACGATCTCGCCAATCTCGAGCAGCAATCCGCCGAACTCACCGCCCGCTGGCAGGCGGAAAAGGAGAAGATCGGCGCCGAGTCCAAGCTCAAGGAACAGCTCGACGCCGCTCGCGTATCGCTCGATCAGGCACAGCGTCAGGGCGACCTCGCCCGCGCCGGCGAGCTGTCCTACGGCACGATCCCGCAACTCGAGAAGCAACTGACCGAAGCCGCCGGCGCGACCAAGGGCGCGATGCTGCGCGAGGAGGTGACCGCAGACGACATCGCCGGCGTCGTCAGCCGCTGGACCGGCATCCCCGTCGACCGCATGCTGGAGGGGGAGCGCGACAAGCTGCTGAAGATGGAGGAGGTCATTGGCCAGCGCGTCATCGGTCAGGCCGATGCGGTGCGCGCCGTCTCCACCGCCGTCCGCCGTGCGCGCGCCGGGCTACAGGACCCGAACCGTCCGCTCGGCTCGTTCCTGTTCCTCGGGCCGACCGGCGTCGGCAAGACCGAACTGACCAAGGCGCTCGCCGAATTCCTGTTCGACGATCCCGCCGCGATGGTCCGCATCGACATGAGCGAATTCATGGAGAAGCACGCCGTCGCCCGCCTGATCGGTGCCCCTCCCGGCTATGTCGGCTATGAGGAAGGCGGCGTCCTGACGGAGGCCGTTCGCCGCCGCCCCTATCAGGTGGTGCTCTTCGACGAGGTCGAAAAGGCGCATGGCGACGTATTCAACGTGCTGTTGCAGGTGCTCGATGACGGCCGCCTGACCGACGGGCAGGGTCGCACCGTCGACTTCTCCAACACGCTCATCATCCTGACCAGCAATCTCGGGAGCCAGTATCTCGCGAACCTCGACGAGGGGCAGGATGTCGAGGCGGTCGAGCCGCAGGTGATGGAGATCGTGCGCGGGCATTTCCGCCCCGAATTCCTCAACCGGCTGGACGAGATCATCCTCTTCCACCGTCTGGGGCAGGCGCATATGGGCCCGATCGTCGACATCCAGGTCGGTCGCGTCGGCAAGCTGCTCGCGGATCGCAAGGTCGCGCTCGACCTGACCGATGCCGCCCGCGCATGGCTCGGCCGCGTCGGCTACGACCCCGTCTACGGCGCCCGCCCGCTGAAGCGCGCCGTCCAGCGCCACCTTCAGGACCCGCTCGCCGACCTGATCCTGCGCGGCGACGTCAGGGACGGATCGACCGTCCATGTCGACGAAGGCGACGGGAAGCTGGCGCTCGTCGTCAGCTGACGGTCCTCGATCTCCCTTCGGGGAGGTCGAACTGCTGACTCCCCTCCCCTTCGGGGGAGGGTTGGGGGGTGGAACCTTGGCGGGCCGCACGCGGCGGTGTCACGCCCGGACCTTCCAATCACAGGATCGTTGCACAACCTCATCTACCACCGCCGGCGGAGGCCGGGATCCAGCCAGGATGTCGGCGGTCGTCGACGGAGAACGTCACCCAACTGGACCCCGGCCATCGCCGGGGTGGTGGCTCAGGGAAAGGCAGCGTCGCTATCCCGCAACGATCACCTGAAACGACGGAAGTAGAAAAACGGAGCCTCCCGACACCGTCGCCCCGTCGCGGCCTCATCGCCACAGCGATCGCACGCGACATCGCCAGCGCATGATGGCACAGCCGCGGCGATGACCCGGCTGATCCTGTTCAACAAACCCTATGACGTGCTCAGCCAGTTCACCGACCGCGGCACTGACACGCCGCGCCGGACGCTGTCGGACTTCATCGACCTGCCCGGCATCTATCCCGCCGGCCGGCTCGATCGCGACAGCGAGGGCCTGCTGCTGCTGACCGACGACGGCCGGCTTCAGGCGCGTATCGCCGACCCTCGCTTCAAGCTGGCCAAGACCTACCTGGTGCAGGTCGAGGGCGAACCCCCGCCCGATGCACTCGACCGCCTGCGCCGCGGCGTCGCGCTGAAGGATGGCATGACACGCCCGGCCGAGGTCGAGCGCATCGATCCGCCCGCCCTATGGCCGCGCGATCCCCCGATCCGCGTCCGCGCCGCGATCCCGGATTGCTGGCTGCGACTGACGATCCGCGAGGGCCGCAACCGTCAGGTCCGCCGCATGACCGCCGCCGTCGGCCACCCGACGCTTCGCCTGATCCGCTGGAGCATCGGCGACTGGACGCTGGCCGATCTCCCTCCGGGGCAGTTCCGACCGGCCTGACGGTACGCCGCAGCGTTCGTGGCAGCGGATCGTAAGCGCGCAGGGCCGAGTGACCCGACTGACAGACGCGCTTTGAAAGACGAGCCGACGCGTCGAAACGCCCTTCCTTCAGGGTGCCGTCGGGAGGAGCTTTCCTGGCCGTCACCAAACTACCACCCCGGCGAAGGCCGGGGTCCAGTTCGGTAACGCTCTCCGTCGATGACTGAAGACACCACAACTGGGCTCCGCCCTTCGACCGGGGTGGCAGAGGTTGCACGGAATTTCCTTCAGGAGAACAGCTAAGGGTTCATCGCTGTCGAGCGCCCTCCGTCGGCGCGCAACGGAGCATCAGGTCGGTCCGACCCCTGTCACCAGACGCTCCGCGCTACCGCCGTCCGGCCAGGCGCATGGAAGGCGCCCCGACACCGTCACCCCGGACCCGTTCCGGGGTCCCCCGGGCCGCAGGTCGATCGGCAAAGGGCTCATATCCCATGCCCCCCGGGCCATGGACCTTTGGAATAAGCCGATGCTCACCCCTTCGGATCAGGACACGACCCAACTATCCTAGCATGTACTCCCGCGAAGGCGGGAGCCCAGTACGGGATCCCCGCCTTTGCGGGGACACATGCCCGGTCCATTTCCGACGGGAAGAGTGCCGAACGAGTTCGGGAAGACGAGGCCAGCCTACAAATCGACGCGCAGCCAGCCGTCTCCCGCCGCCCCCGGCATGCCAGCGACAATCCACAAACCCGGCACAAAAGAAAAGGGAGGCCGGCTTGCGCCGACCTCCCCGATCTTGCTCCGAGAGGAGAGACTTACTGGCCCGAACCCGGACCGTAAGTGATCTCCACGCGACGGTTCTGCACTTCGCGGACGCCATCGGCAGTCTGCACGCGCAGGTTGGTCTCGCCGAACGCGCTCGTCGTGATGACGCCGTCCGGGATCGAACGCGAGGACATGTACGCCTTCACCGCGTCTGCACGGCGCTGCGACAGGCCCTGGTTGTACTGCGACGAACCCGAGGTGTCGGTGTAACCGGCCAGCTGGACCTGTGCGTTGCCGCAGGTCTGGTACTGGGTCACGGCGTTGTCGAGGATCGACGCTGCTTCCGGCGTGATGTCCGACTTGTCCCACTCGAAGAACACGATGAACGGTCCCGGCGAGCATGCGATCGGCTCCGGCGGAGGAGGCGTCGGCGAACCGAAGTTGTACGTCACGCCGCCCAGGATGCTGTGCGAACGGAAACGGCCATCAAGATTGCGGTTCGCAACGTCCACCAGCCCAACGCTCTCGGCGTTGAAGAAGCGGTACTTCAGGCTGACGTCGATGTGATCGGTCAGCGGCGCGCGGATACCCGCGAGGCCCTGATACGCGAACACCGTATCCGAATCGGACACCGAGTCGAGGTTCTGGTTCAGCGCGAGGCTCTGCTTCACGCGAGCGACACCGACACCACCGCCGACGAAGCCCTGGATGCCGTCGTCTTCACCGAAGTCGAGCAGCGCGTTGACCATGAAGCTGAGCGCCGAGGTGCGGCCGCCAGCCGAGTCATACACGCCGGCCGGCGCGTTCAGGCGGGTGCCTGCACGGTTGGCGATCGGCGTCGTGGTCGTCGACGAATAGCTGTCGACGTTGGCAACGCGGTAACCGACTTCCGTCTCCAGACGGAAACCGCCGAAGTCGTAACCGATCACGCCGTCGACGTCATAGCCATACTTGTGATCGACGGTGCCAGCATTGCTGAGCGTCCCGATGTCGTAGTCGATGTCCTCGACCACCATCGCGCCGCCCTCGATGCCGATGTACCACGAGTTATCGCGGGCCATGGCAGGTGCGGCGAGTGCGGTGGATGCAAGTGCCAGTACGATGGCAAGCTTCCGCATCATATTCCCCTTTCTTGAAGTGTCACTACGGACAGGGCAAACTCACTATCCCGCGGATGGTTTCCAGACAAGGCGACATTGTTCCGCGACTGTTGCCGCAGCGCAACACCAATTTTCGCTCAGGGCGCGATCAGCCCATGCGCGCGGAGCGCCAGCAGCATTGCGGCCATCGTTCGACGTGCCTCGATATCGATTACATTTCCGCCACTTGGCGCCGGAACAGCGGGCTGCTGCGCGCCCAGCACCGGCGTTCCGCCGATGAAGATGCGACGTGCCGAAATAATACCGATTTCCCAGGAACCCGCGATGAAGCGAAGGACCTGCTGCGCGCTGGCAACGCCATCACGCGCCGCATCAGCATCGTCGGGCGCGGCGTCGTCGTCACCAGCGCCCGCGGCCGGTCACCGATGCGCAGCCCCAGCATCAGATTATCCCAAGCCGCGTCGCCGTATCGCCATTTCGCCAGTTCGTCGCACCACGCGATATGATGCTCCGGCCCGCGCAACGCCTCCGGTGCGTTCGCCGAATAGACATACGCCTTTGCCCCCGATCCGAACGTCACTTCCCCGGCAGAGGCGCGCCACTCGATCTTGTCGGTCGCGCCCGCCACCGCGATCAGGCCGCTCGCCCCCTCGATCATGATCTTGCGCACCTCGCCCGCGGTGTCGCCGACCAGCGCGATCCGCGCCTTCGCATTCTCCCGCGCATAGGCCGCCACCCACTCCGCCCCCGCCCGCGTCTTGCCGAAACCGCGCCCGGCGCGGATCAGCCACACCCGCCAGTCGCCCAATGGCGCGACCTGCCCCGCATGCGCCCAGCTTCCCCAATCCTGCATCAGCCGCATCCGCAGTCCCGGCGGCAGGATGAACAAAGCCTCCTCGCGGTGCTCCGGCGCGACCGCCGCCAGCCGCGCCAGCACCTCGCCCTCCTCGGTCATCCGCGCCCCCGCTTCACCAGTTCGTCCAGCCGCGCGAGCAGCGCCGCATCCACCTGTCCCTGCGTCGGCGCCGCCGCCCGGCGATGCGCGCCGTTTGCCGGGCGGGTATCGACGAAGGTCAGAACCTTGATCGCCAGATGCGGATCGAACGGCTCCCGCCGCGGCGCGTCGAAGTCGAGATCATCCGGATTGTCCCCGCTCGACCGATGCCCCAGCGCATGCGCCAGCAAATCCTCGCGCAGCCGCTCCTTGCCCCGCTCCAGCGCCTTGTCCCAAAGGGCAGAGAACTCCGCATCCCGCTCCCGCAACTGGCGCGCGCTTCGCGAACTCGGCCCTGCGATCCGGGCCGACAGCGTGACGTTGCAAGTCGCCGCCAGCGTTTCGAGAAACACCTGACGGCGCGGTACGGTCCAGCCGTCGCGACGGGCCTGCCGAACCAGTCCACCCCGGCGTCCCAGCCTCACCTCCGCCTTGCCGACACCCGCGGCCGCGTGGCCCGCGATGACGAGTGCCCGTGTGCCGCTTGCGTCATCCGCCCGAACCTCGCTGTCGGAGCCAGTCTGCCCCGCCACGTCATTCCGCCCCATATCCGCTCCCCCGCTACCGGTGGTGACCCCATCCACGTCGCCACCCGCGCCCGCCGCCCCCGCAGGCGGTCGCGTCCCCCATCGCAGGACCGGCCGGCTCAACCCGTAGGGCCGAACCGACCGTTCCGAACGCCAGAAGGGCCAGTCGCAAATCCGGAGGCCCCCGCCCCCGAACCGCGCCGGCCCGACTTGCTAATTCTCGATGTTCCTGTTTTGTACACAAACAGCGTGACGCTGTCAAGCACCGTCTCGGCGCAAGCATCGATTGCTGCCCAAAACACCCGCTTGCCGGCCCCCGACCCGCATGCAAGCCTATGGTTAACGACACGTATACAGAGGGTTGCGCGCGAACTCCCAACAGGGAGCCGCGTCGGCCCCGATCGACGGGGGGGATGCGCCCAGGCGCCACCAAACGGGGAGTACGATCATGAAGCTCGCACATCTGTTGATTCCCGCCGCCCTTTGGACGGCATCCGCGGCCACCGCGGAGACGACGGACTTCTCGAACGGCGCGGAAGGGTGGATCGGCAACGCCGTCGTCGACACCGGTCTCGGCAACACCGCCCCGTCCTTCCATACGCAGGCCGAGAGCTTCGGCATCTCGTGGCGCAACGACAGCAATGCCGGCTTTCTCGGCGATTACACGCGCAGCGCCGGCGTGACGATCAGCCTCGACGTGCTGACCAACTCGATCACCTATCTCGGTACCGAGGTGACCCGCGACCTGTTCGTGAAGCTGACCGACCTCGATCCCGCCAACAGCGCCGACAACGCCACCGTCTATTACCGGCTCGGCACGCTCTCCGCCGCGATCGACGGCTGGCAGACGCTGTCGGTGACGATCGACGACACCAGCGCCGCCGCCTTGCCGTCCGGCTGGGGCGGTGTCGACGGCGACGGATTCCTGAACCTGCCCGCCGGCCGCACGTTCGCCAGCGTCCTCGCGAACGTCGACCAGATCGAATTCACCACCTACGAACCCGATTATTTCTACGGCTTCACGGTCTTCGACGTCGCGGGCGACAATTTCTCCGTTACCCCGCTCGCCGGCGCCGTCCCCGAACCCGCGAGCTGGGCGATGATGATCGCCGGCATCGGCCTCGCCGGCGGCGCGCTACGCCGACGCCGGACACCGTTGCTGCGCGTGGCCGGGGCGTAAAATTCGACGCTGATCCTTGTTGGAGAGGAACCGGTCCTGTGTCCCCGCGAAGGCGGGGACCCAGTGCTGGACCGCTCGCGCACCCTGTCCGAAGGGCGCAAACGTCGAATATTCGCGCCTTCACCCGTATCGATACGGAGAAGGAGCCTCGCCGCCAGCCCATCGCTGGTGAAGAAAGTCATCCCGTCCCTCAAGAAGGTCGTTGCGAAACTCCTCTGCCACCCCCGGCGAAGACCGGAGTCCAGTTGAAATGTCGGCGGTAATCGACTGAGACCGCTACCCGACTGGGCCCGCGCCTACGCCGGGATAGTGCTTATGTGACAGGCAGCAGAACTGTGTCGCAACACTCCCCGAGAAAAGGAGAGCAGGATAGATTCAACCCGTCCTGCGCCTTGGCCCTGCCGCAGGTTGCCACCTCCCGCACGCCGAACCGCGACGCGACACGAAAAAGCCGCCGGTTGCTGGGCAACCGGCGGCTTTGACCGACCCGAACGGATCGGCAGGATCAGGCGAAGGAAACCGTCGTGCTGACCTTGCGGCGGCGCATCGCGCCACCGACCATGCCGATGCCACCGATCATCATTGCCCACGTCGCCGGCTCCGGCACCGCGCCCGCGACGGTGTACTCGAACGTCGCATTGACGATGCGCGGCTGAAAGCTCGATGCGAACCGGTACGCCGCGCCATAGCCCTCGAATACCGTCAGGTCGCCGTTCGTGGCGGCGACGTTACCGACGCCGGTGCCGTTGGTGTAGCTCAACGAATCCGAAGTCAGCGTGAAATACAGGCCATAGCGCGTGTTGGCGTCGAGCATCAGGTTGGTGATGTCGATCGTGGTCGCGGCGCCCGATCCGGCCGAACCCGCCGTATTGGTCGAAAACAACGTCCAGCCGGCCGCATCGCTCTGGAAACCGGTCGAGGTGCCCTGACGGAAGTAGAACTCGAACGTACCGGTCGTGCCCGCGTTCGTGTTCACGTTCAGCCCCAGCGAATTCAGGCTGATGGCCTGGTTCCCCACCAGCACGTCGAAAATGTTACCGTTGTGCGAATTACCGCCCGCGAACGTGGTCGTCAGCGACTGCGCCGTGGCCGGAGCGGCCATCATCAATGCTGCCGTGAAACCGGCTGCGATCATCGTCTTCATCATGTCTCTCGTCCCCGATGCATCGCCGTCGGGGCAGATGCTGCGCCCGTTTAGCTGAGGTTCAGGCTTCCGTGACGACCGGAAACCAACTTTTAAGCATGCCACGTTTCGCATTGGGACGCGCGTCGGCTAACCCCTTGAAGAACCACGCCCGCCGTTTCGAAAATTAGCGATCAGACACCGTCCCACGTGCTCGTCGGCCCTCATAGTCAGCACCTCAATCCCGAACTGCGCGCTCGCCGGCCCGCAGCGTCAGCACCTCGACCCCGTCCTTGGTCACCGCCACCGTATGCTCGAACTGCGCCGACAGCTTCCCGTCCGCCGTCGTCACCGTCCATTCGTCGTCCCCGGTCACGACCTTGCGGCTGCCCTGATTCACCATCGGTTCGATCGTAAAGGTCATGCCCTCGCGCAGCATCGCGCCCGTGCCCGGCTTGCCGAAATTCATCACCTCCGGTGCTTCGTGCATGTCGCGGCCGATCCCGTGGCCGCAAAACTCGCGCACCACCGCATAGCCGGCCTTCTTCGCATGCCGGTCGATCGCCGCGCCGATGTCGCCCAGCCGCGCGCCCGGCCGCACCTGCGCGATCCCCTTCCACATCGCCTCCTGCGCCACTCTCACCAGTCGGCGCGCGGCGGGAGCGACCTCGCCGACCATATAGGTCTTGCTCGAATCGGTGATGAAGCCGTCCTTCTCCAGCGTGATGTCCAGATTGACGATGTCGCCGTTGCGGATGATCTCGTCCGCGCTCGGCACGCCGTGACAGACCACGCTGTTGATCGATGAATTCAGGACGTACGCGAAACCATACTGCCCCTTGCTGGCCGGCCGCGCGCCGAGATCGTCGGTGATGAACCGCTCGACCCGGTCGTTCACCGCCAGCGTCGACAGCCCCGCCAGTTCCAGCCCGTCGAGCATCGCGAATACCGACGCCAGCAACCGCCCGGATGCCCGCATCAGCGCCAGTTCGTCCGCGTTCTTCACCATGCCCCGTTCTTCACCAAGCCACCGTACCGAAACCCGAACCGGACCGCTACTGCCGCACGTTAATGGTCGAAATCGCTCCGCCCCGGTTCGGTCCCGTGCAGCTGCGACCACAGCGCGCCCGTCCCGTGTTCCTGCGCACGGTTGACGTATTGCGATGCGACCAGCCACCCCTTGATCGGGCGCAGCGGCAACAGCGTGCCGATCAGCATCACCGGCACCGACGTGAACAGATGCACCCACCATGCCGGATCGAACGCGACCTGGATCCACACGATGAAGAACGCGAGCGGAAACGCGACGATGCACAGCGAGAAGAAGGCGGGTCCGTCGTCGGGCGCGGCGAACCGGTAATCCAGCCCGCACGCGTCGCACCGGTCGGTCACCTTCAGCCACGACGCGAACATCCTGCCCTCGCCGCAGCGCGGACACAGCCCCTTCCATCCGCACCGCAGGATCCAGCGGAACTTGTCGCCGTCGGACGCGGCGGGAGTCGCAGCCGGCGGCGGCGACATGTCGGGATGCTCTGTCATCCCGCCCACATGGGCCCGCCGCCGCCCGGCGTCGATTGGACGGATTGTCCCAACCCCTATAGCGACCAGCCGCCATCGACGGCGATCGCCGCCCCGGTGACGAAGGCGCCCAGATCGGCACTCATCCACAACACCGCGTCGGCGATCTCCTCCGGCTTGCCCAGCCGCCCGACCGGTTCCAGATCGATCGCCTTCTGGATATCGCCGCCGGTGAAGCGATCCATCACCGGCGTCTCGATATTGCCCGGCAGCACCGCATTCACGCGGATGTTCGCCTTTGCGTAATCCAGCGCGGCGGACTTCGTCAGCCCGATGATCGCATGTTTCGACGCGGCATAGGACGCGCCGCCCGCGACGCCGCGCACGCCCGCGCCGGACGAGGTGTTGACGACCACGCCGCTACCCTGCCGCACCATCTGCGCCAGTTCGTATTTCATGCACACGAAGGTCCCGCGCAGGTTGATGTTCAGGATGCGATCCCATTCCTCCAGCGCGATCTCCGCCACCGGCGCGGCCTTGTTCTCGACGCCGGCATTATTGAACGCGACGTCGAGCCGCCCGAACGTCGCGACCACTTCAGCGATCGCAGCCTCCACCTGCTCCGGCTTCGCGACGTCGCAGGCGAGGACCAGCACCTCCGCACCGGTCGCCCGCACCGCCTCGGCGGTCGTGGCGAGTGCCTCTTCGGTAAGGTCGAGGATCGCGACGCGCGCGCCCTCTTGCGCGAAGGCGACGGCGGTGGCGCGGCCGATGCCGCTCGCGGCCCCGGTGACGAATGCCACCTTGCCGGTGAATCGTTGCCCTACGGACATGGCAATACCTTTAGATAATAGAGAAATCAGCCTTTGGGCTCGGCGAGGTAGTCGGCGTCGCTGACATGCTCCATCCAGGTGACGGGGGAGCCGTCGAGCGACTCCTGGATCGCCACGTGCGTCATCGCCGTCGTCGCCGTCGCCCCGTGCCAGTGGCGGCGGTTCGCCGGACACCAGAGCTGCTCGCCGGCGTGGAACTCGAACTTCGGTCCGCCCTCGATCTGGGTCCAGCCGACCCCCTCCGTCACGATCAGCGTCTGGCCCAGCGGATGACTATGCCACGCAGTCCGCGCGCCCGGTTCGAAGCGCACGATCGCGCCACTGACACGCGAGGGTTCGGGCCGCTGGAACTGCCCGGTGATAGTAACGCGGCCGGTAAAATACTCGGCCGGCCCCGCGACCGTCGCCATCTCGACCTTCGGTGGAATGTCCATCTGTCCAACTCCTCGTTTCCGTAGAGTGGGATATGGCGCGTGCACCAGCATGGAGTACCCGCCGCGCCGTCCACGCAACGATGAGCAACGCTCATCGTCGGGGCCAGGAATCGCAGTGGAACGGTCGCACGATCGGTCAGGCACGAACGCGCTCCCCCCGCGAGCGCCCCCCCTGTGGAGAGATCGCCCCGCAACCCGGCGCCTGACGCTATCTCGCGTCCGCCTCCGCCAGTTCGGCCAGCTGATCCGCCACCGTGCGCCAACCCTGTTCGAACCCCATCGCGCGGTGCTGCTCGCACGCCTCCGCGGTCCAGTGGCGCGCCGTCGCGGTGTAGCGCGTGCCGCCATCCTCCGCGGCCAGCTCGACGATCCCGACGATGAACGGCCCTTGCGGTCGCCACCCTGCCGCGAACGCATCCGTGAACACGAAGCGGACGCCCGGCGTCACCTCCAGGAACACACCCTCCTGCGGCATCGTCTCACCGTTCGGGCCATGCATCACCATCGCCGACCGCCCGCCCGCGCGCCATTCCTGCTCGACGATCTCGACCCGCCACGGTCGCGGGCACCAGTAATCGACCATCCGCTCCGTCGCGATCCGCCACACCGTGTCGACCGGCGCGGCGATGTGACGCGTCACGGACAGTTCCAGCGGCTCCGGCGTCATCCCATGCTCCTCCCTCAGACGATCTCGAACAGCCCGGCCGCGCCCATCCCACCCGCCGTACACATCGACACCACGACGTATCGCACACCGCGCTTGCGACCCTCGATCAGCACATGGCCCAGCAGCCGGCTGCCGGTCATGCCGAACGGATGCCCGATCGCGATCGCGCCGCCATTGACGTTATACAGCTCGGGATCGATGCCCAGCGTGTCGCGACAATACAGGCATTGCGACGCGAACGCCTCGTTCAGCTCCCACAGCCCGATGTCCGCAACCGACAATCCGGCCCGCTCCAGCAGCTTCGGGATCGCGAAGACCGGCCCGATGCCCATCTCCTCGGGCGCGCAGCCTGCCGCCTGAAAGCCGCGATACACGCCCAGGATCGGCAGCCCCTCCGCCTCCGCCGTCGCCCGGTCCATCACGATCTGCGCCGCCGCGCCGTCCGACAACTGGCTGGCGTTGCCCGCCGTGACGTGGCTGCCCGGCCCACTGAAATCGCCGCCCGGCCACACCGTTTTCAGGCCCGCCAGCGCCTCCGCAGTCGTGCCGGGCCGGATGCCCTCATCCTGCGTTACGGTGACCGTCTCGCTGCCGATCCGCGCGCCGCTCTTGTCGAACAGCGCCTTCTCGACCGTGATCGGCACGATCTCCTCCGCAAAGGCCCCGTTCGCCAGCCCCGCCGCCGCGCGCTGCTGGCTCTGCGCGGCGTAGGCGTCCTGCGCCTCCCGCGGGATGCCGTACCGTTCGGCGACGATCTCCGCCGTTTCGATCATCGGCACGTACGCGCCCGGCACGCGTTCGACGACGCTCTGGTTGACGTATCGCGGCGCGTCCTTTGTCACGGTCAGGCTGATCGACTCCATCCCGCCCGACAGCGCCACGTCGATGTCGCCCGCGATGATCGACCGCGCCGCCAGCGCCGCCGCCGTCAGCCCCGACCCGCATTTCCGGTCGAGCGTGAAGGCGGGCACGGTGATCGGCAGGCCGGCCGCGAACACCGCCATCCGCCCCGCATTCCCCCCTTGCGTCCCCCACTGATTCCCGACGCCCCAGAACACATCGTCGATCCGCGCCGGATCGATCCCGGCGCGTTCCACGGCGGCGGCCATGACATGCCCCGCCAGCACCGGTGCTTCGGTCGCGTTGAAGGCGCCGCGATAGGCTTTGCCGATCCCGGTCCGGGCGGTCGATACGATGACGGCTTCGCGCATGATGATCCTCTCGCCATCATGCTGCCGCGCCCGTCAGGCCGACGCAAGCCGATGGCGCGTTTTCGCCTGCCGTCATGCCGGGCTCGTCCCGGCATCCACCGGTCGGCAGGTGCAAACGCTCGCGGTGGGGAGCAATGCTGCCGCAGGGACATCCGGACCGGGCGGTCTTTGGCCGGGAACTATCCTGCTCGGCCCACGCCTCGCAAGCGCGCCTATTCAGCGCCGACCTGATCCAGATGCAGGTAGCGCGAGTTGAAATCGGCCACGTCGACGATCCGATCCCAGTCGATCAGGCGGATGTGTCGCCGGTCGCGCGCGATCAGTCCATCGACTTCCAGCGCCTTCAACGTGCGATTGACGTGCACGCTGGTCAGCCCGGTCGCATCGCCCAGTTGTTCCTGCGTCATCGGCAATTCATACTGGAGATGCCCGGCGATCCCGGCCGCCCGCGCGCGCAGCGTGAACTCGCACAGCAGGTGCGCCACGCGCGTTTTCGCATCGCGTCGACCCAGATTGGTGATCCATTCGCGATACACCGATCCCGCCACCAGAGCATCGACCCACAAGGCCTCGCCGATCGCCGGATGAGTCAGCGCCAGTTGCCGCAACCCTTCGCGGCTGACCTCCGCCGTCTCCAGCCGCGTCAGCGACTGGACGTTATGATCCGCGCATCGCAGGAACAGGTGCTGCACGTCGATGAAATCGCCCTGCATCTCCAGCGCCACGATCTGCCGCGCACCCTCCCGCGTCAGCTTCTGGCGATAGGCGATGCCGGAGATGATGAAGGCGCAGGTCGGGCGTGGCGGCTCGCCTTCGCGGACCAGATAGCTGCCGGCTTCGTACTGACGGTGCTGAACAACCATCGCCGCGACAGCCGTCCGATCGGCGGCGCTGAGCCGCGCCCGCATTTCCAGCTTCCGGACGACGATCGCGGCAACATCGGACACTGGCCTACTCCCTGGGGCGGGAGCGCAAGTCTGTCTCTGTCGCCTGAACCCAGCGCGTTAGCCGAACGCCGATTTGCGCTCGCTAACATGGTCCACGAGTGTAACGACAACATAGATCAAGAGGTCGGCTTCAACGCCCAGCGCAGGACGTGTCCGATGCCCGCTGCACCCACCCGGATGCCGGCCCCGGCCCGCGCCTGGGCCGGCGCATCCCAGCCATGCAGCCGCTTCGACCAACGCGGCAATAGATCGATGGCAGCCTTTAACATCAAGGTGTTAGCTGGTCCACCAATCATCCCGCCGACCGGCTGGTCCAGCAGTCGGCGCGCCACGTCGCGCGTGCGGTGATCGACGCGCAGGGCCGGTCGCATCCCTTCCAGATACGCCGCCAACATCGCCCGGCTGGTCGGAACATTTTCTGCACCCAACGCCTGAGCGATTTGCGCCATTTCGGAGATATAGGCGTCCTGCCGCGCCATCGGCATCGCCGGATCGCGATACGCCAGATGCGCGCGCAGGAAACACTCGACCTCCGCCGCATGGACCCAGGTCAGCAACGCCGGATCGTCCGCGGCATAGGGTCGGCCATCGGGCAGCGTCCCCACGACGTGCCGGTGGATGCCGCGCACGCGGGCGATCGACGCGTTCGCCGCCGCCGTCGATCCATAGGTGGTCACGGTCACGAACTGCGCCGTCCGCTTCAGCCGCCCCGCCATGCCGCGCCGAAAATCGCTATGATCCCAGACGCCTGCCAGCGCGCCGGGATGCAGCATCTGCATCAGCAGCGACGCCGTGCCGCCGATCAGCATGCTCGGAAAGTCGCCATGTACCGCCCACGTCGCCGATGCCGGACCGAACAGACCGTCGTCACCCTCGGGCCGCGACAGGTCGAGTTCGGTCGATCCGACCATCGCCCGCATCCGATCGCCCAGCACGGTGCGGACGCGTTCGCCCAGCGCCCGGTCTGTCAACGCCCATTCTTTCAACGCCCGTTCTTTCAATGCCACCGCGCCGCCGTCCGCTCTACGCCGTCCCATGCCGCGATTTCCGAGTCGTACCGGTCGGTCACCGTCAGTTCGCAGACATCGTCCGCACCGATCACGACCTCGCCGACCCACTCGAACGTAGCGTTGCCCGACAGCGTGACCATCGCGTCCTCGCCCGCCACCGCGCGGACCAGCCCGCCGCGGTTGAAGACGGTGACGGGCACGTCCCAGCCGATCCGCCCGGTCAGCCCCGCCGCATAGGTCGATGCCGCCATCGCGCTGCCGCAACTGTTGGTCAGGCCGACGCCGCGCTCGAACGTCCGCACGAACAGGCTGTCGCCGCGCACCTGCACGAAACTGACGTTCGCCCGCCGCGGCAACCAGTCGGGCGCGGCCTCGCAGATGTCGCCGATCGCCGACAGTTCCGCATCGTCGATCGTATCGACGAAGCTGACGAGGTGCGGATTGGGGATCGCCACCGCCGTGAACGCCCGCTCGCTGTTCAGCATCGGCACCGGCTGCTCGATCACCCGCGCCAGATCGCCGAGCGGCCACGCACTGGCATCCAGCGACGCAGGGCCGGCCCGCTCCGACACCGTGTAGACGCCCGGCGCGATGTCGCCGTCCCGCTCCGCCCACGCGGTCGAGCCGTTCAATTGCACGCCGCCGCCGTCGATCTCCAGCGCCTCGAACCCCATCCGCGCGACGCAGCGCAGTCCGTTCAGGCACGTCTCCGCTTCCGACCCATCGACGTTGAACATCCGGAACCCGATCGGCCGCTCCGCCGTGCCGGGGGTCATCAGCAACAGCCCGTCGCCGCCGACCGGTCCGACCCGATCCGCCAGCAGCCGCGCGACCCGCGCCCACTCGGCATCCGACAGCGCGATGTCCCGCGCGTCGATCATCGGGAAATCGTTGCCGGACCCGTGGCACTTTGTAATGGCGAACCGCATGCCTGCCTATCTAGGGGCGCGGGGCGGCGGATGCCACGCGGCGGATGCCCGCAACCGATCAAAGTTCAGCCGATCCGGTAATGGCTCGCCAGCCGGTCCAGCGCCATGGTCAGCACCAGCCGTCCCGACCGCGTCGGCCACCCCAGTTTCTTCTCCGCCGCCGGCAACGCCTCGCCCGCGCACACCACCCGCCACAGCACGTCGCACAGCCCCGGTCCCACGCCCGCGATCGCCGCATCGAACCGCCGTTTCGCCGCCAGTTGCGCGGTCGCCGGGTCCAGCCCGTCGCCCCCGCCGCCATCCACCCGCTCGCTCCACCGCATCGTCACCGACGGCGCCATCGCCGCCCGCTCGTGATCCATCCGCAACCGCTCCCCCGCCGCAACCTGGGCGCGCGTGACCAGCCCCCGCGCCGCCAGCCACGACAAGGGCGACTCGGCGACGTTCACCGCCACCCGCCTGCCCCCGACCGTCGCCGCCGTAATCTCCCGCCGTAGTTCCTGCATCACACCGTCCTTCGCTCTCGATGTGGCGGATGACATGATCCGGCTCCTGCAGGACAGCCGGTGCAGCAATTTTGATGGAGCTGCGTTCCGCCGCGACGATGCTGTCCAAATTGATTGACGAACGGGCGTGGCGACGCGATGCGTATCGTTCGGGATTCAAGGGGATCTGACATGCCGGATATGGACAAGTCTTGGAACAAGGTTCGGGACAAGCTGCCGGAATTCATCGCCCTTGCGCGCAAGTTCAACGCGACAGATATCGTACCTACCTCACAAGCCCTTATTCTTGCTGAACTTAGTCCGGATTCTGGTGGCTGGTGTTTCGGATTGTCGATGGCCTACATCATTGGCATGGCCCGCGGCGACAGCGCCGCGTCGATCATCGGCAACGGGTATCAGGCTGCCGGTTTCGCCGCCGGTAAAACCGATCAGACCCGCATCGGGCAGTGGACCGGCAACATCCGAAACTACCACAGTCGCCAGCACGCGGAATATCAGGTGTCGGAAGATGTCGGCCAGGCGGGTCTCATTACGTCCGAGTGGAATACCGAATATTCGGATTATTTCGGCCGGTTCGGGAAGGTCGCCAAGGGGCTGGTTTCGATCGGCACCGGCTACGCGCTCGTCAATTCTCCCAATCACTCGATGGCGGCGGCGGTCGGCCGGACCTTCAGCTTCTACGACCCCAATTTCGGCTCGGTGACGTTCACGACCGCGCAACAGTTTCAGGATTTCTTCGTCGCGTGGTTCGACAAGGATTTCATCCAGCGGTCGTACAAGGGCACCGCCGGCGGTGCGAAGAACGGCCCGCCCGCAAAGTCGCTGGTCATCAAGCTTTGCGTCTTTCAGGCGCAGCGGCAACGGTCTGGTGGGCGCTGACGGGCTCGAACCGCCGACCCTCTCGGTGTAAACGAGATGCTCTACCAACTGAGCTAAGCGCCCCCGGTGGGTCCGGGTGGACCAGTCCTGCTACGCGATCGGCAGGCCGGCTCGCCGGACCGCCGCCACATAGGCATGCATCCCCTGCCGCGCTTTTTCGGACAATGCAACAAAGGCGCGGCGGCGATCGCTCGGATCGGGTTCGCGCACCAGCAACCCGATCGCGGTCAGCTTCCCGATCCAGCGCAACGCCGTCGTCGACGCCACCGCGGACGCGATGCACAGGCTCGACACCGACACGCGTTCGCCCTCCAGATGCGCGGCATACAGGTCCAGCACCATGTCCCACGCCGGATCCTCGAACAGCCCCTCGCCCAGGAAACCGTCCCGCAATCGCCGCGCGCGGATGGTCTGGCGGACCAGCGCGGCCACCTCGGCGGCGTCGATCCCGGCCTGCTCCGCGCCCGGTTCGATGCCGAAGCCGTTGCGCCGGTCCGCGACCACGCTGGCATCGTTCCGCGGCGGCTCCACCCCGTTCGCGCGCGCATCACCCTCTCGCGCCAGTCGCGCGAGCAGGTCGGCGATCCGCGCGACCTCCTCGTTCAGACGCGCCAGCGGCGACGGCTCGCCCTCGCGGACGTGGTCGCGGAGCATCGGGTCGCCCAGCCGCCCCGCCGCCGCCGCAACCGCCGCCAGCCGGTCGAACGCGTCCGGCTCCACCAGCAGCGCCTGATCCCGCGTCAGCAGCAGCGCCGCAACGAGATCGATCTGCGCGGTGCCCAGCGCCACCACCAGCGGCAGGCCCAGCGCGGTCGCCACCGCATCGATCCGCGGCAGCGTACCGAGCAGCACCGCCTCCTGAACCCCCTCCGCCTCGACCAGCAGCATCGGCCGCCCGGCATGCCGCCCCAGTTCCACCGCCAGGACATCCCAGCCCAGCGTCGCGAGCATCCGCCCGCCGCACCGCGTCACCGCCGCCTCGTAGCCGCGATCGGAATCCCCGATCGCCAGCGCCGCGAAGCTGGCGGGCGCGGCGCCCCACCCGGTTGCCACGGTCAGCCGATCGCCTTGACGATCTCTTCGACCATCTTCTTCGCATCGGCGAGCAGCATCATCGTATTGTCCATGTAGAACACGTCGTTGTCGACGCCGGCATAGCCGACCCCGCCCATGCTGCGCTTGATGAACAGCACCGTCTTCGCCTTCTCCACGTCCAGCACCGGCATGCCGTAGATCGGCGACGTCTTGTCGGTCTTGGCGGCGGGATTGGTCACGTCGTTCGCGCCGATCACGAACGCGACGTCGGTCTGCGCGAATTCGGAGTTGATGTCCTCCAGCTCGAACACCTCGTCATACGGCACGTTCGCCTCCGCCAGCAGCACGTTCATATGCCCCGGCATCCGCCCCGCGACCGGATGGATCGCGTATTTCACGCGCACCCCGTGCTCTTTGAGCTTATCGCCCATTTCGCGAAGCACATGCTGCGCCTGCGCCACGGCCATGCCGTATCCCGGCACGATGATGACCTGTTCGGCCTGTTGCATCAGGAACGCCGCATCCTCCGCCGATCCGCGTTTCCACGGGCGGTCGACCTTGTCGCCGCCGCCGCTCGTGTCCGCCACCGCGCCGAAGCCGCCGGCGATCACGCTGATGAAGCTCCGGTTCATGGCCCGGCACATGATATAGCTCAGGATCGCGCCCGACGATCCGACCAGCGCCCCGGTGATGATCATCGCCGTGTTGCCCAGCGTGAAGCCCATCGCCGCCGCCGCCCAGCCCGAATAGCTGTTCAGCATCGACACCACGACGGGCATGTCCGCGCCGCCGATCGGGATGATGAGCAGGAACCCGATCGCGAACGACAACAGGGTCACGGTCCAGAACACCCACGGCGCCTGATCCTGCGTGAAATACATGACGAGCCCGACGATCGACCCCAGCACGCCCAGGTTCAGCATGTGCCGCCCTGGTAACAGGATCGGCTTGCCGCCCATGTTGCCGTTCAGCTTCAGGAACGCGATGATCGACCCCGAAAACGTGATCGCACCGATGGCCACGCCCAGCCCCAGCTCGATCCGGCTGGCGGGATGGATGACGGCGAAGGGCTCGCCGATCATCGGCACGACCAGTTCGGCGATTCCGAATGCGGTCGGGTTCAGATACGCCGCCACGCCGACCAGCACCGCCGCCAGCCCGACCAGCGAGTGGAACGCCGCGACCAGCTGCGGCATCGCGGTCATCGCGATCCGGCGCGCGATGACGAAGCCGATCCCGCCGCCCACCGCGATCGCGACGAGGATCTCCGGCAGGCTGGCGATCTCGTGCGTCACCAGCGTCGTCACGACGGCGATGCCCATGCCGATCATACCCAGCCGGTTGCCCCGCTGGCTGGTCGCCGGGCTCGACAATCCCCTGAGCGCGAGGATGAAGCACACCCCCGCCGCGAGATAGGCGAGCGCCACCCACGGATTTACGGCGACTTCATGCATGGCGGCCCCCTCTCGCCCCCGTCACGCGGACGGACGCTCTTTTTTCTTGTACATCGCCAGCATCCGCGCGGTGACCGCGAAGCCGCCGAAGATATTGACGCTCGCCAGCACCACCGCCCCCAGCCCCAGCCACTTCGCCACCGGCGACCCGGCCGCGGCCGACGCGACCAGCGCGCCGACGATGATGACGGACGAGATGGCGTTGGTCACCGCCATCAACGGCGTGTGCAACGCCGGCGTCACCGACCACACGACGTAATAGCCGACGAAACACGCCATGACGAAGATCGACAGGATCGCGATGAAGGTCATGATCGGCGCTGCTCCATGGAACGGACGATGGCGGTGACGACGCTCTCGAGATCGGCAAGGACATCCCTGGCGGTCAACCGTGCCACCCTGATGCCGCGTTGCGCAAACCCAGTGTCGCGATCAGCGTCGCGCTTCGGTCGATCGCCGCGAGTATGCGATCCCCGTCCACCTCGACGATCAGCCGCGCTTCATGACAATAGAAGTCGGCGACATAGGGCCCGGAAGGATGCTGCCGCCGGAACTTCCATCCGCCCGGTCGCGCGCGCAGGGCCTGCAACAGCAGCACCTCGGGCAACGACATGTCCGATCGCAACACTCGCGCCCTTTGGCTGGTCAATACCGTCCCTTGCAACATCTCAAGTCCTCCCCTGCAAGGGGAGGTGGCAGGCCGCAGGCCTGACGGAGGGGTGACGCGTTCTCCGGAGAGGCCGACACCCCTCCGTCGCGCCGTAGCGCGCCACCTCCCCTTGCAGGGGAGGAACAGTCACGAGAGCAACCTCGAATGCACCACCGCGCCGCCCTGCGTCAGGCGGATCGCGTCGCCGATCTCCGCGTCCAGCACCGGCCGGCCGGCCTCCTTGTCCCAGAATGCGCTCAGGAAATTGTACAGGTTGCGGCTGAACAGCGCCGACGAGTCCGCCGCCAGCCGGCTCGGTACGTTACGGTGGCCGACGATCCTGACGCCGTGGCGCACCACGACTTCGCCCGGCCGCGATCCCTCGACGTTGCCGCCCTGCTCCACCGCCAGATCGACGATCACGCTGCCCGGTCGCATCGTCGCGACCTGCGTGTCGGTAATCAGGCGTGGTGCGGCGCGGCCGGGGATCAGCGCGGTGGTGATGACGATGTCCTGCTTGGCGATATGACCGGACACCAGCTCCGCCTGCGCTGCCTGATATTCCGGGCTCATCTCGCCGGCATAGCCGCCTGCGCCCTCGCCCTCGATTCCGGCGACCTTCTCGACGAAGATCGGCTTGGCGCCCAGCGACTGGATCTGCTCCTTCGTCGCGGAGCGCACGTCGGTCGCCGACACCTGCGCACCCAGCCGCCGCGCGGTCGCGATCGCCTGAAGCCCGGCGACGCCGACCCCCATCACGAAGCATTTCGCCGCGCTGACCGTGCCCGCCGCCGTCATCATCATCGGAAAGGCGCGGCCATATTCCGCCGCCGCGTCCAGCACCGCCTTGTACCCGGACAGGTTCGACTGCGACGACAATATGTCCATCGACTGCGCGCGCGTGATGCGCGGCATCCATTCCATTGCCAGCGCCTCGATCCCGGCCGCGGCATAGCCGTCGATCCGCGCCCGCTCCGCCACGGGGTTCAGCGACGCGACCAACCACGCGCCCGGCGTGGCCCCGGTCAGCGTGGATGCGTCCGGCCCCTGCACGCCCAGCACGATGTCCGCACCGGCCAACGTCGCCGCGCGGTCGCCCACGCTCGCACCCGCATCGGCATAGCCGCCGTCCGCAAAGCCCGCCGCTTCGCCCGCTCCCGACTCGACCGCAACGGTCGCGCCCAGGGCGGCGAACTTCTTCGCGGTTTCGGGCGTCGCGGCGACGCGTTTTTCGCCGTCCGCAGTTTCCTTGAGGACGGCAATCTTCATGACCGGATCAGGCCGCGATCAGCCAGATGACGATCGCGACGATGATCGCGACGCCGACGGAGCCCCACTTCATCATGCCGATCATCCGATCATAGCTGGCGACGTGCGCGTTCAAGTCGGTGTTGCCGGCCATAGTACCTCTACCCAAGTCCCGAAGAAGGATGTTTCGAATTCGGACCCTAATCACGCGATCCGTTACCCTCAAGCCCCTTGACGTGCCCATTCCGGACTTAAGCCCGCCTTTACCCGTCAAGGACTATGCCGCGTACCGAACGGGGACGGACGACACGCATGACGCGAAATGGGCAGCGACTGCTTCTGCTGATCGATGACGAGCCGGCCCAGCGCCGGCTGGTGTCGGCGCTCGCCGCCCGCGCGGGGTGGCGCTCGGTCTTCGCCAGCGATGCGGAGATGGCGATCGCCACGCTGGGGACTCAGGACGGGATGCAGTTGGACGCGATCCTGCTGGATCACTGGGGCACCGATGCGGAATCCGACGCGCTGCTCGCCGAATTGCGGTCGCGCCGTCCCGCCCTGCCGATCCTGGTGCTGACCGCGAACGGGTCGGTCGCGCATGCCGTCGCAGCGATGCGCGCCGGCGCGACCGACTTCCTCGTCAAGCCGCTCGCCCCCGAACGGCTGCTCGCCGCGCTCGACACCGCGGTCGGCGGCACCACCGCGGGCGAATTGCGCCCGCTGACCGAGAAGATTCCGGCGCTGCTCGCCTTCGACGAGATCGTCGGGTCCGCACCCGATTTCCGCACCGCCTTGGCGATCGCCGCCAAGGCCGCGCGCGCCCGCGTGCCCGTGTTGCTGGAAGGCGAAAGCGGCGTCGGCAAGGAGGTCGTGGCGGAGGCGATCCACGCCGCGTCGCCGCGCGCGAAGAAGCCGCTCGTCGCGGTCAATTGCGGCGCGATTCCCGCCAACCTCGTGGAATCGGAGCTGTTCGGTCACGAGAAGGGCGCGTTCACCGGCGCCTTCGAACGCAAGATCGGGCGTTTCCAGGAAGCGGACGGCGGCACGCTGCTGCTCGACGAGGTCGGCGAGATGCCACTGGAGGCGCAGGTCAAGCTGCTCCGCGTCCTTCAGACGGGAGAGGTCCAGCCGCTCGGCAGCCGCCACCCGCGCGAGGTCGATGTGCGCGTCATCGCCGCGACCAACCGCCGCCTGATCGACGAGGTCGAGGCGGGGCGCTTCCGCGAGGACCTCTATTACCGCCTCAACGTCGTGCAGGTGACGATCCCGCCCCTGCGCGAACGCACCGGCGACATTCCGGCCCTCGCCCGCCATCTGCTCGCGCGGATCGCCAAGCAACCCGGTCTGCGCCCGCTCGGCATCACCGACGACGCGCTGCAACTGCTCGGCGATTACGAATGGCCGGGCAATGTCCGCCAGCTTCAGAACGCGCTCTTCCGCGCCGCCATCCTCTGCGAGGGCGACGCGCTGACCAGCGCCGACTTCCCACAGATCGCCGCGATGGGCCGTCGCGGCAGCGCGATGCGGACTGCGCCGGAGGGGGGCGGCGTCACCCTCTTCTATCCCGACGGCAACATGCGCCCGCTCGAGGATATCGAGGCCGACGTGATCCGGCTGGCGATCGGCCACTATCGCGGCCGGATGACGGAGGTCGCGCGTCGCCTCGGGATCGGCCGCTCGACGCTGTACCGCAAGCTCGGCGAGCTCGGGATCGACAACGCCGCGGCCTGATCGCCGGCTTTTCCGTCGCCACGCTGACGGGCTTTCCCCTGCCGCCGCCACCGGTTAGTCCTCCCTCGCGTCATTTGCGGGAGAGCTTCATGAACCGTCGTCATTTCATCGCCGGTGGCACCGCCGCCAGCGCCCTTGCGCTGTCGCCGCTCGCCCGCGCCGCGGCGCAGACGGCCGCACCAGCCGCGCCGGGCGACGCCGCGCTGAAGACGGCCTTCGACGCCATCCTTGCCGAACGCGTCCGCGAATCGCCGCAATTCGCCACCTCGCTCGGCTTCGACAAGGGCGCGAACGCCGACCTACGCTCCCAGCTTGGCGACAACTCGCTCGCCGCCCGCGCCAGGGATCTCGCCCGCGCCAAGGCGCAGCGCGCGACGCTGACCGCGATCGATCCCAAGACGCTGTCGCCACAGGCTGCGATCGACCGCGACGTCGTGCTCTACTCCACCGATCAGGGGATCCTCGCCCCCGAACGCTTTGGCATCGACGCGGCGACCCAGCCCTATCGCATCACGCAGCAGCGCGGCGTCTATTTCAGCCTGCCCGACTTCCTCGATTCGACGCACAGCATCGCCAATGCCGCCGATGCGGAGGCGTATATCGCCCGCCTCGACCAGATGGGCACCGCGCTCGACAATGACACGGAGGTGCAGCGCGCCGACGCCGCCCGCGGCTATGTCGCGCCCGACTTCTCGCTCGACCTCGCGCTCGGCCAGATGGCGAAGCTGCGCAGCCCCGCGGCCTCCGCGAACATGCTCGTGACGTCGGTGGAGCGCCGCGCCGCCGCCGCCAAGCTCCAGGGCGACTATGCCGCCCGCGCCGCAAAGATCGTCGAGACCAAGGTCTATCCGGCGCTCGAGCGCCAGATCGCCGCGATGAAGGCCCTGCGCGTCAAGGCCCGCAGCGACGCCGGCCTGTGGGCGATCCCGCAGGGCGAGGCGATCTACGCCGCCGCCCTCGCATCGGCGACCACGACGACCCTCTCGCCCTCCGAAGTGCATGCGATGGGCCTCGAACAGGTTGCCGACCTCTCGTCGCAGCTCGACGTCATCCTGAAGCAGCAGGGCATGACCAAGGGCAGCGTCGGCACCCGCCTCGCCGCGCTCAACGCTTTGCCGGCGCAGCTCTACCCCGATACCGCCGCCGGCCGCACCGACCTGATCGCGAGCCTGAACGCCAGCGCCGGCGCGATGCAGGCGAAGCTGCCGCAGGCGTTCACCAACGCCCCCGACGCGCCGCTGGAGATCAAGGCGGTGCCCGTCGAGATCCAGGACGGCGCGTCGAACGGTTACTATTACCGCGCCCCGCTCGACGGTTCCCGCCCGGCGATCTACTGGATCAACCTGAAATCCGTCGCCGACTGGCCGAAATACACATTGCCCTCGCTCACCTATCACGAGGGCGTGCCCGGCCATCACCTCCAGATCTCGACCGCGCAGCGCGCCGACGTGCACACGCTGCGCAAGATCAGCTTCTTCGGCGCGTATCTGGAGGGCTGGGCGCTCTATGCCGAGCAACTCGCCGACGAGCTCGGCGGCTATGCCGGCCCGATCGAGCGAGCCGGCTACCTTCAGTCCTTCCTGTTCCGCGCCGCCCGGCTGGTCGCCGACACTGGTATCCACACCAAGCGCTGGACCCGCGATCAGGGGACGCAGTATTTCGTCGACACCGTCGGCTTCGCGCGTCCCCGGTCGCAGCGCGAGATCGAGCGCTACTGCACGATGCCGGGTCAGGCGTGCAGCTACAAGATCGGTCACGCCAGCTGGCTTCGCGCGCGCGCAAAGGCGCAGGCCATCGCCGGTCAGCGTTTCGACCTGAAAAAATTCCACGACGTGCTCGACGCGGGCGCGGTGCCGCTGGTGATGCTCGAACAGCTTACCGAACAGGCAGCGCGCCGGATGGCCTAGGGGAGCCCCGACCGGAGCGGAACTCTGGCCGGATCGGCGCTTTCTGTCCGCAAAGGGAGATACCAGCATGATCCGGCCTACCCACTGTGCGCTGCTGCTCGCCGGCATCGCCGCCCCACTCGCCGGGCCGCTAGCCGCACCGGTAACGGCCCAGCAGACCCGCGCGATCTCCGCCTCGGACAAGCAACAGGGCGCGCAGGCGAACCCGCAGCTCGTCGCCGAATATGGCGGCGCGTACCGGGGACCGCAGGCGGCCTATGTCGAACGCATCGGCCGCCGCGTCGCGGTCCAGTCCGGCCTGTCGAACGCGACCGGCGACTTCACGATCACGACGCTGAACTCGCCGGTCGAGAACGCCTTCGCGATCCCCGGCGGCTATGTCTACGTCACGCGGCAGCTGCTCGCGCTGATGAACTCGGAAGCCGAACTCGCCTCCGTACTCGGCCACGAAGTCGGCCACGTCGCCGCCCGTCACTCCGCCAGCCGCAACACACGCTCGAAGATCGGCTCGATCGGCGCCGCCATTCTCGGCGCCGTCACCGGCAGCAGCGCGGTCGGCCAGCTCGCCGGCACCGGCGCGCAATTGTACACGCTGGGCTATGGCCGCAGCCAGGAATATCAGGCCGACGGCCTCGGCGTTCGCTACATCACCGCCGCCGGCTACGACCCCTATGCCGCCGCCGCGATGCTGACGCAGCTCGACGCCGAGACGACGCTGACTGCGCGTATCGCCGGCCGCGACGCGAAGGGCACGCCCAGCTGGGCCTCCACCCACCCGAACGGCGCGGACCGGATCGCCCGCGCGCGCAAACTGGCGCAGGACACCGGTCGTCCGCCCGCTACCGGCGCTCAGGACACCGCCTTTCTGCGCATGCTCGATGGCCTGCCCTACGACGACGATCCCGCGCAAGGCGTGGTCGACGGCCAGACCTTTCGCCACCCCGAACTGCGCGTCCGCTTCTCGGCACCCACCGGCTACACGATCGCCAACGGCACGGACGCGGTAACGATCGCCGGCAGCGGCGGTCAGGCGATGTTCCAGGGCAGCCAGGCGTCCAGCCCCGATGCGGCGATCACCGCCCGATTCCGCGCGCTCGGGGCCGATGTCGGCGAGAGCGAGTCGCAGTCCGGTACCGCCAACGGCCTGTCCTACACATACCGCACGATCCGCGCGGCCGCGAACAACCGCGCCGTCGACGCGACCGTCGTTGCCTATCGCTTCCCGTCGGCGATCTACACCTTCACGCTGGTGACGCCCGGCGGCGCAGGCATCGGCCCATTCCAGCCGCTGCTTGCCAGCGTCGCCGCACTGACCCCAACTCAGGCAGCGGCGATCAAGGGTAAGGTCGTCCGCGTCGTCGCGATCAAGCCCGGCGACACGATCGAATCGCTGTCGGCGCGCATGTCCTATCCGAACTATCGCCGCGAACGCTTCCTGACGCTCAACGGCCTGTCGGCGAACGACCGCCTGCAACCCGGCCGTCTCGTGAAACTGGTGGTGACGGGCTGACCCTACCGGCTTCTGCTTCCCTTCACGTCAGGGGATGGGAGCAAGCCCCCGCCACCCCCGCAACAACGCCGATGACGCCCCACGCCGCGGCGGCTATGACGGTCGGATGCCCGCCACCTCGCCCGCCCTGTCGATCGTCATCCCCTGCTACAACGAGGCGGCGTGCCTCGACATCCTGCACGCGCGCGTGTCGGCGGCGGCGCGCGCGGCGGTCGGCGACGATTACGAGGTCGTCCTCATCAACGACGGATCGCGCGACGATAGCTGGCCCGCGATGCAGCGGTTGAGCGCGACCGACCCGCACCTCGTCGCGATCAACCTGTCGCGCAATCACGGTCACCAACTGGCGCTGACCGCCGGACTGGACCTGTGCGCCGGGCAACAGATCCTCATCATCGACGCTGATCTTCAGGACCCGCCCGAACTTCTGTCCGACATGCGCCGCATGATGGCCGATCTCGACGCCGACGTGGTCTACGCCGTCCGTCGCAAGCGGGAAGGGGAGACGCTGTTCAAAAAGGCCACCGCCAAGCTCTTCTACCGCGTGCTCGACCGAGTCACCGATACCGACATCCCGCTCGACACCGGCGATTTCCGCCTCATGAGCCGCCGCGCGCTGGACGCGTTGCTGTCGCTGCCCGAACAGGCCCGCTTCATCCGCGGCATGGTTGCCTGGGTGGGCTTTCGTCAGGTGCCGTTCCCCTATGATCGCGCCGAACGGCTGGCGGGGGAGACGCATTACCCGCTCGGCAAGATGATCCGCCTCGCCTTCGACGCGGTCACCGGCTTCTCGACCGCACCCCTGCGCTGGGCGAGCCATGTCGGCCTCGCGCTGACCGGTGTGTCGCTGCTGCTGTTCGTCTATATCGCCGTCGGCTGGCTGTCGGGGTCGGCGGTGCAGGGCTGGACCTCGACGATGCTCGTCACCGTCTTCCTCGGCGCGGTGCAGATGTTCGTACTCGGCATGATCGGCGAATATCTCGGCCGACTGTATATCGAATCGAAGCGCCGCCCGCTCTACCTCGTCGCCGATGTCGCCGGCCCGGTGCGGGGCCATGCGACGCTGGGCTTCACCGCCGCGCCCGCCCCGCTCCCTACCGACCCGGCGACGTCAGGGCTTGGCGAGCGTGACGAGGGAGACGCCGGGCGGCATCGGCAAGCGGCCGACCAGATGCCGCTCCAGCCGGAAAATGGCCTCGAACATCGTATTTAGCGGCTTGGCCGGCGGCGAATCGTCGCTGTCGTCGCGCCCCGTCATCCGCCCCGCGATCCGCGCCGCCGCCGCCAGCGGGAACAGCAGCGTGTTGAAATAGCCGAGCTTGTCCGGCTTCAGCCCGGCCCGCTCGATCGCCGTCTTCAGCGTCGCCTTCGAATAGCGGCGGTGGTGGTGGTTCACCACGTCGTGCGCGCTCCACATCCACTGGTGTGCGGGCACCGCGATCAGGATCTTGCCGCCCGGCTTCAACAGCGACTTCATCGCCGCCAGCGCAGCGACATCGTCCTCGATATGCTCGACCACATCGAGCACCGCGACCAGGTCGTACGCGCCCCGCTCCACCCCCGGCAGTTCGGGCAGCGGCGCGTCGCCGACCGGCTGCCCCAGCCGCTCGCTCGCGATCGCGCGCGCCGCCGGATCGATCTCGATCGCCTCGACGGAGCCGAACTTCGCCAGCATCGGCAGATTATGCCCGGTGCCGCACCCGATCTCCAGGATGCGTGCGCCCGCCGGCACGTCGCCGTACCGCGTCAGGTAGTCGGCCAGGATGTCGCGTCGCGCCCGGTACCACCAATGGGTGGAATCATGCGCCGCCATGCGGTCGTAGACTATGCGGTCCATATCACCTGAACACCCAATTGCGTTGCAGCCCGAACGTCACCAGCGGCACCACGAACACCGCCGGCACCAGCGGCCACCATGTCGGCCCATGCACGAACGGCCCCGTTACCAGCGCCCAGGTAAATCCCTGGTTGAGCAGGAAACCCAGCGCCTGCACCACCGTGAAGCGCACCGCCGTGCCGCGATCGCGGGTGCCGTGCCCGCGGAAACTGACCGCACCGTGCGCGAACCGGCCGACCGCGGTCGCCAGCACGAACGCGACCAGCACCGCCAGATTGGGGTTCATGACATAGGTGGCGAGCGGCCAATACACCGCGGCATAGAACAACGTCACGGCCACGCCGGTCACGCCGAACCGGACCAACTGGCCCAGCACGCCGCTCGTCCGCCATTGCTCGATCCTGGATGCCACGCTTGCCTGCCTGTTGGGTTGCCCGCCCTAGGGGGTGGAGGGGGCGGGGGCAATGGTGGGGTGGCCGCACGCGGCCGGCACCTCTGGCGGACCTTCGAAGACCCGGATGGCTATCGCACTGTGATACGGAACGCAGACCGGAATACCTGAACCTTTCCCGCAAACGATCCCAATCGAAAAAGTTAACAGCCGCAACTGTATTGTTATGACAATACACAGCGCCTATGGTTCAATGGAAAGGCGATGGCGGTGACACTGACTGGTAAGCTCATCCGATATGCCGCGAGTGCGACACTAGTCGCAGCGGGCATCTCTCCTGCCTTGGCCGGCTCATGGGTGCCGATGGTGACAGCGGGTAAGGCTGTCGACGGTGTTTGGCGATCACGCGGCTACGGGCATATCCTTGTCGTGCAAGACGGGGCGCGTACACTATATCATGTCGCTGGCGCGTTCTGTTATCGTGATCCAACTGGCGACACCGACGACGATGCTTATCGGCTTGTGTCCATCGTAAGCCCGACGCACATCGTATTTGCAGCCTCGGCCGACCAGACACACTATGGGTTCGATCGCATCGCCGCGCTTCCGCGTCGCTGCACCATGCAACGAGGTTGGACGGCGCACGATCTTGGCGAGGTAATTGCCGCCACCTTCGCCGATCTTTATCCCGGCTTCGGCCGACGCGGACGAACGTTGGGCACGCTCACCGCTGCCCTTGCCACTCCGGGCACTTCACCTCCCAACCTCGGCTTTTTCCAGCGCGCTACCCAGGCGCTCGCGAGCCTCGACGATGCTCATGTAGGCTTGCAGGCCACGATCGACGGTGTCGATCACGACTTCGAGGGCGGTGAAGCGCCAACCATATTGAGCGCACAAGCCAACCCTGCTTTGGGGACCGATCCCGCAGGGAGGGAGCGAGCCTGGTCCAAATCATATCGAGAGGGCATTGCCGGTCTGCTCGAGGGCGGTGGGCATCAGGTCGCGAACCGCCGCATCCTGTGGGGCACGATCGGGCGGATAGGCTACCTCAACATCGTTGCGATGGGCGCGTTCGACAAGGACGCGGCACCGAACGATACGAAGGCGCTGGACGCGGCGCTCGACGAGGCCTTGATCGCTTTCCAAGGACTTCCGGGCGTGATCGTGGACGTTACCAACAACCGCGGTGGGTATGATGCGATCAGCCTCCACATCGCCGGTCGGTTCGCGGGCGAGCACCGGTCAGCCTTCTCGAAGCGAGCGGTCGGAGCGAAGGGCGCGTATCAGCGGTTCGAGGTCGTTCCGACCGATCGCGTCCGGTATGTCGGCAAGGTCGCGCTGCTGACCAGCGACGTGACGGTCAGTGCGGGCGAAACGTTCACCCTTGCGATGCGGGCGCTGCCAAATGTGAGGCAGATCGGCGGGAGGACGCGAGGTGCATTATCCGATCAACTCGCCAAGCCCCTGCCGAATGGCTGGACGTTGACGCTGCCAGCCGAGGACTATCGCGATCCCGGTGGCCGGTCGCAGGAAGGGGTCGGCATCGATCCCGAGCGATCCTTGTCCCCCTTCAAACCCGATCACCAAACCATGATCCGGCGGGTAGTGCAGAGCATGTCACCTCCAAGCTAAGTGGCATGATCCTGCTTTCCCGTTTCAGCATCCGTTTCGAGACGGTACCGGACCCCTTAATTAAAGTACCGGCTTGCCGGCCGCCTTTTTGGCGGCTTCCACCTGGGCGTGCCGCCTTAGTTCAAGGAATTCGTCGCGCTTCGCCGTCATGGATTCCATTTGAGCTTGATCTACAAGCAATACATCGACGTTCGTGACTAGATTAGTGGTGCGATCGGGCACGCGATAAAAAATCAGTAGGCCAATCGCGCAAAGCTCCTGCGGCACGATGATACCCACTCCCGGTCGCGGACCACGGCCCTCCATTTTACCATATACCGGCATCATAGTTTTTACACGCAACGCTTCTTCGGACGACCGCACGGTAATTCCCGTCACACAGGCGTTAGGGTAGCTGGAAGGAAGTGAATCCAGCATTTTGAATAACCCGCCGCGCTTCTTGCCGCTCCGGGACCACTGCACGTATTGCTCTACGCCGCTACCACCGAGGTCGCGCCAATACGTCTCGTTCCCCGCCTTGCTTCGGACAGCGGCACGGTAGCTTTCCAGAGTTGGAGCCTTTCCCGCCTTAAAGGCAATCGAGCGCCACACGAGAAAGGCACGGGAACTTGATGGTGGCTCGTCGAACCGGACCACAACCGTCTCACGGGTCGAATCGTCCTCCTTGTCCGCCTGTACGGCATGTACAAACGGACTATCAGCAGCCACTTGATACTTACCGTTTATCTTCGCAACGGAGAAGCCGCGGCTCGCCAGTGCGCCAGTAGCTTGAGCAACGCTGCTGCCGAGCAGTACGCCTGCACTGTCGAAGGTGGTGCCATCCTGAGCAATCGCGCTTGTATGAATGTTCATGACCAGAGCAGCCAGCAGGCTGACCCTGAAGGTCTGAGTCTTCGTCATGTGCGCTTCTCCCCCCAAGCGACCTAAATATGCCGGCGTCCGCTGAAGTACGCAACACGTCTGACTGACCATTCCCAACGCGAACCGTTTACAATGGAGATGTCCGGCCTAGCCTCTCACTGGCCATCATACAGGAAGCCATCGTAAATGGGCGGTCCGTCTCGAAAACGACGGTCTATCAAGACAGGCGAGGGGGGCTGGGCCGATCGCGGCATCGTGTGGATCAGCAGACGATGACATCCAGATAATCAGGCCGATCAGCCGATACTGCGCGAATCGCCCCGTCGCGCGTGACCAACGGCACCTTTCAAACCCGAGCTGTCGCAATCAGAAAGCAGTCACCGGGGTCTCTGTGGCCGGTTTCGACGGCGACCTTGGCTGCCTCTATGGCAATCCGCTGGTGGATCGGCACGACCCGCGCTCGCGTCACCGCAACAGCATCGCGAAACCACTGATCCGGCGCATCATCGCCAAGGTGCGGACGATCGGCCACCCGGTTTTTCTGCGAAGCGACCGCCAGTTCCCATGCCGTTATCGGCGACGCCAAAAGCGCACCGCCTCTTGGCTATTGCCGATCGCCACCAACGACTCTTCTGTGAGGGGATCATTGCCGGTTACAAGCCAATAGAGAGTGTGCGTGTCGAGAAGGACGCCTGCCAAGCGATTACGACTTGGCCGCAGTCAGTCGGCGAGGTTTGTTGCCTTTCAATGCCTGCGAGGCGATCGGCTTCGTCAGGTCAACGCCCTTCTTCAGCGTCAAACCCTTGAGCGCACCAGCGCCTAGAACCGTGACAAGCCGGCCTGTCTTCGTGTCGCGAACAACCGTGCTAGTCGATGTGGCATGGGGCTTCGCCATACCCGCAATATACTCCTTCCCGCGCCAAGCTCCAAGCGACCGATCGTAATCCACTTGTCCGGGATGGGTCGGTGGCAGAGTGATCGGAAACGTACGATAGGCCGCCCGGCATTTCCCAGAGGGATCGAGAAATGGGAATGGTGATCTCAACGCTTCCGGGTGGGCGAAGCTGCCGTATTGTCGCTCACGGGCTGGCATAGCTCAACGCGTCGGTGGCTCCGCGACTTGAATGTATCAGGGCCGACCCGCCGAAGCTCTCTGTAACCTAGCGACCGCCAGAACCTTTCCGCCGCCTCATTCACCTCAAAGACAGCCAGCCGTATCTCCTGCGCTCCGTGCGCCGCCACCCACCGCTCGATCGCGGCATGGATCGATCGGCCGATGCCTTGGCCTCTCACCAAGGGATCAACGACTAGGAAGCCGAGATACCAAACACCATCGCATGGATAGTCACGCAAGGCGGCGGCCACGGCTATCAGCCCGCTTCCTCCCCGCCAGCCCATAACGACCTGATCGGCCAAACTCTTTTCCGCTGGAACATCACGAAACAGGTCCAGCGCATCCGCCAGCGTCGCCGGCTCCCCATCCTGTAATATGAAATAGTCGGTGCAACGGGCATATAGGTCAGCGACTTCGCCGGCATCATGCTCTGTCAGGATCAGCGGCGGTTCATTGAAGGCAGCATCAAGCGGGGGCATCATCCATGCCTAGCCAACTCGTCGAGCAGGTTCGACCTTTCTCGAATAGGAAGGAATGGCGGGACAGTGGCCCGACCGGTTGCTCCGGAAGTCATCGAGGCCTTCTCGTTTTCCCAGAACCTGTTCCCGATTGCTCTTCCCCGAAATGGCCGATCGGGGACGGAGAAATGAGAAAGGTTGCATTTAACGGACGACCATGATCGGCCGCCTGAATGTACGCCGTGAAGAACTCCGGGACATAGCCGATCACCGGCATTCCGCTTGACAGAAGCAACATCGCAGCCGCACGCCGGCACCTCGCCGCCGCGCCCCACCCCCCGTTGCTCCCGGCCCGGACACTCCCTAGAGCGGCAGGCCACACCGCGGGGCGGACAGGGTTCGGGGAAGCAGCGTCTTGATCGCCAATGAAGATCAGTCCCGGCACGTTCGGCCGCAATCCGGCATCCCCGTATCCGGCCCGCTGGTCCGGGACCTCGAACGGCGCTGGCTCGGCTTCGCGCTGCTGGCATGGGCGGTCGTCGCCGCATGGTATGTGTTCGATCGCTGGACCAGCATCCACTGGCTGTCGCTGGGCGATACCGACGACAATATGCGCCTCGCGCAGGTGCGCGCGTGGCTCGCGGGGCAGGACTGGTCCGACCTTCGCCAGTACCGGCTGAACCCGCCCGCCGGCTTCGACATCCACTGGAGCCGCATCGTCGACCTGCCGATCGCCGGCCTGATCCTGTTCTTCCGCCTGTTCACCAGCAACGCCTGGGCCGAGCGGCTGGCGTGCGGCATCGCGCCCCTGCTGCCGCTGTCGATCGTGTTCGTCGCCCTGTCGGCGATGGTCCGCCGTCTCGTCGCGCCGATGGCGTGGACGCTGGCGCTCGTCATCCTCGTCACCGGCGCGACCGCGACGATGCTGATGTTCATGCCCGAACGCATCGATCACCACGGCTGGCAGCTCGCCTGCCTCGCGGCGACCGTGGCCGGTCTCGGCGACCATCGCGGGGCCCGAGGGGGGGCGCTCGTCGGCCTCGCCAGCGCGATGTCGCTCGCGATCGGGCTGGAATTGCTGCCCTATGCGGCGATGGCGGGCGCGATCATCGCGCTGCGCTGGGTATGGGACGCGCGAGAGGCGCGGCGGCTGGCCGTCTACGCGCTGACGCTGGGCGGCGGCGGCGCGATCGGCTTCGCGCTGTTCGCCTCGAACGCCAATTACGCGATGCGCTGCGACGCCTTGACGCCGGTCTGGCTCAGCGTCGTCGTCGCGGCCGGCGCGCTGCTGCTGCTGCTCGCGCTGGTATCGCCACGGTCGGCGGGTGTCCGGCTCGGGCTGGCGCTCGTCGCCGGCGCCGTGATCGCCGCCGGTTTCGTCCACTTCTTCCCGCAATGCCTCGGCCGTCCAGAGGGCGTCTCGCCCGAACTGGCGCGCAACTGGCTGGACAATGTCCGCGAGGCGAAGCCGATCTACAAACACCCGTTCCGCGTCGCCTTCCCGATCGTCGCGCTCCCCGTGGTCGGCCTGATCGGCGCGTTCGTCGCCGCGTGGCGCGCCCGCCGCGGCCCGCAGGCGGTCGGCTGGGCCGCGGTCGCGCTGTTCAGTGCGTTCGCGGTGGCGATGCTGTTCTGGCAGGCACGGGCCGGCCCCGCCGCGCAGTTGCTGGCGATCCCGGGGGCGGTGGCGCTCGCGTGGCTGTTGCTGCCGTGGTTGTTCAACCACCGCCTGATGCCGGTGCGCGTGTTCGGCACCGTGATCGGCTTCCTGGTCGTGTCGGGGCTCTTCGCCGGCCTCGCGATCCAGTATCTGCCGATCGACCGGCCGACCAAATACACCCGCCGCGTCAATGCCGCGACCGGGGAGTGCCTGCGCACGTCGCGGCTGATGACGCTGGATCGCATTCCGAAAGCGACGCTGTTCACGTTCGTCGATCTCGGCCCGCGCCTGATCGTCGTCACGCATCACGATGCCATCGCCGGCCCGTACCACCGCAACGGCGACGCGATCCTTGACGTGCAGCATGCCTTCGGCCGCTCGCCGATGGAGGCGCGCGCGATCATGAAGCGCCACGGTGCGACGATGCTGCTGGTCTGTCCGAACATGGCGGAGGCAACGATCTATCGCGCGCGCAATCCCGGCGGCTTCTACGACCGGCTGGCGAACGGGCGGACGTTCGACTGGCTGACGCCCGTGCCGTTGGTGCGCGGGTCGCCCTACCGGCTGTACCGGATCGACTAGGAAACGATCCGTTTCATCCTCGGGACGCCCTTAACCATCGACTTCTCCGTATACGCTTTCCGATGCAGACGTTCAGCCCCACCGATCAGCATAGGCAGCTTGCGGCGATGATCGCGGAGTCGCTGTCGCTCGCCGACACGCTCGGGCTGCACCGCGTCGGCATCGGATTGAACGACGCGCTCGAACAGCTGACCGGCTTCGGCTACGCCCCGCCGGGGACGGAGCCCGCCGTCAACGCAGCGTGACCGCCAGCCCGTCCATCACGAACTGAACCGCCAGCGCCGCCAGCAACACGCCGAGCAGGCGCGTGATGACCGCCTCGATCTTCGCACCCAGCATCCGCATCAAAGGCCCCGCCGCCAACAAACTCACAAGCGTCAGCAACAGGATAGACGCCAGCGCCGCCATCACCACCGCGGAGCGTTCCAGCCCGTCGTTGCGGCTCATCAGCAGCATGACGGACGCGATCGACCCCGGTCCGGCGATCATCGGCATGGCCATCGGGAAGATCGACACGTCCTCCGCTTCGTCGGAGGAGATGTTGGCGGCGCGATCCTCGCGCCGCTGCGTCCGCTTTTCGAACACCATCTCCAGCGCGATGAGGAACAGCATAATTCCGCCCGCGATGCGGAAACTGGCCAGGCTGATCCCAAGTCCACGCAGCAGCGCCTCGCCGAACAGCGCAAACACGACGAGGATCGCGGCCGCGACACCGACCGCGCGCACCGCCATCGTGCGGCGGTGGATCGGCGTCGCGCCCGCCGACAGGCCGGCATAGATCGGCGCGCAGCCGGGCGGATCGATGACGACGAAAAACGTGATCAGCGACGAGACGAACAGCTCGAGCAGGCCGGACGTGCTCACAACTCCGGCTCGGCGACGCCAGCGCGGCGGCTGGCCGCGACCAGCGTATTGCGCAACAGGCACGCGATCGTCATCGGCCCGACGCCGCCCGGCACCGGCGTGATCGCCCCTGCGACCTGAACTGCGCTATCGAAGTCGACGTCGCCGACCAGCCCATCGTCGGTGCGGTTGATGCCGACATCGATCACCGTCGCGCCGGGCTTGATCCAGCCACCCTCGATCATCTTCGGAATTCCGACCGCCGCGACGACGATGTCCGCCCGCCGCACCGCCGCGAACAGGTCGCGCGTGCGGCTGTGCGCGATCGTGACCGTGCAGCTCTCGGCCAACAGCAGCTGCGCCATCGGCTTCCCGACAATGTTCGACCGTCCCACCACTACGGCGTCCAGCCCCGCGAGATGGCCGTGCACCGCCTTCAGCATCATGATGCAGCCTAGTGGTGTGCACGGCACCAGTGCCGGCAATCCGGTCGCCAGCCGCCCCGCATTGACGGGGTGGAAGCCGTCGACATCCTTTGACGGATCGATCGCGGCGATCACCGCGTGGCTATCGATGTGCGACGGCAGCGGCAATTGCACCAGAATGCCGTCAATCCCGTCGTCGGCGTTGAGTTCGGCGACCAGTTCCAGCAGTCCGGTCTGGTCGATATCGGCCGGCAGGCGATGCTCGATGCTGTTCATGCCCGCGGCGGTCGTCGCCTTGCCCTTCGAGCGGACATAGACAGCAGACGCAGCATCCTCGCCCACCAGCACCACCGCCAGTCCCGGCTGGCGTCCCGTCGCGGCGGTGAAGGTCGCGACACCCTCTGCGACGCGCTGCCGCAGGACGGCGGCATGCGCCTTGCCGTCGATGATCGTGGCGGAAGAAATAGGAGCCGTCATGGCCGTCCCATAAAGCCCCGGCGTCGTTTTCGCCAGCGTAGCGATCGCCGATCGGCGCGGGGGTTCAGACCGCGGTCGTCGCCGCCATGTAGTTCATCATGATGTTGGGCAGTACGATGTTGGACAGGATGTACACGATCAGCAGCACGACCATCGGCGACAGGTCGAGTGCGCCGAAATCGGGCAGGATCCGCCGGATAGGCCGATAGAGCGGCTCGGTGATCCGCTGCAGCGCATTCCACACCGTCCGCACGAAGTCGCTGTACGTGTTGATGACATTGAACGCGATCAGCCACGACAGGATCGCCTGCACGACGATGATCCACCACAGGACGTTGAGGAGCAGCTGGACGATCTGAAGGATGGCGATCAAGACGGGAACTCTCCGAAACGGGTGTCGTCAATATCTATAGGGTGTCGCGGGCGGCGCGAACACCCGATGCCATGCAAAAACCGCTTGAAGCTGACGCAGCGTCATCCGCTACCCGGCGAATCATGCACACGCCACCGACATCGCACCACTCGGCACCGCCGACGTGGTCCGCCGCACCGGGCTGAGCGCCCGCGCGCTCCGCTTTTACGAGGCGCGCGGGCTGGTCCGCCCGCTGCGCACCGCCGCCGGCCGCCGCATCTTCGGAGTCGCGGAACTGGACCGCGTCGGCCGCATCGTCGCGCTGAAGGCGGCGGGGTTCACGCTGTCCCAGATCGGTGCGGTGCTCGCCGACCGTCCGCTCCCGATCGCCGGGATCGTCGCCGCACAACTCGCAGCGCTCGACCGGCGGATCGATGATCTCGCCGCCGCCCGCGCGGTGTTGATCGCCGCCCGGTCCCGCCTCGACCGCGGCGAGCCGCTCGATGCCGCGACCCTCTGCTCGCTGATTTCACAAGGAGACAGGATCATGACGCACGCCGACTGGAAACAGGTCGTCGACCGCTACTACACGCCCGAAGAACAGGCCCGCTGGGCCGATCGCATGCCGACCGGCTTCGATCAGCAGGGCTATGCCGACCAGTGGGAGGCGCTGGGTACCCGCATCGCCGCCCTCCCGCTCGACCCAGCATCGCCGCAGGCCGTCGAACTATATGACGCGTGGCAGGCGCTGCTCGCCCCCTTCACCGCAGTCGCCACGCCGGAAATGATGACAGGCGCGACGAAACTCTACGACGCGATGCCGGAATGGCAGGGCGATCGCCAGCCACCCTTCTCGCCGGAGGTGTGGAGCTTCATCAAGGTCGTCAAAGCCGCTCGCGGCTAGCGTGCGGGAGTGAAGGGGCGGCCGATAGCGTCGGCTATCGCGCCGCCTTCGCGCTCACCAACGTGCCCGCACCCTGCCGCGTGAAGATCTCCAGCAGCATCGCGTGAGGGATGCGGCCGTCGAGGATGACCGCAGCGTCGACGCCGGACTGCACCGCCGCCACGCACGTCTCGATCTTGGGGATCATGCCACCGGTGATCGTCCCGTCGGCGCGCAGTTGCTCCACCGCGACCGGGTCGAGCGAGGTCAGCAACTCGCCCTGCTTGTCGAGCACCCCCGCCACGTCGGTCAGCAGGAAGAACCGCGACGCCCCCATCGCCGCTGCGATCGCGCCGGCCATCGTATCGGCGTTGATGTTGTACGTCGTCCCGTCCGCGCCAACGCCGACCGGCGCGACGACCGGGATGATGCCCGCGTGCGACAGCGTGTCGAGAATGCGCCGGTCGATCGCGATCGGCTCGCCGACAAAGCCCAGATCGACATGCCGCTCGATTCCCTGCAACGGATCGGGATCGCGCAGGCCGACCTTCTCCGCCAGCACCAGCCCGGCATCCTTGCCGGAGATGCCGACCGCGCGTCCGCCCGCCTGTCCGATCCAGCCGACGATATCCTTGTTGATCGATCCCGCGAGAACCATCTCGGCGATCTTCGCGGTCTCCGCGTCGGTCACGCGCAGTCCGTTCACGAACTGCGACTCGACGCCCAGCCGCTTCAGCATCGCGCCGATCTGCGGACCGCCGCCGTGGACGACGACCGGATTGATCCCGACCGCCTTCAGCAGCACCACGTCCTCCGCGAAGTCGCGTTGCAGCTCCGGATCGCCCATTGCGTGGCCGCCATATTTCACGACGAAGGTCTGGCCGGCGTAACGCTGAAGATACGGCAACGCCTCGGTCAGCGTCTCCGCCTTGGCGAGCAGGGCGGCGTCGGGAGAATGATCGGTCATGCTGCGCCCTTAACGATCGTGACGAGGAGACGAAAGCGGATGTCGGTGTAAGCAGGGCGCCTTATGAGGCGTTCAGCGCGACAAGCCGCCACACCGCCGGTTCCGCATCGATCGGCCATCCCGGAGAGGTCGCCGCCCTACCGGTCCAGCCGCCGCCCCAACCCAACGAACAGGTAGATTGCCGGCGGCACCAACACCGCCGACAGCACCACCTTTGCCAGCATCTGCCCGGCCAGCAACTCGCCGATCGGAAACACGCCGAGGAACGCAATGGACACGAACAACAGCGTGTCGACGATCTGGCTCAGGATACTGGCGATGCCTGCGCGCAGCCACAGCAGCGTCGATCCCTCCCGTCCCTTCAGCCACGAAAAGATCGTGACGTTGAGCGTCTGCGAGATACCATAGGCGACGATCCCGCCCAGCCAGATGCGCGGCGTGCCGCCCATCATCAGCGCGAACGCGTCGCGCCTGGCCGGCTCCATCTGCGGGCTCGCCGGCACCGCCAGCACCACGACCGCCAGCAGGATCGACACGATCAGGGGGACGAAGCCGATCCGCACCAGCCGGTTGGCGATGTCGCGCCCGTGCAGTTCCGCGACCGCCGACGACGTCACCACCAGCAGCAGGAACGCGAAGATCCCCGCCTCGACCGCGAGCGGCCCGAGGGCCACCTGCTTGTTGCCGAGCACGCCGGCGATGCACACCATCCCGCCGTAGAAGATCGAAAAAGCGAACAGCGAGCGTGGGATGCGGAGGGCGGTATCCATCGCCGGAGTGCTAGCGCCCACCGTCGACGGGCACAATCGCGGCCGTGGCATCGCCGTTCATGCTTTTGCGCGCTCCCTGTTCCTGCATTGCCGGCTGCCCGCCACCACGGGGCTGTCCTACGCCCGCGATTATTGCCATAACGTGCGGCAATATCGAGGTTCGGGGCGTGCAAACGTCTCAAGAAGGGGCTGTTTGCCGTGACGTTTGGGACCAATCGCGCGTTTTCCGGCCGGGCGGGCCGTTCGTGAGCCGCTTCCTGATCGGTATCGCCGGCATCGTCGTCATTCTCGGTATCGCCGTCCTCCTGTCCAACGACCGGCGCGCGATCCGGCTGCGCGTCGTCGGCGCGGCGTTTGCGCTTCAGGTCGGGATCGCGGTGCTGGTGCTGTATGCTCCCTGGGGCCGCTCGGTGCTCGCCTTCCTGTCGGGCGGCGTCGCGGACCTGCTGAGCTACGCCAAGGCCGGCACCGACTTCCTGTTCGGTCCGCTCGCGACGCCGGCGATCGGCGGCAACAGCTTCGCGATCGCGGCGCTGCCCGTCATCATCTTCTTCGCCAGCCTCGTGTCGATCCTCTATTATCTCGGCGTCATGCAGCTGGTCGTGCGTTGGATCGGGGGCGGCATCGAAAAGGTGATCGGCGTATCGAAGGTCGAGTCGCTCTGCGCGGCGGCCAACATCTTCGTCGGTCAGTCGGAATCACCGCTCGTCATCCGCCCCTATCTCGCCGGCCTTACCCCGCCGCAATTGTTCACCGTCATGACCAGCGGCATGGCCGGCGTGGCGGGCACGATTCTCGCAGCCTATGCCTCGATGGGCATCTCGATCGAATATCTGCTCGCCGCCAGCTTCATGGCCGCGCCGGGCGGTATCCTGATGGCCAAGATCATCATGCCGGATGCACGCGTCCCGGTGCAGGGCGAACTGCCGCTCGGCGATGTCCACGCGAACGACGTGCACCTAGCCGAGGCGCGGATCAGCGGCGTCGGCCCCGCCGCTTTGCTGCCGGAGGGAACACCCGGCGAGCCGTTGCCCGACGCGACGCATGATGAGGAACGCCCCGCGAATCTCATCATGGCCGCCGCGCAGGGGGCGCAGACCGGCGTCAAGCTGGCCGTGGCGGTCGGGGCGATGGTGCTGGCGTTCGTCGCGCTCGTGGCGCTCGCGAACGGGCTGCTCGGCGGGTTCGGCAACATGATCGGGCTGACCGGCCTGTCGTTCCAGGGGCTGCTCGGCTATGTCTTCGCGCCCGTGCTGTTCCTGCTCAACGTGCCCTGGCGCGAGGCCGGGATCGCGGGTGGCCTGTTCGGGCAGAAGATCGTTCTGAACGAGTTCGTCGCCTATATCTCGCTCGGGCAGCAGGCGGCGGCGTTGTCGCCGCGCACGGTCGCGATCGTCACCTTCGCGCTGTGCGGCTTCGCGAATTTTTCGTCGATTGCGATCCAGATGGCGGTGACGGGCAGCCTCGCCCCCAATCAGCGGCCGATGATTGCAAAATTGGGCATCCGAGCGCTGGTCGCCGGCAGCCTCGCGAACCTGATGTCCGCCGCGCTTGCCGGCCTGCTGATCGGCTGAAACCGGGGGGAGGGGCCGCAGCCCCTCCCCCTTTATGCTTCAGGCGAAACGCAACGCTGTCCGCCGGCGCCGCATCGCTCCGCCGACCAGACCGAAGCCCGCGATCATCATCGCCCACGTCGCCGGCTCCGGCACCGCGCCGGTCAGCGACAGATACTCGGCGCGCGACAGTTTGAAGCTGTAGACCAGATTGGGGATCAGCGACTGGCCGGTCGGGCATGCGCCGCCCAGCGCCACCTGCGACCGCACCGTGTTGGTCGCATTGACGCACACGTCGAACTGCGTGCCACTGCCGTTCTGCGTGACGGAGAAGTCGTTGTCGGTTGCGACGATCAGCGTGATGCCGCCATCCGCCGTGCGCGGTCCGAAGGTGAAGCCCTCGATCTTCTCCGGCACCTGCAATCCACGCGCCTTCAGCGCGGCGGCAATGTCGATGAACGGCGTCGCATCCTTCTTCGCCGCAACCACGCCAGTCGGCAGCGTGTTGGTGCCCGCCAGGCTGATGCTGGCCACGTTCGTCGCCCCCGTCAGGTCGATCTGGTAGATTCGCTTGGACGCGACTTCGGTCGACGCCGTATCGTCGACGCTCAGGCCGCGGTTGTCCCGCTCCAGCACCAGGAACTTGCCATTGCCGAGCGATTGGATCGCCGACACGCCAATCGACCGGCCCTGATTGTTCGCCCCGAACGTGTCCGTCACGCGCGCGTTGATGTCGGCACGATCCTCGAGCTGATAGATGAACTGACCGGTCGACTGGCCGGTCGCGATATCGAACGCGACGATACGGACGTTGCGGCTGAAGCGGCCGTCGGCACTGCCGTTGTTGGCGCGGCCTTCCTCGACCAGCGGGTCCTGCAGGATCGCATAGGCGGTCTTGCCGTCCGGCGTCACCGTCAGCCCCTCGAACCCGCGATTGTCCTGACGACCGCTGGTGATCGTCGGGCGACCATCGACATAGTTCGGCGTTCCGTTCGCCTCTTTCGGCAGCAGGTTGGCCGGTGTCGTGAAACTGCGGATCATTCGGCCGTTCGCGTCGAACTCGTACAAGGACGGACCATATTCGTCGGATACGAGGATGTTACCGTTCGCCAGCCGCGCCAGCCCCTCGGAATCGAACGAGCGACCAAGCGTCGCGCTATTCCCGTTCAGCAGGCGCGGGTTCAAGCCATTGAACGCCTGACCGGTCATGTCGGTAAACACCGTCGTCCGCTGCAACGTGAAGCCGCCGATCGCGCCGGTCGAATCGATGTCGAGCGAAAATGCCTGCATGCGCGGTGCATAGGACAGCACGCCACCGCCCGGCCCGCGATCGGTGATGCCATAGAATAGTCCGTCGGTGGCGTTGTAGACGAGGTCCGACCCGAACCCGCCCAGTCGGTTGTTACCGATGCCCGCAAAGCCCGACAGGTCGGTGCCATTGGCGATCGACAGGCTGGAGACGAAGCTGGCGGCGTGGGCCGGCAGGGCCGGGATGGCAACGGCGATCAGTAACGTAGCGATACGGCGCATCATGGTTCACTCCTGTTAACCGTTCGGCCAGACAGGATGGCGATGACGCGCCCATGACGCTTCAGCGACGGGACGAAGACTCCCGCGGGCCTTGGTGGTTCTTCGGCACCAGCCGGAGAACCACCAAAGCCCCGTTTGTTACGGCATCATCACCGTGTCGATGACGTGGATGACGCCGTTCGACTGATACACGTCGGCGATCGTGATCCGGCCCATATTGCCCTTGGCGTCCATGATGCCCCAGCCGGCACCCGCCTTGTGGAACGTCAGCGGCTCACCCTGCACGGTCGTGTAGGTCGCGGTACCGCCGTTCGCCTTCGCCTTTGCCGCGATCTCCTTCGCGGTGATCCGGCCGGGTACGACGTGATAGGTCAGGATGCCGGTCAGCGTCGCCTTGTTCTCCGGCTTCACCAGCGTGTCGACGGTCCCGGCCGGCAGCTTCGCGAACGCCGCATTGGTCGGCGCGAAGACGGTAAACGGTCCGGGGCCGGACAGCGTGCCGACCAGATCGGCCGCCTTCACCGCCGCGACCAGCGTCGTGTGGTCCTTTGATGCCGCAGCATTCTCGACGATGGTCTTGGTCGGGTACATCGCGGCACCCCCGACCTTGGGATTCTTCTGCGCGTAGACCGCTCCGCCGCCCGCGACCATCGCGACCACGGCCACTGCGTTCAGGATATTCCGGTTCATGCTGCTCTCCTCCGCGCCGTCCAGCGACGCGGAGGAGATACGGACGGCTCATGGTTATTGATGCAAAGCAACTTTGCGTACGGGCAACGTGCGTTACCCGCGCGCAAGATCAGCGCGTCGGCACTGGCGTCTCGCCCGAATAGTCATAGAAGCCGCGCCCGGTCTTCTTCCCATACCAACCCGCCTCTACATATTTCACCAGCAGCGGCGCGGGCCGGAACTTGGGATCGCCCGTCCCCTCGAACAACACGCGCGTGATCTCCAGACACGTGTCCAGCCCGATGAAATCCGCCAGCGTCAGCGGCCCCATCGGATGATTCAGGCCCAACTGGCAGGCGGCATCGATATCCGGGATCGTCGCGACGCCCTCGCCCAGCGCGAAGCACGCCTCGTTCAGCATCGGCATCAGCACGCGGTTGACGATGAACCCCGGTGCGTCGTTGGCGCGCACGACACGCTTGCCCAGGGCCTGCGCGTAGCGCTCCACCGTCGCCACCGTGTCGTCCGACGTGGCGAGGCCGCGGATCAGTTCGATCAGGCCCATCACCGGCACCGGGTTGAAGAAATGCACACCGACGAAGCGCGCCGCGTCGGGCGCAGCCTGCGCCAGCCGGGTGATCGGGATCGACGAGGTGTTCGACGCCAGCACCGCGTCGGCGCGGAGCACCTTGCTGACATCGGCGAAGATCTGGCGCTTGATCGCCTCGCGCTCCGTCGCCGCTTCGATGACCAGTTCGCAATCGCCCATCGCCGCCACCGACTCGACCGGTTCGATCAGCATCAGCGCAGCGTCCCGCGCGTCGCCGGTGATCTTCTCCTTCGTCACCGCCCGGTCGAGCTGCTTGGCGATCCCCGCCTTGCCCTTGTCCGCCTGTGCCTGCGACACGTCGGCCAGCAGGACTTTGAATCCTGCCTGGGCAGACACTTGCGCGATGCCTGCGCCCATTTGCCCCGCCCCGATCACGCCGATAGTCCGCATGCTGCTCTCTCCTCTATGTCCGCGCGCATAGCGGCTGCGGAACGCGCTCGCCAGCATCGGGGTTTGTCCCTGCATGCGTATCGCTTTGCCCGCCGCTACGGCGCTCGTCTTCGGCTCCGTCCTGCTGGGGGCGTGCACCGTCTCCGACGCGCCGGAGTCCGCGCCCAGCCCGACTCTCAACGCCGCCGCCGCCTCACCACAGGCGGCACCGACACCGACACCAGTGGCGGACGCCGCCCCGACACCGGTGAAGCCGGGCGAACAGAAGACGTTCGGCGACTGGATCGTCGCGTGCGACAATACCGCCCTGTGCCAGATGGCCTCGCTGGGGCCGGAGGATGGAGCCTACCCGTTCCCGCCGGTGACGATGGCCGTCTTGCGGCAGCCGGGACCGGACGGCGCGATCGATCTGTCCTTCGACGTCGCGGGCGACGAAAAGCCCGTCCGCCCCGTAGCAGTGACGATCGACAGTCGCCGCATGCCGCTGCCGGCGCTGAACGGCTCGGCCGCTGCCGCGACCGTCGCAGCGATGGCGAACGGCACGACGCTCGCGGTGCTGGAGGCCGGCGACAAACGCCGCGCCACCCTGTCGCTGAAGGGCGCGTCCGCCGCCATGCGCTGGATCGACGCGCAACAGGGTCGCGCCGGCACGGTAACCGCGCTGGTCGCGAAGGGCGACAGGCCCGCAGTGACGGTCCCGGATCGCCGCGCAGCTCCCGTCATCCGCGCCGTGGTCGCGACCGGTAGCACGTCGAAGCCGACGCCGAAGCAACTTGCCGACATGAAGCGGCTGGCGGCCTGCGGCGACGACAGTTTCGCCGCCAAGATGCCGCCGGAGGTGCACGCGCTCGGCGGCGGCACGACGCTGGTGATGCTGCCCTGCTCGTCGGGGGCGTATAACCTGTCGTCGGCCTTGTTCGTGATCCGCGGCGATGCTGTCGAGGTCGCCAAGGCCGATGTCCCCACCGGCTTCGGTCCCACCCCCGCCGCCGCCGAGGACGCGACGACCTCCGTCGTCAACGGCGCGTGGAAAAACGGCGAACTCACCAGCTACGCCAAGGGTCGCGGCCTTGGCGACTGCGGGGTCATGCAGACATTGGTCTGGGACGGCACCCGCTTCCGCCTGTCCGAACAATCGGAAATGGGCGAGTGCCGCGGCAATCCCCATTACATCACCACCTGGCGCGCGCAGGTGGTGCGGCAACAGCCCGACTAGGGCGCGACGCGTTCCGCCTGCGCCTCCGCCAGGTACACCGCGAACAGCCCGTCCGGATCGGTCCACTCCGCTACCGGCGTCCATCCACCCGCGCGCAACAGGATGCGGGCATCGCGTGCACCGTATTTGTGGCTGTTCTCGGTGTGGATCGACTCGCCCGCCGCGATCGCGAACGGCCGCTTGTCGACGTCGAACGTCGCGTCGCGCGTGGCGGTCAAGTGCATCTCGACCCGTGCGCGATCGTCGTTCCACCGCGCCTCGTGCCGAAACGCGTCGATCGGCACCGTCCCGTCGAGTTCGCGGTTGATCCGCTCCAGCAGGTTCATGTTGAACGCCGCCGTCACCCCCGCCGCATCGTCATAGGCGGGAACGAGCACGTCCGCATCCTTGATCCGGTCCATCCCGATCAGCAGCATCGCGCCCTCGCCCAGCGACGCCTTCATGGCGCGCAATAGGTCGGTCGCCATCGCCGGCGTCATGTTGCCGATCGTGCTGCCCGGGAAGAACCCCAGCTTCGGTGCGTCTGCGATCGTCCGCGGCAGCGTCAGTGGCCGCATGAAATCCGCCTCGAACGGCAGCACCAGCAGGTTGGGGAAGCGTGCCGCCAGCACCTTCGACGACGCGCGCAGGAAATCTCCCGAGATATCGATCGGGACATAGGCGGACGGCGCGATCGCCTCCAGCAGCAGCGGAGTCTTGGTCGAGGAGCCGGAGCCGAACTCGACCACCGCACGTCCCTCGCCGATCCGCGCACGCACATCGTCGCCGATCCGCGACAGGATCGCGACTTCGGTTCGCGTGGGGTAATATTCCGGCAGATCGGTGATGTGTTCGAACAGTTCCGACCCGCGACGATCGTAGAACCAGCGCGCCGGGATCGCGCGCGGTCGGCGCTCCAGTCCCGCCAGCACGTCGGCGCGGAAGGCCGGATCGGCGAAGCTGCGCGTGCCGTCCGCGTCGTCCTGCTTGAGCATGTCAGAGATCCCTGGCGAGCCGCACGCCGGTGAACTGCCACCGTTGATGCGGGTAGAAGAAGTTGCGGTAGCTGGCCCGCGCGTGACCACGCGGCGTCGCGCACGATCCGCCTCGCAGCACGAACTGCCCGCTCATGAACTTGCCGTTGTATTCGCCGACCGCACCCTCGACCGGCTTGAAGCCGGGATAGGGGCGGTACGCGCTGCCGGTCCATTCCCAGACATCTCCGAACAGGCCGCCGCCCGGTCGTGGCTCGACCGGACCCGCATCGGCCATCTGGTTGCCACCGGCGGGGTCAAGTCCGGCCGCCGCCGCTTCCCATTCGAACTCGGTCGGCAGGCGCGCGCCGGCCCAGGCGGCATAGGCGTCCGCCTCGAAGAAGCTGACATGCGTGACGGGCGCGGCCGGATCGATCGCGCGCCGACCGTCCAGGCCGAAGCGCGTCCAGACGCCGTCCTGCTCCTCCCAGTACAACGGCGCGACGATCGCCTCCGCCTTCACCCACGCCCAGCCGTCCGCCAGCCACCAGCGCGGCTCGCGGTAGCCGCCATCGGCGATGAACGCCTGCCACTCGCCATTGGTGACCGTCCGGTCGGCGAGCGCATGCGGGGTCAGTAACGCACCATGACGCGGCCCTTCGCAATCGAACGCGAAACCATCGCCGGCATGACCGATCTGGACGATGCCGGTCCGGCCCTCCACCCATGCGATCGGCCCCGGCATCGCCACCGGCACCTTGCGCGCCGCCGGCCACAATGCCGGCTCCAGCGGGTTCTCGGAAAAGCCGTGCAGAATATCGGTGACGAGCAGTTCCTGGTGCTGTTCCTCGTGGTGACAGCCGAGTTCGACCAGTTCCAGCGCCGTGTCCGGCAGTGTCGACAGCGCTGCGACCAACGCCGCGTCGACGTGCGCGCGGTACGCCCGCACCTCGCCCAGCGATGGACGCGTCAACATGCCGCGGCGGTCGCGCGCATGGCGGCGACCCTCTGCCTCGTAATAGCTGTTGAACAGGAACGGCCAGCGCGTGTCGTGCAGCCGATATCCGGGCACGTGATCGCGGAGCACGAACGTCTCGAAGAACCACGTGGTATGCGCCAGATGCCATTTGGTCGGCGACGCGTCCGGCATCGACTGCACCGTCGCATCGGCATCCGACAGCGGCCCTGCCAGCGCCAGACTCAATGCCCGGACTGCCTTCAGTCGCTCGCCAAGGGGCGACCGTGCGTCCGCTACCGCCGCTATCGTCATGCCCGCGCCTTTCGCCAATGTTGCGCGGACCTTAAGCTCAGCGCGTTCCCCCCGGAACCCACAGAACGTCGCCTGCGCCGCTTTGGTTCAGCGCCCGCGCAGCTACGAACAGGTAATCCGACAGTCTATTGATATAGGTTGCAGCTACGCGGCTCGCCTCCGGCATCGCGGTCACCGACCGCTCTGCGCGCCGCACGACCGCGCGTGCGAGATGCAGGCCCGCCGCACCGGCATCGCCACCGGGCAGGATGAAGCTGGTCAGCGGCGACAGGTCGGCATTCAGTGCATCGATCGCCCGCTCCAGCCGCTCGACCTGCGTCGGCACGATACGCAAAGCGCCGTCGATGCCACCGGGCGTCGCGAGGTCCGCCCCCAGGTCGAACAGGTCGTTCTGGATGCGAACCAACTCGTCGCGCACCGTCCCGGCCGGGACTGCAACCAGTGCCACGCCCAACACGCTGTTGGCCTCGTCCACGTCGCCGATCGCGGCAATGCGCGGATCGGACTTCGCGACGCGCGATCCGTCGACCAGCCCGGTGGTGCCGGTGTCGCCGGTGCGGGTGTAGATTTTGGTGAGCTTGACCATCGGGGGGATCAGCGCGCGGACAGCGTCAGGTACGGCCCGCCGCGAACAGGATCACGACCACGATCAGCACCGCCAACGCCTGGAAGAAGATGCGCTGCTGCATCATGCGGTTGGATTTGAGCGATGCCTGGCTCGGCCCCTCGCCATGCACCTGCGCATGCGATTCCTGAAGGAAGGAGACGACGCCGCGGACGAGCGCCACGACCGTCGCGATCATCGCGGCGATCAGCAGGATGACGAGGAACGTGTTCATGACACTAATCTAGGCGGTCCGCGCCGAAAAACCAGAGGGCAAGCAGCCCGCCCGCAGCAGGTCGGCCAGGGCACGACCATCCTCCCCCGCCTCACGCAGGGCTGCCAACGTCGGCGCACCGTGCCGCTTCGCCAGCCGCTCGCCGTTCGGGCCGGCCAACAGCGGATGATGACGATAGCGCGGCGTCGGCACCCCGAGCAGCGCCTGCAACAATCGGTGGATATGCGTCGCGGCGAACAGGTCGATACCGCGCACCACGTCCGTCACGCTCTGCGCCGCATCGTCGACGGTGACCGCCAGATGATAGCTGGACGGCGCATCCTTGCGCGCCAGCACGACATCACCCTGCGCCGCCGCCTCGCACGCAACGGGTCCCGCGGTTTCGTCCCACCAGATCAGCGGCCCGGTCCGCGCCAGCGCCTTCGCGACATCCAGTCGCCAGCAATGCGGCGCATCCGTGTCGTCGTCACGCGGCCGGTTTCGGCAGATACCGGGATATACCGCCTCCGATCCATGCGGCGCCGACAGGCTGGCCGCGAGCGCGGCACGCGTGCAGTAGCAGCGATAGACCAGCCCCATCGCATCCAGCTTCGCAAGTGCTTCGGCGTACAGGTCCAGCCGCTGCGACTGGAACACCGGCCCATCCCAGCGAAGCCCCAGCCAGGCGAGATCGGCCAGGATGTCCGCGACATGCTCCGGCCGACTCCGCGTCCCGTCGATATCTTCGATCCGCATCAGGAACCGCCCGCCCCGTATAATCGCGAAGTCGTGCGCGCGAATCGCGGAGGCGGCATGGCCCAGATGCAGCCGTCCGGTCGGGCTGGGGGCGAAGCGGGTAACTATCCCCCCTTGACCCGGAATCATGCTCCGTGCTGTCATCATGGCGTCACGCCGATGGGCGACAGCGCCCGCGAGATCATCGGCGAATTCGCTTGGGAGGGCGCGTGTTTCATCCCGACCTGATCCGGCACCCCGACAGTTGTCCCACGCTCGTGCTCAACGCGGACTATACGCCGCTGTCCTATTACCCGCTCAGCCTGTGGCCGTGGCAGACCGCCGTCAAGGCGATGTTCCTCGACCGCGTCGACGTCGTCGCGCATTACGAGCGGGAGGTGCACAGCGCCAAGGTGTCGCTGAAGCTGCCGTCCGTGATCGCGCTGAAGCAATATGTGAAGCCGTCGCAATTTCCCGCCTTCACCCGCTTCAACCTGTTCCTGCGTGATCGGTTCGCCTGCCAATATTGCGGCGTCGCGCGCGATCTGACCTTCGACCATGTCGTCCCGCGCGCGCAGGGCGGGCGGACGACATGGGAAAACGTGGTCACCGCCTGCGCCCCCTGCAACCTGAAAAAAGGCGGTCGAACGCCGAAACAGGCGGCGATGCCATTGTATGTGGAGCCTATACGCCCCACCAATTGGCATCTGCAGGAACATGGGCGGTCCTTCCCGCCCAATTACCTGCACGATACGTGGCATGACTGGCTCTACTGGGATATCGAGCTGGAAGCCTGAACGACTGGGCTGAATTGGGGATATCGATGCGGATCGTGGTGGCGGGCGTGATGGCGCTCGCAGTGGCGGCGTGCGGCGACAAGGCGCAGGACAATATGGCGGCGGCCGATGCGAAGGCCGCGAACTTCACGCCGCCCTCCGTTACGTCGCGGCTCGATTACGGCGGCGCGATCAGCCGCCGGTTCCGCACGCTCGACCGCAATGGCGACGACGCGCTGACCACGGACGAACTGCCCCGCGCCAACACGCGGCTGACCACCCTCGACCGCAACGGCGACGGCAAGATCACCCAGATCGAATATTCCGAAGGGCTGCTCGCGCGGTTCGATGCGATGGACCTGAACCACGACGGCACCGTCACCTCCGAGGAGCGTGAAGCCTATCGCGGTGGTCAGCGCGGCGCGCCGACCCCGGTCGCGCCGGGGCCGTAAGCCCTGGTTCCGTGAAGACCAGCCGCCCTACCAGCCGCCCTACCAGCCTCTGGGCGAATGGCCGACGCGCTTGGCCACCGCCGCCTCCACCTCGTTGAGCTGCGCGCGGCTGAGAACGCCCGCCGCCAACAGGCTGCGCATCAGTTCGTCGCACAGCGCGGCGAGGAAGTGCAGCTCGTTCCGCTCCTCCGCGCCACGCCCATCATCGCCCAACCCGCCGTCGCCGAGCCCATCGTCAACCGTGAGAAGCTCCACCGGGCTGGCGTCATCGCGCCAGCCCTGATCCAGACCCATATCCATGCCGTCATCTCCTCTACGCGTGTACGCTGACGATGATTACTCCTCCTCGACGTCCCCATAGGGGTTGCCGAGGAATTCGGCTTCGAGGCGACCCAGTTTCTCGCGCCGCTGGAGGAGGAGTTTGGTTAACAGCGGCATGATCTCGATCGCCGCATCGACCTCGTCCTTCCCCGCCTCCTGATCGCACAGCACCTGCATCTGCCGCTTCACTTCGTCCTCGGTCGCCTGAAGCAGGCCCTGCGCCATCCGAAGCTGCGATCTCTGCACATCCTTCGCCAACCGACGCGCCCTGCGCAGCAGGGTGAGCTTGTCGGTGATGTCGATGATGATGGCCACCACGTCCGAATGGCAGCGTCCTGACGGATGTTCCTCAATTACTGGCGCATCGACGCGCCTAAAATGGCGTTAATCGAGCATCGTGGTTAACGTCTGCAGCCACCGCCCCGAACCGGGACATCGCGCATGAAAATTAACCTGCTGCGTGTCAGGACCGCCGGATGGCCTGTTGCACATCGCGGCATCGCGCCTCCCACCAGGGGAAGACGGCGGATTGTGCCGCCATACCGTCGAACTGGTCTTCCATCGTCGACCGAAGGCGTTCGGCCAGCGCGCGCAGCGGCTCCGCGCCGTCGCCGATGAGCGGATCGGCGGCAATGCGCTCGAGCTCGCCGATATCCGCCGCCATCGCCGCGAACTCCCGCGCAACGCCAGCGGAGCGGCTCCCGAAGGGGTCGCTGGACTGACGGATCGGAGCATGGTCATGCCGCACATCTCCCGAATACGCCGAAGACGTTTAACGATTCTGAAGATCGCGACCGGCAGGTCCGCTGTTCGCCGGGCAAGAGCATCATGGTTGACGCCCGCCCTGCCGCAGCGCAGCATCGTCGCATGGCCAGCCTTCCCCCCATCGCGAACAATCCCGACATCCGATACCTCGGCGCGCTGCTCGGCGACGTGATCCGCGCCTATGGCGGCGAGCGGCTGTTCGCGGCGACCGAGACGATCCGCCGTGCCTCGGTCGAACGGCACCGCGGCCTGAACGACGGCGCGTCCGTCGACCTCCAGCTCGAAAAGCTCGACCTCGACGAGACGCTGGATTTCGTTCGCGGCTTCATGCTGTTCTCGATGCTGGCGAACCTCGCCGAGGATCGTCAGGGCATCGCCGCCGACGAGGGCGCGGACGTCGCCTCCGCGCTGCGCCGGCTCGCCGACGAGGGCGTCGATGCCGCGTCGGTACTGGCGCTGCTCGACCACGCGCTGGTCGCGCCCGTGCTGACCGCCCACCCGACCGAGGTGCGGCGCAAGAGCATGATCGACCATCGCAACCGCATTGCCGAACTGTTGGCGATCCGCGACGCGGGGCACGAGGAAACGACCGAAGGCGATCTCGTCGACGAGGCGATCACGCGGCAGATCGCCCTTTTGTGGCAGACGCGCGTCCTGCGCCGCGACCGGCTGGGGGTGGCGGACGAGGTGGAAACCGCGCTGTCCTATTTGCGCGACGTGTTCCTGCCGGTGTTGCCCGCCCTCTACCAGCGCTGGGACCGCGCGCTTGGGCATCGCACGCCGCCCTTCCTGCGGCCGGGAAGCTGGATCGGCGGCGACCGCGACGGCAATCCCAATGTCACCGCGGCCTCGCTGACGCTGGCGCTGGGCCGCGCGAGCGAGGCGGTGCTCGGCTATTATTGCGATACGATCCACGCGCTGGGGGCGGAGCTGTCGATCTCCTCGCTGCGCATCGACATCGATCCCGCGGTCGAGGCGCTGGCGAATGCAAGCGGCGATACCGCCACCAGCCGTCAGGACGAACCGTTCCGCCGTGCGCTGTCGGGCATCTACGCGCGCCTCGCCGCCACCTATCAGGCGCTGACCGGCAAGGGCGCGCCCCGGCCCGGCGCGCTCCGCGGCGAACGCTACCCCAACCCACAGGCGTTCCGCGCCGATCTGGTCACGCTCGCCCGCGCGCTGGCGACGATGGGCGCGGTTAAGGGCGGCGACGGTGCCTTGCGGTCGAGCGGCGCGCTCGGCCGGCTGGTCCGCGCGGTCGACGTGTTCGGATTTCACCTCGCCGCGCTCGACCTGCGCCAGAATTCCGCGGTGCACGAACGCGTCGTTGCGGAACTGCTCGCGATCGCCGGGGTCGACACCGACTATCTTGCGCTCGACGAGGCGGCGCGGATCGCGCTTCTCCGCCGCGAACTCGCATCGCCACGTCCGCTAACCAGCCGCTTCCACGCCTATTCGGACGAAACAGCGTCCGAACTCGCGATCGTCCAGGCCGCGGCGGAGGCGCATGCCCGTTACGGCCCCGCCGCGATCGGCATCTACATCGTGTCGATGGCCAAATCGGTGTCCGACCTGCTGGAGGTGCACCTGCTGCTCAAGGAAGCTGGCCTCTACCGTCCTGGCGACACGCCGACTGCCGCGATTATGGCCGTGCCCCTGTTCGAGACGATCGAGGATCTGGCGGCGGCACCGGCGATCATGACCGACTGGTTCGCGCTGCCGGAAGTGGCCGCGATCGCCGCCGCCCGCGGGCATCAGGAGGTGATGATCGGCTATTCCGATTCGAACAAGGACGGTGGTTACCTGTCCTCGACCTGGGGTCTGTCCAAGGCATCGACGGCGCTCCGCCCGGTGTTCGAGGCGGCGGGCGTGGGCATGCAGCTGTTTCACGGTCGCGGCGGCGCGGTCGGGCGCGGCGGCGGCTCCGCCTTCGCGGCGATCCGTGCGCAGCCGACCGGCACCGTGCAGGGCCGCATCCGCATCACCGAACAGGGCGAGGTGATCGCCGCCAAATACGGCACGCGCGAAAGTGCGGCGACCAATCTGGAGGCGATCGCGTCGGCGACGTTGCTCGCCAGCCTCGAACCCGTACGCCTGTCCAATTCGGAGAACAGCGCCTTCTCCGCGGCGATGGAGACGCTGTCCGGTCACGCCTTCCGCGCCTATCGGGACCTCGTCTACGGCTCCGACGATTTCCGGACCTTCTTCCGCCAGATGACTCCGATCGCGGAGATCGCGAACCTGAAGATCGGCAGCCGCCCCGCCAGCCGGACCAAGTCCGACCGGATCGAGGATCTGCGCGCGATCCCGTGGGTGTTCAGCTGGGCACAGGCGCGCGTGATGCTGCCCGGCTGGTACGGCGTCGGTCAGGCCATCGCTGCGTTCGAGGACAAGGGCCTGCTGCGCGAGATGGCGAAGGGCCGGCCACTGTTCGCCTCCACCCTCGCCAACATGGAAATGGTGCTGGCGAAGTCGGACATGACCGTTGCGGCGCGCTACGCGGAGCTGGTCGAGGACGGTCTGCGCGACCGGTTCACGACCATCCGCGACGCGTGGCACCTGACGCAGGACGGTCTGCTCGCCACCACCGGTCAGTCGCGCCTGCTGGAGGATCACCCCGCGCTCGACGCCTCGATCCGGCTGCGGCTGCCCTATATCGAGCCGCTCAACCTCCTCCAGATTGAATTGATGAAGCGCCACCGCGCCGGCGATCAGGACGAGCGGATCGGGGAGGGTATCCTGCTGTCGATCAACGCCATCGCGACGGGCCTGCGCAACTCGGGCTGACGCGCGTCAGCCCGAAAACCAGTGCTTCCGCAGGAACCACCCGATCACCCCGACCGAAATCGCGATGCACATGCCGGCGATCATGTCGAACGCCCACGGCTCCTTGGCGAACGGCAGCCCTTCCACGTTCATGCCGTACAGACCGGTCAGGAACGTCAGCGGCAGGAACACCATGGCCACGATCGAAATGACGAGCGAGCGGCTGTCGATCTGCTCCGCGCGCAGGTCGGACAGCGTTTCGTGCATCAGCGCAGAGCGTTCGCGGATCGATTCCAGTTCCTCGGCCATGCGCGCGGCGCGGTCGGCGGCGGCGGCGATGTGGAGGCGGTCGTCGTCGCCCAGCCAGTCGCCCGACAACGACGCCAGCTTCTCCAGCGCTGCCCGCTGCGGACTGAGGAAACGCCGATAGGTGATCGCCGCGACCCGCACCTTGCTGACAGTGCGGCGCAGGTCGAAGACGTGGTTGGGGTCGAGCCGCTCCTCGCAATCGTCCAACTGATCGCCCAGATCGGCGACGTCGGGATCGAGGTCGTTGGTGATCGCCGCGGCAAAGGCGGTGATGAGGTCGCCGGGATCGCGAATCTCGCCCTTCGCGACCTCTTCCTTGACGACGCCGACCGCAATCATCGGCTTGCGCGTGACCGAGTAGCAGCGGCCTTTCACGGCCCAGATACGCACCGACGCCAGCAGGTCCGAACTGTCGAGCGGATCGTGCGACCGGCCGCGCAGGTTGAGGAACGCGCCGTGACCGATCGCCTCGCACCGGGGGCGCGTTTCCGTCGCGGTCAGCGCATCGACGATATAGTCGTCGAGCTGCGCCACATCGTGCAGCCACGCGATCGTCTCCGCGTCGATCTGCGGCAAATGCACCCAGACGAGCTGGCACTGCTCCGCCATCGCGCGATCGAGGTCGATCGCCTCCGCCTGGCCGTCGACGATCCGGTAGCAATACGCCTTCATGCCATGTCCAGCCGGATCGAGAGGCCGGGTTCTCCGGTCGGTTCGCCCGCGATCCGCGCGGCATCGGCGCGGGCGCGGTCGAGGATCGCGCGCGGCACGTCCGCAGCGTGGAAGACGCGATCGGCGGAGGCGAGCAGTCTCGCCTGACGCAGGGTCAGGTCGTCCGGGTCGGGCGAGGACAGCGCGATGCGGACGAGCGTCGCGGGCGCGGGCGCCTGCGGATCAGTAAGCCACGCGGCAACGTCGCGCTCCTCCAGCGGATCGAGCGGGCCGGCAGGGGCGAGTGCGGCAGCGATGGCGCGACGCCGCTCGCCACTGTCGGGAAAGCGCGCGCGCAGCGTCGCGCGACCGGCGTGGAGCCCCTTCGCGAGCGTGCCCAGCGAGGCGGGCAGCAACGCCTCCAGCCGCTGACGCAACGCGGCGGCAAGGCCGGCGGAGACGCCGCCGGTGCCGATCGCGACCAGCACAGGGTCACGGTCTACGATCGCGGGCAGCGTGAAGTCGCAGTGATCGGGCCGGTCGACGGCGTTGACGAGGATGCCGCGCGCCTTGAGCCGCGCCACCGCGGCCAGCGCCTCCGCCTCGTCGTCGAGCGCGACGATCGCGAGCGCAGCCGCTGCGTCCTCACCGACGACAACCGCCCCGGCGCGGTCGAGCAGGCGGCGCTTGGCGTCGGCGGCCTCCCCCTCACCCAGCAGGATCACGGGGCGACCGGCAAGGCGCACGAAGAGCGGGAGGCTGTGGAGGGTCATCGGCCTGCGTTGCTCATCCGATGGGGCTTTCTGTCTCACGTCATGCCGGGCCGATCCCGACATCCACCAGTGCGCGAACCGGTTAGCCGGCGGTTGTGGCGAACCGTGGATGCCGGGACAAGCCCGGCATGACGGCTGGGTTTGCTACCCCTCGTGCACCCGCGAACGGACTACCCCTCCAGCCAGTCGGGTACGCGCTCCGCCGCGATCAGCGCCTCCGCCGCGACGCGGTCGGCGACCACCGCATACCGATCGCCGTCGACCAGCACTTCGGGCACCAGCGGGCGGCTGTTGTAGGTCGACGCCATCGTCGCGCCGTACGCCCCCGCCGTCCGCAACACCGCGAGATCGCCCGACGCGACCGCATCGATATCGCGGCCCATCGCGAAGGTGTCCCCGCTCTCGCACACCGGGCCGGCGATGTTCGCGGTCATCCGCTCGCCGGTCGGCTCCACCGCAACGAAATCGTGATAGGCATCGTACAGCGCGACGCGGGCGAGGTCGTTCATCGCCGCATCGACGATGACGTAGGGGTGGACGACGCCCGGCTTCACCCAGATGACTTCGGTCGCCAGCACGCCCGCATTGCCGGCGATGACGCGGCCGGGTTCGAACATCAGCTCCACGTCCCACCCTTCGGTGACGCGCGCGACCATCGCGCCGTAGTCGGCGGGAGACGGCGGCATGTCGCCACTCTTGTACGGCACGCCCAGACCGCCGCCGAGGTCGACATGCGTGACCGTGTGGCCGCTCGCGCGCAACTCCGCGACGAGATCGCCGACGCGCGCATAGGCCGCCTCCAGCGGGGCGAGGTCGAACAACTGGCTGCCGATATGGATCGCGATGCCGCGCAGGTTCAGGCCCGGCAGACCCGACAGGCGCGCATACATGCCCGCCGCCTGATCGACCGGCACGCCGAACTTGTTCTCCTTCATGCCGGTCGAGATCTTGGCGTGCGTGCCAGCGTCGACATCGGGGTTCACGCGCAGCGTCGCCGGCGCGACCAGCCCGCGTTCGGCGGCCAGCGCGGCGAGGACGACGCCCTCCTCCTCCAGTTCCAGGTTGAACTGGCCGATGCCGGCGTCGAGCGCGGCGGCCAGCTCGGCGCGGGTCTTGCCGACGCCCGAGAAGACGATGTCGGCGGGCGGCATCCCGGCCGCCAGCGCCCGCTTCATTTCGCCGACCGACACTACGTCCGCACCATAGCCTTCGTCGGCGAGGACGCGGAGGACGGCGAGGTTGGGATTGGCCTTGATCGCATAGGCGAGGTGCTTGCGCGGCACGTCCTTCAACCCCTCACGGAACACCTGCGCGTGGCGGCGCAAGGTGGCGGCGGAGTAGATGTAGACGGGTGTGCCGACCGCCTTTGCGATCGCGGGTACGGATACGTCCTCGACGTGGAGGACACCGTCCCGATAGGCGAAATGGTCCATGCGATTCCTAAGCTCGATAGCCCCTCCCCTTCAGGGGAGGGGTTGGGGTGGGGCCTCTCCGCCAGCGACGGGCTTGCGGAAGCACCCCACCCCCCGCCCCCTTCAAGGGGAGGGGTGAAAGATCACTGCGGCGGCAGGTTGAAATCGTCGGAGCGGCGCTCTTCCGAACGGCGCAGCAGCTCGTCGTTGCGGAGCGGGCGTTGCTGCGTCGTCGGGGTCAGCAGCTGCGCCGGCGTCGGCGTCGCGCGCGCGCCGACTGGGGCGACGGGCAATTTACCACCGGGCGGCGGTTGCAACCCGTCCGCCGCGCCGCACCCGGCGAGCAGCAACGCCGCGAAAAGAACGAGACGCGTCATGCTTCCCCCCTGGCGACGGCGATCGCCGCGCGGACATTGGCCGGCGCGGTGCCGCCGAAGCTGGTGCGACTGGCGACCGAGGCGTCGACCGACAACACGTCGAACACCCGCGCGTCGATCCGCGCATCGATCGCCCGCAAATCGCCCAGCGGCACTGCGTCGAGCGTCACCCCCAACGCCTCCGCCCGCGCCACCGCGCGGCCGGTGATGTGATGCGCCTCACGAAACGGCACCCCCGCCTCCCGCACCAGCCAGTCGGCGAGATCGGTGGCGGTGGCATAGCCCGATTCGGCGAGCGCGCGCATCCGGTCGGTGCGGAACGTCGCGCTCTCGACCATACCGGTCATCGCCGCAATGCTGAGGCCGAGCAGGTCGTGCGCCTCGAACACAGGCGGTTTATCGTCCTGCATGTCCTTGGAATAGGCGAGCGGCAGACCCTTCATCGTCATCATCAACGACACGAGGCAGCCGGTGATCCGCCCCGAATGACCGCGCACCAGCTCGGCCGCATCCGGGTTGCGCTTCTGCGGCATGATCGAGCTGCCGGTCGACCATTGATCGCTGAGCGCGACGAAGCCGAAGGGCTGCGACGCCCACAGCACGAACTCCTCAGCCAAGCGCGACAGGTGCAGCGAGCATTGCGCCGCCGCGGCAAGGTAATCGAGCGCGAAATCGCGGTCGCTGACCGAGTCGAGCGAGTTGCGCGTCGGCCCGTCGAACCCCAGCGCCTCTGCGGTCGCGTGCCGGTCGATCGGAAAGCCAGTCCCCGCCAGCGCCGCCGATCCCAGCGGACACAGGTTCATCCGCGCCCGCGCATCGGTAAAGCGCGACACGTCGCGCGCGATCATCTCGTAATACGCCATCAGATGATGGCCGAGCGTCACCGGCTGCGCCGATTGCAGGTGCGTGAAGCCGGGCATTACGGCCCCGGCATGCTCCTCCGCCCGCACCAGCAGCGCCGCCTGGAACGCCGTCAGCGCATCCAGCACCTGATCGATCGCATCGCGCACCCAGAGGCGGAAATCGGTCGCAACCTGATCGTTGCGCGACCGCGCGGTGTGAAGGCGACCGGCGACGGGGCCGATCGCATCCGCCAGCCGCGCCTCGGTCAGCATGTGGATATCTTCCAGCGACAGGTCGTCGGGCACGCCGTCCCGCTCATAGCCGGCGGCAACCTGCGTCAATCCCTCGGCAATGGCTTCTGCATCGGCGGGCTGGACGATGCCCTGTTTCCCGAGCATGGCGACATGCGCGCGGCTGCCCGCCACGTCCTGACGCCACATTCGCTGGTCGAAGGGGAGCGAGGCGTTGATCTCGCGCATCACCGCGGACGGCCCTTCGGCGAAGCGGCCGCCCCACATGCTGTTGGAGGTACTCATGCGCTCGATCGGTCTCGTTCTCGTCGCCGGGCTGGCGGTCGCCGGTTGCGATAGGGCCTCGACCCCCGCCGGGCAAGAACAGGCGTCTCCGGACCAGATGGCGAATGCCGTGTCGCCCGACGAAGCCGCGCCGTCGGGTGCTGTCGCGGCGAAGCCCGCCGGCACGATCGACCGCAGTCACAAGGGGGAAGCCGCGCCGACGCTGGCGTTCGTCGACCCGGAAGGCAAGCCGGTGACGCTGGCGACCTATCGCGGCACGCCGGTGCTGCTGAACCTGTGGGCGACATGGTGCGGTCCGTGCGTGAAGGAGCTGCCGACGCTCGACGCGCTGGCCGTGCGCGAAGGGGCGAAGTTGCGCGTCGTGACACTGAGCCAGGACATGGACCCGGCCAAGGCGACCGCGTTCCTCGCGGAGCGCAAATTCAAGGCGCTGAAATCGTGGACCGACCCGAAGATGGCGTGGGTGCCTGCGGTCGCGAGCAACCTGCCGACCAGCATCCTGTTCGACGCGCAGGGCAAGGAAGTGTGGCGCACGATCGGCGACCTCGACTGGACGGGCGAGGCGGCGACGAAGGCGGTGGCCGAGGCGGGGTGATCGTCGCGGGCGGGTCGCTCTCCCTCTGTCCCACCCAGAGGAAATCGGGAGCCTGTCATAACCACGGCACCGGCCGAGCGCGCCAGATGCTTCGCCCTGATCTGCGAGGCCAACGACCTCGAACACTGGCGCGCCGAACGGAGCTACCCGTAGATCAACAGCAAGGTCGAGCGCGTGAACCGGGCTATGTGCGCTTTCACGACGGGCGCCATGAGCGGTTGCGAACGCACCTCGCCGCTTTCATGGTTGGCCGCCACATCTCCCGCCGCAGCAAAACGCCCGGCAGCCGTTCACACGGAACGAGGCGCTACCGGGAGCACCCGGTAGCGCCTCGTGGCGACGGTTGGGCGGCCTCGCGATCAGGCGAAGGACAGCTTGACCGTCATGGCACGCCGCCGCCGCAGCGCGCCGCCGGCGAAGCCGACGCCCGCGATCATCATCGCCCAGCTCGCCGGCTCCGGCACCGCGCCGCCGAGGAAGTTCCGGTAGATCGATGCCGTGCTCATCCGGTAGCCGGGGCGGCTCAGCGGATCGAACGCGATATCCCAGCCGATCATGTCGTACGCCGCCAGATCGAGCGCGGTCACCTCCAGGGTCTGCCCGAACGCGATGGTTGGATCGAGGATCCCCTCCGACGGGTCGCCGCGCGGCGAGTCCTTCCAATGCGATGCCTGTTGCCCGTCGCCGTTCAGGCGACCGGTGGACATCAGCGAGTTGCCGAAGAGCTGGGTCCGCCCACCATCGGCCGACGTGTAGGGCGTGTTCTGCGTCGACCAGTCCAGACGACCGGGCGCGCTGTAGCGGAAGTAATCGAGAGGTGTGAGGATCACGCTCGTCTCTGCCGCCCCGGGAAACTGCATTCCCCTCGGCCCGGTGACCGCGTCATAGATGTCCACGCCGCTGACGAACCCCAGGGCATGTCCGATCTCGTGGATGGCGGTGCCGATGAAATCGAAGCTGTTGGCGGCGATGCCGTTTCGCGGATCGAAGTCGAAGTTGAAATCGCTGCTGAACGTGATCGCGCCATCGAAGGCGTTCTGATTGATGGGAGTACCGTTGGCATCCCTGGTCAGGCCCAGAGCCTTGGCGTTGGCCACGTTGACCGAGGCGACGCCGTTATTGATCGAACCGTCATTATCGAACCGCGTGCGGGTATCGATATAGGCGGTGCGCGTGACGTTGAAGGCATTCGCCGTCGCGGAGAGGTAGGTTTGTCCCCGGTCCCCGTTCGCCAGTGGCTGGAGCGATCCGACCGCCATACGATCCAGTGACGAGGTCGCGTCCGATGCGAGCCGGCCATAGACAGCGGAATTGTCCACGAAGGCGCGAGCCGAAGCGGTCTGACCGACGATGTTGGAGCCCAGCGAGGAGAAGCCGATGCTGAGATTGATGTTGGTGTTGTCACGCAGGACGGACGACCAATAGCTGGCAGCGACCTCGAAGCCGAGGCGGGCCTGCGATCCGACCGCGGCTCCGCCGGAGTCGATCAGGGTAAAGGTCACCGCCTGCGCCGGCGCGATCGAAAGGCCCGCCAGCGTGGTCGCGGTGGCCGTGAGCAGAAGTTTGCGAAGCAATGCGTGCATGGATCACCCTACGAATTTCAGAACATCATCAGGAAATCGGTCCGGCACCTGCCGGACCGATGAGTCGGTTGGTGTCAGGCGGCGGCGGCGAGCGCATTCCGCGAACGGCGACGCAGAGCGCCCCCGACCATACCGATCCCGCCGATCATCATCGCCCAGGTCGCCGGTTCCGGCACCGAGTTGGCGTAGGAGACGCTGTACCTCGCCAGATCCTGGCTCAAGAATCCCGGTTGACCAAAGAATGCAACAACTCCGAAAGTAGCATTCTCGAATCCGGAGTCAGGCAGATCACGATTGATGTTTGTACCAAGCGGATAGAAGAGAGAAAGCACAATAAAGTCCGTCGTCTCAGGGATTTGCGAGTAGAAGGAAATGATATCCAGGAACGCGTCGCTGCTAACGTCGATGGACAGCGGTTGCGTTGCACGCGTCTCTCCGAAGAGATCAAAAGAATGCTGCCACGGGGGAGTTCCTGTATAGACAGCAATGTCAGTTCCTGGCTGACTGAAGTCCCGGCGGGAGGCTGTTCTCGTATCGAACGTAAATCGACCCGACACGTCGCCATTCAGTCGATTTGTCGTACTGGCATATTCGATGGTCACGACACGAGCCTCCGCGGCCCCGGACCACAACGCAAGCGCTGCAACTGCACCAAGATACTTGATCATCTTATGAGCCCCTTATTACGCCAATTGTCTCGGTACGAGCATTGCCCGGATCGACCGGGATCGCCTGTGTGAACGATCGGTTAACAAGGTGTAGCAACAACCACGGCCGAGTCAAAAATACATTTCGCAGGTGAACTCAAGGCATTAGCCGGTTTGTACGGCCCCACCTGATGACAACAGTATCGTCATATTTGAAACTTATATTCACTATAGATTAGGTGTTACTATGTTGCGTAGCGGTATGATGTTTGCGGTGAAGCGGTCTTTTGTCTGGGCGAACGGAGTGTGAGGGGAATGACTGCGCTTGACCGGCGAGCCGGTGAATTGGCGGAGCGCTATTCCTCCAAGGTTTCCAGCGACCCCCACGCGGCGGAGCCGACATGCGGCAGACTTCGGTTCCCGTTTCGGCACCTTTCCAGATGGTCGCGATATCGCGCGCGTCTTCGACAAGGGCGTCCGTGTCGATGCTTCGTCGCTCAGCGGGACATGGGGTCCTAGGGTCAGGACCCATTGATGTGAGAGGCGCGATCTGATTCAGGCTCTGAGAGGAGACTGGAATGAGCGACCTGTT